>NZ_JBXCJE010000006.1:0-246239 GCF_056786535.1 Sporosarcina sp. Y352
CCCACGCACCCGTACGTCCTACCCTGGCTACTGATATATTAAATCCTATAAAAATAAGGTCAACCAGTAAAAACTGGTTAACCTTATAATACGAAAGCACCCGTCAGTTGAATAAGAGAAATTTAATTCGATTCAATAATCAATAGAATTGGCTATCCCAACTAAAACTTCAGGAGTAATCTTTTCGGACATTCTCTTATCGAAGTTCAACAGTAAATGGTTTTAAATCTTCAGAAGAGACAAAGCTTGAAAAATCGAACAGTAGGATTGTGTTTTCCAGCTTAAAATTCTCAATCCTTTCTTCTCCGTTGAAGTCAAAAGTAGATTGGAAGTGTGCTGTTGCTTTATCAATCATTTCTACTTTATTAAATGGAATTCCGTGGTTTTTAGGAGGCCATGGATTTTCCGGGTCGATCTTGGTTAAATATTCCTTATCGACCAACCAGAAATTGTATTCCAAATTATGGTTAACTATTTCAAGTTTACGTTTACTCAAAGGATTCGGAAGCCCTGTAAATTGATAATCTATTACCAATTTCCCACCTTTTTGAGTAACATCATTTACCTGCAGGCCTAAATTAAGGCGCTCGCTTTTTAAAGTAAATGATTTCCTATCCAATAGCTGCTCTACTTTTGGGTCTGCTATATTTAACTGCGGATAAAAAGTAAGGGAAGTAGCGTTGGAATTTAGCTTGGGCATCACTGTCCGAACGGTACTATGATATCCATCTCCTTGTTCAGAATCCTCGAGGACTGTTTGGTTTCCAAACCTATATACATTTCCTTTATCATCAACAGCTTTTGAAATAATAAAGTCATCACCCTTGTATTTTTCCACAGTCTCATAAACAAGTGAAGATGACGCTTTTGCGGTAAGGATTTCTTTAATACGGATTTTGACTCCATCTTCCGGGTATCCTTGCTCATGATTTAAGGCAAGTGTAGTGTTTTTATCTTGTTGAATAGGTATATTAAAATTCCATTCACCTTTTATACCATTGATATTATGAATGGTTATAGGGAGAGTGAAATTCTCATTGAATGATTTATATGGATATTCCATTTTCCATTGAAATTTATATCCATTTTCCACTTTCTTAATTGCTCTTGGTCCATTTAACCAAGGATCATGATCCCCTTCATTGTGCTCAAAGTTAACATCAAAACTTACTTCCCCTTTTTCATTTCCCCCATTTTCAACTTCTTCGTCTACAAATCCTGTAATTGACACTACACTGCCATCAAAGTACGCACTAGTTAATTTGACAGTCACTCCATTTTTTGTAACGGCTTGATTTAGTTCAGTAACGGCATTTTGATAAGCTAAATCAACACCTGTTGGATCGTTAAATTCTTGGAAGATTGCACCTATTAAAGGTGCATTAGCCAATACATTATTCATGGTAGGATTAAAAAATCCGGAGGCCACGATGATTCCAAAAATAGCAGCCGTAGCTGTTACACCAGCAAGTACCTTCTTTTTCTTTCTCTTTCCATATCCTCGATCCACATTTTTGTTTATCCCTTTGGAAATGGCGTTAAAAACTTTTTCTTTTGGCACAGGTATTTGTTCAATTGAATCATTGAGTTCTTTGTTATCCATGGCATTTGTCCTCCTCACTTTTATAAACCTTTTTCAACTCTGCTTTTCCTCTGCTTAAATATGTTTTGACGGTATTCTCTGGGATTTCCATCACACTACTAACCGTTTTGATCGAGTAATCGTAATAATAGAATAAAATAATGGCTGTACGATAATTCAGTCTTAGCTGCTGAACGGCATGTAGAAGCTGTGAAGACTCTTCAATGTTTGAATTCGATTCATCCGGTAAGTTGGCTAATAATTCATCACTCATTGGAATAACATTGTCCCTTTTCTTTATCACGCGCCCCGAACATCTAATCACAATCCTGGTGAGCCAGGTCGTAAAATACTCCGGATTTCTTAACGAGTTGATGGATGTATAGGCCTGATAGGTTGCCTCCTGGACCACGTCCAATGCATCTGATTCGTTATGTACATAAAGATAAGCTGTCCGGTAGATTCTTTCATAGTGATGTTGAACCAACTTTTCAAAGGCGTTTTTGTTACCTTTAATTGCTTTTTTAACTAATCGGTGGATTTCCGCTTCCATCAATTCACCCCCTTCACCTATTAGTGGACTCTATCATCAATAAAAGTTTCAAGAAATTAAGATTTTTTCAATATCATACAAAAGCACTTCTTATTGAACTAACCTGCCCCTTTAGTTGAACAAGTAAAAAGAGCCGTCTAAGCGGCTCTGCAAGCTGTTACTTTAAGTATTCATTAAACCAAATTATTATTATTTTTTTAAGTCGATGACAATAGGCTCAAGCTCAATTTTTGTATGACCTTTTCCATAATTGAGACTTGCAATTTGAACAGGTTGAATGATAAGTTTACTAGCTCCCTCTTTAATCGTATCGAAATCACTTGTTCCTTTGAATGTTCTACCACTGTCAGGTGAAGTACCACCACCACTAGTTCCATTCATATACACATTACCGAGGTCATCTGTTACATAGAAAACAGGTGTCACACTTTGCCACTTTTTTAGGAGTTCACCAGAAACCACTTGTTCATAGCTAATTACAGTGGATACATCAGTGAACTCAATAGATTTAAGCGTGAAGTTCACATTTTCATTTTGTACCGTTTCATTTAACAATTCTATATTACCTTCTAAACGATTAAGTGAAAAGGCGAATGACCAATCACCTTCTACCTCTAAATCATTTGATAAACTTTTAAAGGCTTCAGGATTCCAAGTAATTTCAATCGTTTCTGGATACTTTTCATCTTCGAAATCGGGAGTGAAAGTTGCCAACCCTACATAGCGATTGTCACTAATCTTTGTAATTTTTTCACTACCTCCCTTACCTCTTGCACCAACAACATCAAACCAATTCATTGCACGGATTTCAATTTCTTGTTCAACTTCTTGTTCTGTTTCGATTGCATATAAAATAGTAACATTCGTTCCATCATAAACCGCATTGTCTATCATAACAGTCGTACCATTGCTTGTCTGTGCAAGACCAATATCAGTCGAGAAGGTTTCGAAATCTTTATAGACTCTCTCCCCATCATTAAAAAAACTAATGACATTATCCATAAATGGAATTTGTGCTGCAATAGACGGAAAAGCAAAAGCAACTGAAGTGGTAGATAACCCTAAAATCATTGCTGCTACTAATGGATTTTTAAATCTTCTCTTTTGTTGCTCTGCCTTGGCTTTTTTTATACCTATTTTAGATCTTTCATGTAGTTCTTTTGGAATTTCTATTTTTTGTAACTCTTGATCTATTTTATTGTTCACAAATATCACCCTCCTTAAATTGTTTACGCAGCTTATCTAATGCACGATAAAGAATAGATTTTGCCGTTCCAAGTGGTATTTCCAATATCTCCGATATTTCTTTAAATGTATGGTTATGATAAAATCTTAAAAGAACAATACCTTTTTCATCCCCGTCTAATCCATCTATCAAATCTTGTAATGATATAGAAAAGGAAATATCTTCATTCTCCGTTCCTAAAAATTCCTCATATTCTGGTTTTAACTGAACAACTTTTTTATTTTTCCTTACTACATTTGTTGCACAGTTCATTGTGATTCTCATTAACCACGTTTTGAAATACTCTGGCTTTTTCAATGTATTTATCTTCTTAAATGATTGATAGGCTACTTCTTGAGCAACATCTAATGCATCTTCTTTGTTTTTTACATATACATAAGCCATTCGATAAATATCTTCTTCATATTGCTGGAACAGCTTTAAAAAAGCTTTGTCATTTCCTTTTTGTGCTTTTTTTACTAATCCAATGATTGGAATTCACCCTTTCTTTTTTGTCTTACATCTATTAGACAAAACAAAGTCTAGTTTGGCTTAAATTTTTCAAAATAAAAAAATAATCGTCCGAATTAAGGACGATTACATTATCTATTTTAAACCTCTTGTTCAACTATTCTGCCCCGTTAGTTCAAGAAGAAAAAGAGCTGTTTTATTAGCTCAATGATTTTCAAGTAAAGCACCCCGTTAGTTTAATAAGAACAGAGACGCTTATTAAATAATCGCGCCCGTTTGTCGAAAACCGGTTTAATAAGTTCTCCCTTTATTGAAAACACATTGACTTTGAGTAGTGTTCTCACCTCAGAATTCACGACCACCGAGAGAATACTTCGATTTCAAAGTGTTCTAAGTCATCTTTAGACAATTTAGCTTTTAAATAATTTTCAACTTCGGGTATATGATTTTTATCGTATAAATCTATCCATATAACCGGGTCAGTACTACCAATTTGAGTGCTTTGTACTTCATATTTATCAAACAAAGTTTTTACAACCAGCTCTGTACTATATGGCTCCTGTTGCGAGTACCAAAATACTACAGACATTGCAATAAGACTCGCTAAAATTAGTGTTCCAAGTTTTCTTTTAACACCCATTTTTTTCTCCTCCGTCATTTGTTATCACAATCTAGCCCGATTGTTGAACACAAGTTAAACAACACTCTTCATTTGCTATCTATCTTGTCCAACAATAACTTTCCAACCTCTTTTTTGCTTCTGAACAGGGAAAGTTAATTTGGTTAAATTTCCCTGTTCAATCAGTTCAATAGTTGCTTCAAACTCCGTTTCATTTACCTTTTTAAGCTCTACTATTTTAGTATCAGTAACATCTGAGTGAATATCTTCGTCAAGAATACTTGAATATTGCTCTTTTTGCTCAGCTTTATCTGGAAATCTTATATCATCAGCATATTTTACCATTGATGATATATCCTTTGTTTCTACAGCTTGTAAGTAATTACTTACAAGGGTTGCAACTTTTTCATCAGTTGTTTTAGTTGAACAACCAACTAAAAATAGTAACAATAAAATCCCCAATACTATAAACTTTCTCATTCTATTCCCCCATTTCATTTAATTAAGTAAAACTATACCATTAATGTTTAAATTAAACTGCCCCGTTAGTTGAATTGAAAAGGGTGCTTAACCCCTAATTGAAGTAAAGCACCCGTTAGTTGAACAACAAATATTGTAGTTGGATAGTTAAACATCCAATTAGTGATTATTACTCTTTGATTTTATAAACTTAAAAATGAATAGAATTATAACTAAAATCATTAGAAACAGACCTAAATAGAGTAGCCCTGTTCCTATGGGGTAGTTTATTGCATATTCTTTTTGAGTTTCCAATAGCTCTTTGCTAGTTAAAAGATGAATATCTTGTATAGGGATAAGGATGGCTTGTAATATAAATCCAATTACTATTAAACAAAATGATAAAAAACTTATGCTGATAAGTGTTATCTTATTGAATATAAATGGCATAATATCACCTCATTTTTTCGCTACTTCTTACATAGACGTTTTAAGATAATAAAAGTTATCCAATACAATGAATATCCCCGAAAAGTTTACAGCATTTTCCTTTAACAGAGACTTTATTAAACACTTTCTTGTTCAACTAACCTGCCCCGTTAGTTCAATAAGAAAAAACTACCCTTACAGGTAGCTACTTATTCCGTTCTCACATTTAGAAATTCAAATAATTTAGATTACTATCTAAATTATTGTATTCCTTATATTGCATTAATGGTAAAACGTCCTTGTGGAGCTTTTATTTCAAAAAAGTATTTTTCTTTTTTCTCCAATCCATCTAATTTAATACTTTTTCCAGGGGATATTTGAAATTCATCAATAATTACATTACCCTTTTCGTCTTTTACTCTTAGTAACACATCACTTTCATTATTCGCACTATTAACAATTTCCTTCTTCCAAAAAAGACTATCATATATTACATAATCTTGATGATTAATTAAATCAGAAGAGAAGCTAATACTTTGCCAATCTTCCATACCATCCTCTATTTCTACAATTGCTATGACTTTTGGAAAAAAGAATTGATGAACGACTCCTACGTTCTGAACTATTTGATAGCCAATAAAAGTGAGCATAAGGGTCATCATAATAGCTGTAATAACTTGAAAACGTCGTTTTTTGTTGATGCGTTTAAACGGTTCCTTCGCAGCTTCCACATTTGTTTCAACTATTTGTACTGTTGGTTGCTTCATCATTTGCATAGTATCTTTGCACCCTTGGCAATGCTCGATATGTCTTTCGACTGCGGCAACTGTTTCTTCGCTACAAATACCGTCTATATAGGACGGTAATAAATCCTTTATAATATTACAGTTCATCCAAATCCATCCTTTCTGCTAATTTGCATTTTGCACGATAATATGTAACCCTCGCCCAGTTTTCACTTCCCTCAAATATGTCACCTATTTCTTTAAAACTTAAATCCAGCGTTGTTCGAAGTAAAAAAATTTCAGCATAAGGCTCCTTTAATTGTCGAATTTCTTGATGAATTACACGTAATGTACTTTCTTTCATCATTGCAATATCAGGTAAATCTTCGTTTGAACGTATATCTACACCTTTTTGCGTTAAATAATCAATACTTGTATGATTTCGATGTTTTGCCTTTTTTAAATAATCATAATAGCTATGCTTGGCAATTTGACATAGCCAGACCGAAATTTTGCATTCACCATTGTAACGATGAATTGACTTGACAGCTTGATAAAATGTTTCCTGGGTTAATTCTTCTGCTAAATCCTCACTTGATGTTAAACAAAGAAGAAAACGTTTTACTTCATTTGCATAGGATTTATAGATTTCACTTAAATCCTCCACTAGATGCCTCCTTCCACTGTTGCGATACTTATATATAGAATGAAACCGATATTCGTTACAAGAAATACCAAATTATTATTGTGAAATTAAAAAAGTATATTATATATGGACTTTCCACCACATAATATACTGTTCAAATGCTTCGTTTAAGCTTATTGCAGAAGCCTGCCCTTAGTTGAATAAAAGATATATTCAACACATTACATCGAAATACCTTACAACTGAAAAAGGTATGTAAAACAACAGTGTTCATATTCTCTTTCTTGGCGATATCTAAATTTATTGCATTTCTTATTCAACTAAACTGCCCCGTTAGTTGAACAAGGAATTAGATCACTGAACGAGTTTGTATAGTCCATACACACCAAGTTGATATAACGCCAGTTCACGGAAGTAGTTAACTTCAATGCTCAATATAAAAGGCTGCCCTGTAAAGGCAACCGATTGTTCAACTAAGCAAATTAAGTTATGGTTCTTTGTAAGTTGTTCTTTTTGGTTAACTTCGTCATTCTATACATTGTCTTTGTAATAGAAAAACCAATCATACTTCCGATTACATTTAATATAATGTCGTCTATATCAAATTGACCAAGTTGCAAAACAAATTGAAGAATTTCGATGGAAAGGCTTAACATGATCGATGCAATAAATACTCTCGATGCGAGTTTATATTTTTTAAATAAAATAGGTAAGAAAAAGCCAAGAGGTAAGAAAATTAATATATTCCCTAGTGTATTATCTATAATAAATCTTTGGTAATAACTATGCGAGCCATAAATGTAATGTATAGTATTTTGAAAAGGTATTAAGTTAGAATTTTCTTGCCAAACTTTCAAATCAAAGAATCCCCCACTAGAGTCCCGCGGATAAAAGAAATAAGGATTATATGGTTCACCTACACGAGCAGATATTGAAATACGTCCAACGATTCGCTTGAATAATAAGAGATACAAAAGAACAAATGTGTACAGACTAAATACAGTCCATGTCGCTCTCTTGAATAATTTATAAAAAGGAATTAAAGATTCTTGATACCCATTGATTAATTGTTTTTGTTCCCCGAAACTTTCTAATGCCTTTTGCGTTGCTTCTTTATGAGTAAAACCTTGCTCTATATATTCACCTTTCAATAAGTATAGGTGATCTCTCATTTCATCAATTATGTCTCTTTTATCTTCCTCGTCACAATTTAATTGACTCACGATTTTATCAATATAGGTTTCGATTTTGTCCATGCCATTCCCTCCGAACAAACTTTGATCAAATTGCTAATCTGATTCCATTCTTGTAATTTCTTTTCCAACTCTTTCTTTCCATCTTGTTTAATTCTATAATACTTCCTTCTCCCACCACTTTCAGAATTCTCCCAATATGATTGAAGCCATTCTTTATTCTCTAATCGTTTTAAGGCAGGATATAACGTACCCTCACTCATGTTATATAGTTCATTACTATTTCCCTTTAATGTCTTTACAATTTCATAACCGTACATATCCCGTTTATTCAAGAGCGATAGTAGCAAAATATCAATACTGCCCTTCATTATTTCTTTGTCCATAACTACACCTCAATTTGACTAAATATTTACAATTACATCGTAACACGATGGTGCATCGCATTACAAGGTTAATATGTAATTTTATCCAATCATACATAACAAAAGGGATACCAGAACAACCTTGTATATGCTATACACAACAGCTTTACATAACACCGATTCACGGAAGTAGTTAACTCCATTCAATTAGAAAAAGCTACCCTGTAAAGGCAGCCGATTCTTAATCTAAGCACCCGTTAGTTGAAGAAGTTATTTTACATTTTAGGTAATATTGCTTTTAGCTCAATTAAGTCATCTATTACCAAATCAGCCATAGCGAGTTCATCTTCTTGTGCAAAATCAAAATTACATCCAATTGCAATTAAACCATTATCTTTAGCCGCATTTATATCAGATAGACGGTCTCCGACTACTGCTGCTTTTTTTATATCATATTTTTTTATAATTCTTTTAACTAAATCTCCTTTATCGAGCGTTTGTATTTGTTGAATACTAAATGTTTCAGTAACCCAATTATCCAAATTATAATAGCTCACAATCGCTTTTAAATATTCCGTTAAACCATTACTCGCTATGTAAATTGAACAATTATTCTCTTTTAAATAACTGAAAATCTCTACTACATTTGGATATAAAGCACCTTTCCCACTTCTTATGTTTTCAACTAATCTTTCCAGAAAATAAGCATCAGTTTGTTCTCTTACTTCATTGGAATGATTAGGTAACAAAGCTTCCCATACTTTAGGTAAAGGCACACCCATAATTTCACGATATTTATCAATAGGGGTTACTGTATCCCATTTATTTTGTGACCGTAAATAGTTAAATGTATCATCAAGGGATAATTCTAAAATCTTATCTGTTTGAAATAGAGTTCCATCCATATCAAAAATCAGTGATTGTACCATTGCTTTCTCTCCCTATTTATCATTGTTGAATAACTACTAAAGTTTAACATAAAGACAGAATAATTTAACCAATCCCTTATTGTACTAAACTGCCCCGTTAGTTCAAGAAGAAAAAAGCTTCACTCCGTCTTGAAGTAAAGCACCCGTTAGTTATACATAAAGACTTACACATTAATTGCATATTATATAAATGATGTGACAATAAGTAATTATTTCTTACCTTTTAGTTCTAAAAGTATAGGTGCTATATTTAGTAAGATAGAAAAAATTGTCAAAAACCATAATACCCTTTCCATACCAGGTACTACATCCCCTAAAGCTGACCAATCTTCCACTTCTACCCACACCGATACAAGACTGTATTCTGCACAAAGTGTTAATGCTGTAAATGATAATCCCATCGCCATAGCAAGCTTATAATCCTTTCCTGCTTTATACATATAAAGATTTATAAAAGTTGCTACTATTGCAATAACCCCAAATATCATAAATAACATTACTAACCTCCATATATTTTTATTTTTGTCGTGTAATAATACTAATGTGCATCATCTCAATTTTTTGATCGTCTGCTTCTACTTCTGCATCAGGTCGAGGAATAGGATCCGAACCCGTTTAATATACGGGTTTGGTTTTTCATTAAATAAACATTAACCGGTCTCATCTCAAAATAGATTGTGTGATTTTGGGTGGTCTTCTTCTGCACGTAGAACAACGGTCTCAACTATTTGTTAATAGCCCCCCCACTAACCCCTTATGCCAACTTTCATTAACGCACTGTACATAGGGAGTTTAGAAGGTATTATTATCAGGATAAAATATTCTTTTTAATGGTTATTTGGCCGAAATATGACCATATAGAAAAAAGAGTAGCGGTTAGGTTAGGCTACCCTGTTAGATACTTTGCTCATATTCTTTTATTTTTCGATATAATGTCGCTTTAGCTAATCCTGTATTCTTGCCAAACTGTACAGCTGTTTGATTACCTTTTTTCCATTTATCATATTCAACTTTCCAATTCTCCGGTAAATCTATTGTTGGTCTGCCAAACTGAACGCCTTCTTTTTTAGCTAGTGCAATACCCTCTTTTTGCCTAATTTTTATGTCTACTCTTTCCTTCTCTGCAAAAGCTGATAATAAAGTTAGGATGATATCTGATATAGCTCTCTGCATAACGTCCGTTGTATCTTTGGTGTTTAACATCGGTTCATTTATAAATTCTAGGTTGATACCCTCAGTTGCAAAGTATGCATATTCATTTTTAATGTCCTCATATGAGCGTGACATACGGCTGATCGAATCAAATATGATTGTATCGCCTTTACGTGCTATACCTTTTAACGCTTGATACTGCGGTCTGTTGGTGTCTTTACCGCTTGCTTTGTCAATGAATACGTCACGTTCATCTATTCCTTTATTAAGCATCGTTTCAACTTGCCTACCCTCATTTTGTTGTTGAGATGATACACGAATGTACGCAAACTTTTTTGTGTTCATATTAACCGCCCCTTCGTCTTATTTGTTATATTTATTATATGATAAGTGCATCAAATAGTATGCTTGATTATGATACGTTTCAAAAGTTATTTCAACACTATATGATACACTTATATTTTGAATAAGAATGCTTAGGTAATGGCTTTCAATTTACGGTTGAAAGTGATTCAATATGTGTACATTACGATACAGCCAGTTCCATCTCTGGTGATTGCTTGAGGTCACTATTTATCCCCAACTAGACACACAGAGGTTATAAAAGAGTTATTCCCATTCATGCTAGTAAAAGCTGTAGTAAATCATTATCCAAGTGAAGTGTGCTACATAAAGAACCAATCCTAATGAGGTAATATGTTACGAAAATACCGCCTTAATTGATTATTTACCTGTTTGCTTATTTTTGAGTGAATCTGACGTTATAGCGGTAGATTACGTCTTAACAGGTGGTTGTTTCTGTTTAATAGGCTCGGGAGTGTTTTTGTCTCGTGGAATAACAGGACTCAATATGCATAGGAGTTCTGCTCTGTTTACATATATAATAAAGAACGTATCCGTGATGGGAGTACGCTCCATTGTTGAATTACTGTCGGCAATGATTCAATTATTTATCTAACGCTACCCTGTTGCTACCAACAACTTGGAAGTTTCTTATCGCGTTTAGATCATGCAAGATAATTCTCCAGCCGTAATCCTCACGCTCAAATGTTAAATGTCCCGCCTGCTGTAATTCGTTCAATTGGATGGATGCAGCATCTACTTTTTTACGGGTATACGCTCCGATTAGTAGGTCAAAGTCGATTGACTCGGGTTTACCTTGTTCCAATAATTTACATAGGTTACTGATTAATTTGTCCATAGTACCGCCTCCAATCATTGTCGTTTGGTTGTGCTGTTCGTCCGCCAGTGTCGTTGACATTTTCCTGTCTGTTTTTCATTTATCTATTAATGTACTTATTGGGGGTACATTTAATAGAGTATCCACATTTTTAATTACAATATATATTTAGATAGTAATTTAATATATTAAAATAAAATCTATATTATATATACCCCCAATAAGTACACTATTAGATTTACACTTAATACGGTAATTCTTCCAATTTAAAATCCAACCTATTTACAGGTTTCCTCTGCGTCTTCAACATCTCAGAGTATTCTTCCTTCTTCATAATTCTAATTTTATTATATGCTACAGGATCTTTACTGAAGGAATCATAATCATTTGTAATATAAGTGTTTGCTTTTCTATCTTTTGCACTCATATTAATTGCAAAAAACTCTTGGTTATGCTTAAAGCTAATTAAATTATGGCTTTTCAAACTACTTAGATACTTGTTTAGTGTTCTTCTAATCATCCCAGCCCCCTCAGATAAATCGTCAATGGAAACATTATACCCATCCGGAAAAATATCATTTTTATGTTTTAGGTAGGCATATAAATAGAAACCGCTACATCCAATAGCACTGTTGCTCATGCAGTAAAGGAATACTTCGAAGGGGATATTATGTGTATTGTCAATTATATAAAACGTCCCCTCTTCTCCGAAACCTTCGTCATCTAAAATTGGTCTGTAGAATGCCTTGTTTGGGTATTTGATGAAAAAGCGTTTCGAGACTTTAAGTAGATAGCTTTCGAATTCTATCATCTCGGATAGCATCGTAAACTCTAGCAACTCATAATCTAACCCCGAATAACTCCAACCAACAGGGAAATCCCTTGTAGATGTCAAGTATTCCAACTCGTCTAACAAACCATTCTTTTTTATAAGATAGTCAAGGGTTTGTGTTTTTGGATTATACCCCAAAACCTCTTTTATTTTTGCATTGTCAATGGCCTCCCCACCGACAAAGTACTTGGTATACCTGTAGAGCCACGTTACAAAATAGGTATATGTGTAAGCAAAGGCAATATGAGGTGTTTTCTTGATGTTGTTCTTTAAATCCGTGAATATTTCATTTGGCATGTGCAACTTGGATTCGTATCGTTCATCATAATTGATAAGATTATAGATTTCATCGTATTTCATTTTGTTGACCCCTTTCTCATTTTGATTTGATTTAATATTGGCGAAACGCTTTATTTAATTGACGGTATTCCTCCGCTTCCCGTAACTTCTCTATCTTTGCATAGGGGTTAATCTATTCCCATCCTTTTCCTTTTAGGAATTGGCCCATGCAACTGTATAACAAAAAAAGAAATCGTTTTATGTTGGTGACTCTGAAATACTTTTCATGCAGATTCTCCTTCCTTCATAATCCTCGATAGTTTAACTTATTGTTAAACTGGTTGAATAAGGATTCTTGTAGCAATTCTCATGAAGCTTAATGAGTTAGCCATATAACTCCCCTTCTTCTTGCTGAATTTTTTAACTGACATCTCACATAAAAATCCACGAAGAACAACCTTCCAATTAATGGTCCCCTTACACTACTTACTATCTCGGCAAAGCCCAGAAATATCAACAAGAATTTGAAATTCTTTTGTATGATTCACAAATATATATTTCAATCGTTTTCTTATCTCTAAATAGCTTGCCCTGCCATTTGTTGAGTCGTTGATTAAGTTCAATGGGGTTAGTGCGCTGAAACTGTATTCATATTTAAGTAGAGTCGATAGAATCGAGCTGTGATAGGTCTGTGAGAGTGTATAGATATGGGAGACTAAAATGGCAAATGAAAAAGGATACTTAAATGGCATCCTTTAGTAGTAGACTATTAGTTTTGAAGATTAACTTTTAGACTGTAGAACCTCTACAAATGATTGTTTGATCCAGTCTCTGATTTCTTCTTGTCTTTCTTCTGTGGATTGTGACAGTGCAGTCATACCACCTATCCTTAAATCATCTATTAATCCTAAGAATACTTTCAATGAATTATCTTGGTATAACGCCACAACGTCGGACAGAATTCTTAGCGTTTGAATCGGTGACAATAAACTCCCATCATACAACATAAAGTGGAAGGCATCAGAGTCATTGAAGTGTTTTAGATTGATTTCTGTATGGACTCCTTCTTTATCCATTACGGTTCTTTCTTCGAAAATAAATTTGTCTTTTAGCAAAGCCTCATCATAGTACAGAATTGTTTCCTCTTCATTTGTAAAAACGCGTTTCAAGTTAATTCTTAGCATTCTCCATCGTCTCCTTTTAGTTTGATATTTAGATGTTGATTTGGTTAAATCGGGATTCTTGCAGCCTTCTTGTAATATTTCTCAACTGACATCTCACTGATTTAACCTCTACACTACTTACTATCTAGGCAGAAACAGAAATCGTCAACAAAGTATTATAAATAGTTAAAAAGTACTACCTGCTATTGCTTTCTTAAAGTGATCCACCCTAAAATCAATCCATATTTACCATTCTCCTTTTGATTTTATTGAACGCAAAAAAGAGGACAGTAACTTCCCAACCTCTTCATACTCTTTTGAACTCTATACTAATAGAGGAGGTAAATTAGAAAATCCAATAAACCCCTCCATTAATGCGTTTGTAACCACTTCAAGTGTTTAATCTATATACTAAACACCCTATTAAACACCCCATCGACTTAACGTAAATCTAATAACATATGTATTTGCACTACCTATAATAAAGGTTAATTTTATATCTATTTCTAAAAAATTTAAGTTAATATAATCACAAACGCTATGCTCTGTATTATATATAGGGAAAATAGATATGTTATTAGAATTCTATAGTTTAAAACATCTGCCTTGCACCTTAGGTTATCGCTACGTTAAACGCCTTTTTCTATCAACAATTCAATATAGTTTTTTTATTCATGATTTATTTGATTTTTAGTTATATTTATCATCACGTTTTATTTAATTGAAGGTATTCGTCCAATGCTTCTAACTTCTAAATACAAAAAAGCCTCTGCTTATCGGTTAAATCATCCGACTCTACAAATACTTTTTGCATCCTTCATAGACGGCTACTAACCCAAGCTTCACGACTTTTCCTACTCAACGTACCGAGTTTAGCATCATGCTTATCAGCTAATGCAGCAAGTGTTATTTTTGTGGTTTCCCACTCCTCTGAATTTCATTCCAGTTTGGCACATCACATCACCGTCCAACTCCGTTATTTTTAGGCATAGAAAAAGCACCACAATGGGTGCTTATATTAATTAATAATATATTTAACGGCTATCTTCTCCGCTCCATCTAGAATTAATCCTAATTTACTCCTGTTAAATTCATCAGCTTTGTTCATGTCTTCATATTCCTTTATAAGCTTCATGATTTCGTCTAAAGCTGTTTGATTGCCACCAAATTTTAGTAAGCTACTCTTTAAAAACTCGTACAATAAATCCGCACTAGCAATTGAATCAATTTGACTTGGGTCAATTTCTTCCAAGATTTCGCGAGCATTCTCACCAATGAATGTTAAGTATATTTCAGACAGGTCAAAGTACTTTATCTTCTCTTCCTCTGTCAAATCACCCTCAGGCTTAAATTGATCTATGTTGAAACATTCAGCGATGATATAAGTAAGATCTCGACTTCTAAATTTATTTGCTATACTTTTAGGAATCACTGGTATATCGAACTCTTGCTCAAGCCCATTCTTAATTATTCTGACATTAAAATTTGCAATTCCATTTTTAGGCGATACATGAACAAGATTATCTTCTTTTTTTATTGTCCAAAACGACAATGTATTAGTCTCAAATATCAATTCATCATTTTGGAAGATTATTTTACTAAGTTCATATCCATCATTTATTCCCTGTAACACCTTTAAATGTTCCTCAACCGATTTTGGAACCTCCATATAAATCACCCCTTAACATTTACCTCGACACAAAAAATCGGAATTAAAATAATCTTTCAAGAATAGAAAAATCACCCTGAGAGATGCTTTACATGTTTTTATAATCTTGATCAAGATACATTCTAACTTTCCACACAAAAGTCACATCATCTTTATCAACATTTGCATCAACTGTTAGTGAAACAGGAAATACTTTCTCTTGAAAAGCTGTTATATATTGTCGCTTGGCTATAACGTTCTTTAGCACATAAATTTGTGGTTCTCCTTCGTCTGTGTACCTTAGGTGAGTAGCAATCCCGGGATTCACTTTTACTTCTTCATATCGCTCCCTATGCGGGATCATAAACTCTTCTTTAACATAATCTTGAAAAGCACAATCTTCACCAATCGCACCTGTTGTAATCGCTGACCTATACATTCCATAAACACGAGCTTGATCCACTTTACTAATGATATCCCAATATTCATCAACGCTATCACCAAATAAGGCTTGCAAAAAACTGAAAACTAAATCAGATTGTTCAATAGTTACCTCAGTATGTTTAATTTCCGATTCCATTTATTCACCCCTTCACTGACAACATTCGCCAAATAAGGTAGAAACCCTCTAACTATGTATAAGAAACAACCAATAAAACGTTCCACGGTTCTATCAGGTGTTTCCTTCGTATCAAGAACAAGCCGGTTACCCACATGTTGTGTTAACCCGTCAAACACTTGGATTAACGAGTTCACGATTCGTCCTATATGGGGGAACTGACATGTTTGGACGCTCGAACGCATCCCCTCTTTAATTCTCCCCTTCATATAGGCGTATGACAAGAAATATTTAACCGACTCTTTCCTCAACCTTTTTCTTCGCTCAGTTAATATACATTTGAACCGTCGCTTTACTGACTCCCAATGTTGCCTTCCAGTCTCCATCCATTCCATTGAGAAGGACATATCATCCATCATGCTGTTAAGTTGCGTTAAATCCATTCCGCTAGACGGATCATTCCTATCTAATTCGCTCACCATACACCCTAAAACTTTTATGCCCAATTCGTCGTCATGAAAGTCCCCCTATCACGGTCTAAAATAGCTACCCTTTTTCCTCGCATACGTCGGTCGATTTGACCCCATCTACTCAGCCCACTCCCTATTCGTCAGCTGTCCCGACGACTTGCCCCTTGTCCCTAGTACTCTTTTGCTCTACCTTGTCTGTACGAGCATCAGAAAGCCCTTTTTCAATCAGTTCCGCTTGCAACGACCTCATATCCTCACTCCTTTTTTTGAAATGAAAAAGAGGACAACAAATGACTCAGCGCAATGCTGTAATCAATCGTTGTCCTATGGTTGGCCAGGGGGACTTATTTTATTTTTTATAGCTAAGTTTTTTATCTTCACTTGCGAGTTAAAATCTGGGTACTCCATAGAGTCCCACCAAAATAGTATTTTTTCTTCGACTCTTTCATCAATTTTAACGATTAAATCTACACAATACTGCAATTGGTTTGCGACGACCTCTATATCTATATTTAATAACGGCTGTAACTCTGAAATATTTGAGTTGTCATCCATAAATGCGGAAACATGTACGTATCGATCTCTTAACTTAACAACTTTTTTATACTCTTCATAATAAACATTTATTTCTTCAATTGCGTCAGGGTAAGTTTCAAATATTAATTTTTCAATTATTTCTTTATCATTTATATTTCTTCGGTCATTCCTGTTAATCAAAGTATTATCTTTATATTTACCGCTCGACTTTATGTTGTAATAATAATAATAAAGATAACTTTCGACATAATTAACACCCAATATAATGCTCGTGCGAATAGAAGACCAATAAGAGTGGCTAATTGTTCTATATTTTTCATTTTTGTAAGACATTTGTTCTTTTTGCATTAACATTTTTTTTTCAAGTACATCATTCCAAGTATTTATTAAATCTTGATAAGCAAAGTATTCGGGAAAAGTCAGTATGGGTTCAAATTCAAATGGTTTTAGATCAATCCACCAATGCTTTAAGACCGTTACCCCCGGATAAACTCTTCCGATATCTAAAAATGAACTCAATTCTTCATGTCGATAAAGAGTTTGTTTTTCTTCCGAAAATAACCGTATATATTTTCTTACGAAATTTATTACATCGTCGATATTGTCATCGGTAATTTTTAAGTTATACTTTTCGAATAACAAAGCCCTACTTGATTTTATTGTTTCTTCAATGAGATCATCTTCCATGCGCAACTTGTCATTTCCCACAATCGACCTTTCAAAAATATGCATCACTGCTACGTATGTTTCATTGAAAAACTTCGAATCATTGAAAATCATAGTCCCGAAAAGCTCTAAAACAATGTGCTTATACAGTTTTTTAGGATTTGAATAAAGCTTTCTCACATTTTTCGCCTTAATAAATTCATCAATATTTAACAGTAGTTCCTCCACTGGAATATCATCAACAACATTCGGTATCAAAACTCTTCCCCCTCTTCCCTCCGCATCCTTCTAACTATCCCCTGATGCGTAACAATCTTATACTCCCCATGCTCCTAAGGATAACAAATGACACAGCGTAATGCTGTAATCAAATGTTGTCCTATGGTTGGCCAGGGGGACTAACTATATTTCTTCCAGTCGAGTTTCGACCTCTTTTAATTCTGCAATACTTTCTTTCCATTTTTCCGTCGTCGTCCACAAATCAGAAAAATCCTCTTCCGTTTCTTCCGGTCTAGTAACAATGTTTATATGCTCGATATCCATTAAAATGTTATTAACCAATTCTTTAATAATCGTCATCATTATAAACTCATCCGCAGGTATATACATCCAGTTAACATTGTTCATTGTTAGTTCTAGTTTATCGGCTCGCCGCTTTACACCTACTTGTGATAAATCGTAAATTTGACGCAATCCACTTTGTTTTTCTTCCTTGGCTTCGAAAAACATTTCCAAGTACCTTCTAAACATATAAACTTCTGTTCTGATTATTTTAATCGTTTTCACACTTTTTTCTAATTCTCTATTATTATTACTCTCAATTTGTTTCCCAACAGAAACAACAGCATATTTACCAGCTACTTTTGCTCCAAAATATGCTCCGAACACAGTACCCAATACAGTCATTATAGTATTGACATTCAACGACAATTTATAATCCTCTTCATAGAAATAGTAAATTAGAACAAAGATGAACAATAATGAAGCTATACTAAAGTAAAAATAAAAATTATCTCTTCGCTTCAAAACTCTTCCCCTTCTTCCCTCCTCATCCGTCTAACTTTCCCCTGATGCGTAACAATCCTATATTCCTCGTGCTCAGACAGCTCTCTCACTTTCGCCACACCCTCCGAAATAACTACCACACAGTTCATTGGTAGTTCCATTATACCAATTCCTAACAATAATGCATCCTGACTGATGTTCCTACCTGAGGATTCTTATGATGGCTGACATTAATTGTCGGCTTTTAATTTGTCCAATTTTAATAAACGCATAGCTTAACTGGGACATCATAATCCATAAAAGCATCAGCAAATATAGACTTATCAATCAGTTCCTTTAAAACACCTGAATAATAGCCTACAATATTGCGTAAAGTTTTCTTCTTGCTCGCTTGCGTTGTGATATTTAATGCTCGTATTGCCAAATCTTCGAATATCTCACCTTTATCCTCATGTATACTGAATCTCATCATTCGAATTGACTGTGACCTGTAGACTCCATAGAGCCTTCCTGCAAGCTTTTCATCTTCACCGACCGTTGATTTCAATAGTGACTTAAAGCGCTCATAAAGAGTCCTAGGCAGCTCTGGAAGATACGTATCATGTAATGATGAATTTTTATTCTCATAAGTTATTAAAGATTTAAGAGATAACGTATCGCTTTCGGATTTGGACGCTTGGTGACTTGGCGTATCTACCTTCCTAGTGACTACCCGAGTATTCATTTCCGACTGTTCATTGAATGTAAGAATGGCGTAGATATTAGCTCCAAATCCTTTCAGAACGCTTCTTATAGTTGTTCACGTTCTATGATATTGAGCCGAGTAAGCTTAACGATGGAACGTCTAATAGTAGAGACTGACTTTCCCAGTGAATTTGAGATAGTAATATGCTTCAAGTGTGCTGCTCCATATTTTACAGAATATCTACGGATCATATCTAAAACTGCCCTATCAGTTTTGTTAAGCTGATTCCAATTGGCTGAGATATGCTGATTAGTCTTTGTCCATATCGTGTTTGTTGAAGTGTACGCAATTCGATTAATAGATTGACATGAGTGAGAGTCCCCTTTTGCACATAGACAATCAAAAAAGGAGTCTCCACCGAATTGAAACGGTAAAAACTCCCCATGTGAAATTCCTGAATCTTCACTGTGTTTTTGATACAATGGGTACAACAAGAAGTTATGTAGGTGTTTTCCGCTGTGTTTGGTACAGTGGATTAACGGTTGATTCTCGGACGACAATCCGATTTCAACGCTCATGACTTCTATTTTTTTATGCCTAAAATGTGCTTATAATTGCTACCAAAATCAATTGGTAGAAACCCACACCCTTCAAAAAGGCTGATATAGAGCCATTTGCAAAGATGGTTGTCTTTGATAGCAATTATATTGATGTAAGCTGCGCAGCCTTTTTCATCAATTGACTTAGAATGTTTTGTGACATTTGGAATGGCAATGAGAATGAGAACCGAGATGATTAATAATACGATCATCATTTCGATTAATGTGAACCCTTTTTCATTACGAATTAATTTCATATAACCCCTCCTATAATTTATCCATCATTCCGTAAACGGGTAATAATAACGCGAGATACGCTGCTAAAATACAAATTGCGATGATACTGAATAAAGCTGGTTGAAGAACCGCTAAAGCCTTTGTCAGATTTTCGTCGATTGTTTCACTGAGTTGCTCGCTGTACAGTTGCAACTCTTTCGGTAGAAAACCGCTATCCGCACCATGTTTGGCAAATGCAGATAACTGCTCCTTTAATCCCTTTGTTCTGCTGACAGCAGTATGAAATGATTCTCCGAAAATGACTTGTTCTTTTACATTTCCAGCAATTTCACTTAACACTGAATCCACTTTTTGATGAATTAATATATCTAGCGCGTCTTGCATAGATAATCCCGATTGAAGTAAGCTTCCAACTTCACTTGAAAAGTCTCGGGTCTTTACTGTTGAAAAAAAAACTTCCTGCGATAGGAATAGTCATCATTACTTGTATTTTAGTTTCGGGTAGCAGTTTACTATAAGCAAAGATGCCAATAACCGTGAGCAGTGCCGTTATTAACGCAATACTTATAATGACATCAGGAATTTTCGTAACAAGTGAGGGCAACATTGAAACGAACCCATCCCCTTCATTTCCCCTTGAAATTGCAAGGTTTTCCATATTGGGCAGAAAAAACTTACGAAACGCTATTAGCAGTGCTGAAATAATAAGAAAAAGGAAAATCGGATAAATTAAAAGGTTTTTTAATTTTTTCTTTTTTTCTTCAGCTCTTTCGAGACGTACAGACACCCCCTCCAAAGCTTGTGCAACGCGCCCATCTATTTCCGCAATCGCAACAGGAAGGAGTACCCCCGATGAAAATCCTAACCGCGCCAACACGTGGGTCACCCCAAAACCTTCTTTAAAATCGGCATCCATCATTTCCAACATTGGATGAAAATCCTTCATATGATGCGGCAATAGTAAAGTAACGCCATCATAGAATGTATAGCCTTCTGTTAGTAAAACAGATAGTCTTTTCAGAAATACCGGTCGATTTTGAAGAATTCTCTTTTTACGCGACATTGATTTACTTAAACGTCTATCCATCCCGTATCACACTTGAGCGGCTATACTTCCGGATGAGCGACTCCACTTTTAAATCATCCGGTACGATTACTCTTTCCCCGCTCATAATTGAGTCAGTAATTTGGGCAAGCCTATCTCCTTGAATAATTTCAAATACAGCCCCTCTTTCTCCGGAACTATTTCGAATTAGGCGTTGAGCTGAAATGCATACGATTGTTTGCCGTAATTCTTCCGCGGAAACACCAAAATCCATCATCCTATAAAAACAACCGACAGGATCCTTGGAGTGAACTGTAGTTAATACCAAATGACCGGTCAATGCTGCTTGAACCGCGATTTTAGCAGTTTCACTGTCTCGAATTTCACCAATCATGATCACATCAGGTGAATGGCGCAATATCGCTTTAAGGCCAGCGGAATATGTCATGCCGGAACGCTCATTTACTTGAATTTGAAGGAGATGTGAATGATTATTTTCAACGGGATCTTCCAATGTAATCACATGTCGCTCAAGATTATTTACACAATGGGCCGTTAAAGAATAGATAGTGGTCGTCTTCCCGCTTCCAGTCGGACCGGTCAATAGAAGCAGTCCCTGCGGCTCAGACATCGCCTGACGCAATTTATCTGCCCATTCTTTCTCCATACAGAGCTCGTCGATGGAAACAATCCGGTCATGCCTTTGCAGCCGAATGACAACACTTTCTTTCATTTGAATTGAAGGGATTGTTGATACGCGAAAAGAAAAATTCTCTCCTTGGAATTGTTTGTGAAATGAACCACTTTGGGGTTTACGTTTATCGCTGATGTCGAGTGAGGACAAAAATTTGTAAAATGAAATCATACGGCCCGCTAACTGTGGGGGAATTGTTCCAGACCGATCCAGTTTCAAATCTTTTTTGAAGGATATATCATATCCTTCCTTCGTGGGGATAAGGTGGATATCTGAAGCTTCATATTTAATCGCTTTTTCTAAGAGTTGAAAACTTTTCTGTTCTACTACGTTGTCATTTCTAATCATTAAACACCCCTCTTTCTTTTTAAATGTAACGGTATTTAACTGTTTAATAGGTTGAATAATCTGCATTCAACCTATGTCATATTATACGATTTTGAATTGCAGATTGGAATACTTTCCTTCAAAGTCGAATTGTGTATCACGGAAAAGAAGGGATATTTCATATTTGACCTTTTTTCACCTAGTAAATCTCATTTTTCATAAAAATACAGCTTATACACGTCTTTGTCACAATGAAAGAACGATTGGAGTTTACATCTGCAGTTGTTATCCTTTATAATGAATGGGAGCTTATTGTAATGTTTTATTAAGGAGGGACGCACATGGATAACATGTTTAAGTTGATGGGCTTCTGGACTGGTATTTTCGCAGTAATGTTTTATATTGGAGACATGCTGCCAGCCGCACTTCTTTTTGTTGCGAACACAGGGTTCTTCCTACTACTTGGATATTTGAACCTGACAGAGCGTATGTACATGTACCTATTCGGAGCTTATCTGATGGTGTTTATGGTTGGTTTCAGCTACTACTCAACGTTTATTCACGTACCTGGCGCTGGCCACTAATAGTACATACAAAAAAACAGCCTATTTCTGGCTGTTTTTTTGTTTTAAATGAATCATTCGCTTAAAATCCGTTCAAAAAAGGGTTTGAGTCTTTTTCATCCCCGGGATTAGTTGGAGCTCCATGTCCAGGGTAAATAACAAAATCATCATCTAAAGATAATAACTTGTCATGAATAGATGTTAGTAAAACTCCCGTATTTCCTCCAGGTAAATCCGTCCTACCAACACCTTGCTTGAATAATGTATCTCCTACAATCGCGAAGCGAGATGATGTAAAGACGTACGAAACACTTCCTGGAGAATGGCCAGGTGTATGCCTTGCCTCAAAGGTAAATGGTCCAATAGACATTATTCCTTCATTGAAAATAATTTCATCTGCTTTTTTGCAATATATATCCGGTAGTTGTGGATATTTGGCAGATCCATTCAGTTTTGGATCCAGGAGCCAATCTTGCTCCTCTTCATGAATATAGACTGGAATGTTATAGCGATCTCTAATACTCTCAACTGCTCCGATATGATCGAAGTGCCCATGAGTCAGAAGAACCGCAATTGGGGTTAGTTCCTTGCTTTTTATCTTATTAATAAGCCGTCCACTTTCTTCACCAGGATCTATGATTAGGCAATTACCTGCTTCATCACTTATGATGTAACAATTTGTCTGTATCGGTCCAAGCGAGTATGTATTGATTTTAAGCATGGCCTCCACCTCCTTCAAAACATATTACGCAAGATGAAATACAATTTCAAATAATCGTCACTTATATACCTCGACAAAAATGATTGGAAACAGTACAATAGAAGAGGAATATCGCTAAATCGGCATTCATTTTTTATTGTTGAAAGGAGTGTCATCCCTATGAACTTATTGATGGTCATTTTTGGACTCATCGCAATCTTAGCGGTTGTTGGTACAGTCCAAGCATTCAAGCAACGAAACGCTTTAAGTATTTTATTTAATCTTGGAGCTGCAGTTATTTTCGGCGGCTTCACAATTGCTACACTTGTTTTTCAAGGGTTCCCACCTACTGCATAATTAGAACAAAAAGTCTCTCCTGCATTAATTCGCAGGAGAGACTTTTTTTGAATAGAACTATTAACTTCTCAAAATATAGTCAATTCACAAATCCATCCGGGTCGTGCTTTAGCAGACGCCCAGTCTTAGTGTTCTATCATTCAGTAAAATTTAGCCACAAATTCTCAACCGCAGAAACTACATCAATCAAATTTTCCGAGGAATTGCCTGTTAAACATTTTTCTCCCGAAGGTGAACAACGAAGAAGGCCAGATGCGATTTCATCAGCTACAACATCTTGACGTCCTTCAGTTACTCGTATTAGTCGATAGGGTGAAAGGAGTTCATCAAGTTGCCCCCCCTCTACAGGAGAAGGAAGCAATACGGTATCCTTTGAAATCCATTCAACTTTAGGGATAACCCATTCCGAATAATTACTAATAACAGGCATCATCCATTCAGAACGAATCTTTCCGTCCTTGTCCATAATGGAGTAATGCGCATCTGTCTCCTCATTCACTGTAACAACAAGCAGTGACTCTTCATATGTATCAAAATAAACGACTTCATCCACCTCTAATTGGTCCCATTTTTCAGTGGCGGGCTCAAAAATATGTATTTCTCCTCCATCAAGTATGTGCCCCTCAATTTGACTGACTGCAACCTTGTCTTTGCCAAGCCATTTCGGAAAAGGATCTTCAATCGCTAAAAGTTCTAGAGATTTCTTTTCCCCATTATATAATAGCAAATCGAATGTCCAATCTTCATGAAAAGCTGTGAAAAGGATGAGTGATGGATCGATATCGTTCCATTCAATTTCCAGCTCTGTGGATGCAACTTTAATTTCATCATGTATCGCGCCATCCATACTTACTATCTTAATTATTGCAGACGTGGAATTATCGCTAGTATGTAGTAAAAAATAATTCTTAGAAGGGTGGATTAGAACATCAATAATTATAGAACTTTCTTCATGAACAATATCTGATTGACCTGATTCCAAATCAAATGTTTTCAATAGATAAAGCCCATTTTCCTTTTCGACATAGACAATCTTGGTCTCTGTTAACCAATCCACTACAAAATGGAACTTTGCGGAGTCAGCTGTTAATGTCTTACTAATTTCTTTTTCTTTCACTTCTTTAAACGCATTTTCTTCAAGGTCTTTTGAGTTTTCAATGATTTCATCAGTCTCTTCTGTACATCCTGTTACCAACAGGAGTGCTACACAAAAGATGAATAACCTTTTTCTCACCGCGTCTCCCCCTTTTCCGTATTTAGGTTAAAAAAAGGCTGCACGGAGAGTTCCGTGCAGATCCAATTCACTTTTATTCTTTACTATTTACTGCAGGTAAATTTGTCTGTTCATCTTTAAATCTAAGTAAGTCTCCGTTAATAATCATATCCGAATAATTAAGCTCAGTCATAGCACGTTCAATAAACGGCTCACACTCGCTTATATCAGTTTCCTCTTCGGTTTCACTATCATAACAAACCTCTTGCGTGTAGACATTTTTATCAGTTACAAAACGTCCATCACGGAAAATTGTAAATGGTTCATGACTTGGAGAGAAGATGTCAGCACCAAGTTGCATATCATCCTTGGTATCTATACCCATTAAGTGAAGAATTGTAGGTTTCAAGTCTACTTGTGATGAAACTTGGTCAACTGTTTTTCCTTTTCCATGACCTGGAATATGGATATACAGTGGAACCCTTTGCAGTTTCGCATTATCAAAAGGTGTAATCTCTTTGTCCAAGTACATTCCCATTGCCTTATTATGATTTTCGGAAATGCCGTAATGATCGCCATACATGACGATAATTGAATTATCATACAAACCGTTTGCTTTCAAGTCATCGAAGAGAACTTTGATAGCCTCATCCATATATCGCACGGCTTGGAAATATCTATTCAATGTGGCTGAATTGGATGTATACTCTGGAATAAGTTTATCTTCTTCATCCAATGTGAATGGATGGTGGTTAGTTAATGTAAGCAATCTCGAATAGAAAGGCTGCGGCATATCTTTCATAATGTCCACTGACTGTTCTAAGAATGGTATGTCTTTCATACCCCAGTTGACTGCTTGCCCCTCACCCACACTGTAACTTTCTAAATCATAGAATTTATCGATTCCTAGAGAGTTATACATGATATCTCTATTCCAGAAACTCCGATTATTTGCATGCATTACATTTGTGAAATAATCTTCTTCGCCAAGTCTTTCAGCCATTGAATTGTACGTATTTCCACTATTCGTGAAGAATACTGCGCTACCATTTCTAGGGTAAAGTGAATTTTCAAGAATGAACTCTGAATCCGACGTCTTTCCTAAACCGGTGTTATGATAAAACTCAGGAAAATAGAATGTATCAGGATCCTTCGATAATTCATTTAAAAATGGTGTAATGACATGTCCATCCATCTCTTCATTAATGACAAACGACTGTAAGGACTCTAGAGAGATGGCAATTACATTACGACCTTCCGCAGCACCAAACATCTCTGGATCGGGAGCAGCGTAGTTCGCATTAATATAGTTACTTACTTCGACAAGTTCACTGCCATCTGCAAGCGCACGTTGAGCGTGGGTCTTGGACTGAATGAACAAATCATAAATATGGTAGTTATACGTTCCGATATTTTTCACGAGAAGTTCTCTATCAAAACTACGTGTTAATAATTGTGGTCTTTCCATTTCGGCAAGGCCCAAATTCACCATCATAATTGCAGCTGACATGACAAAGTAAAGTTTGCGTGCAATTTTACTCCGTTGTTCAACGCTATTATTTTTCGGAATAAAGCGGATTGCCAACAAGATGATTAGCACGTCCGTGAAAAAAAATATATCCGTTGCATGAATATTGGCAGTAACCGATGATGTAAGATCACTGAAATTACTCGTTTGAAATAGAACAGGTACAGTAATGAAGTCATTAAAGAATCTATAAAAAACTGCATTACTAAACATAATAATTGAAGTTAACATACTTACTGTAAGTAAATAGAAGTTACGTCTTTTCGTACTCTTGATGAATAGCGCAATACCATATACGAATAGAAGAAAACTAAGAGGATTCAAAAACAGAATGAATTCCTGCATCATATTATCGATTTTCATATTAAAACTTGTAATATAACCGAAATATGTTGTTAACCATGTTGCGACAATTGCGACGATGAGTACGGAATGTTTAGGCCATACTATTTTTTTCATTCCTTCTCTTCCTTTCAAAAAAAATGATATAAAAACAAGTCGTTCTTAATCTTACTACATTTTAGACGTTGTAACTGAACAATAGTTTCACAATACGTTGAAAAAAAGTTCATGAGAATGATATTCCCAGTCCCTATTTCATAATTTAGCTGCTTCTTGACGTAATATGAGGATAGCTTTCAAGTAGTCTTCCTTCATCAGGAGTCCACTTTCGTATAAGTCCTTTACTTCGGATTGTACAAAATCAATATCATCAATTTTATTTCCTGTATAGACATATATGCCAAATCGCTTTAGTAATTGGAGGACCCCATAAAAGTCTTTCACTCACAGTCTCCTCCATTTTGGCTGATGATAACCTTTTCTTCGGTAAAAATTTTATTGACAGGAACATCGTGGGATTCAATAGGGACCTCTTGACCTGTCTGGCATAAAAATGCCAATGATAATGTAGCACCTTTAAAATCGCTCATGTAACGGTCATAATAACCCCCACCAAAACCAATTCTGTAACCCTCATCGGAAAAAATTACGCCGGGTACAATTTGCAAATCAATTTCATGTTTTGCAACAGGAACCGTTTCTTCGATAATTGGTTCCAAAAGATTGACATAGACCGTTTCTAAACTGTTGAACGTAGTAATAGAACGAAAATCCATTTCACGGGTTGCATGCAAACATTTAGGTACAGCAATTCGTTTCCCAGTTTTCCAAGCCGCTTCGATAAGCGCACGTGTGTCCACTTCGGGATAACGAGAAATCGTTATCCCGATTGTGCTCGCACTTTGAAATTCATCCGATTCAAGTACTTTTTCAGTAATTTCCAACGACTTCTTTTTGTGATCTGCGTTGCTCATATTATTCAATGTAACTAGCATTTGTCTCCTCAAAAAATCTTTACTCAATTTTATTACCCCCAGTTCTGAAATGAAAAGACCAAAACCGATGAAGGTTTTGGTCTGAGCGATTATTTCGTTTCACGATGCAAAGTTTGTTTCTTTTCACGTGAGCAGTATTTTTTCATTTCAATCCGTTCTGGATTGTTACGCTTGTTTTTCTTTGAAATATAATTGCGCTCACCGCATTCTGTGCAAGCAAGTGTAATATTTACGCGCATTGTTGGTCCCTCCCACTCATCAGGAATGTAAAATTTTATATGAGCATGATTTATACGACTAATTAAGTGTACCACATCAGAAGTATATGTCCACTAGAAAGATTGAAATTACCATAACGAAATGCATATGGTAAAATGGTAGCAAAAGAAGCAAGCAAAGGAAGTGATGAAATGGACATTCCGATAATTCTTCTTGTTATTGGACTTATAAGTATACTGGCATCATTTTTTATCGGTAATTCCGCGTCCCACTATGCGGACGAATTGGAGAAAGTTTCAATTAGTCTCCACCAAGAAACGAATAGCCTAAAAAAAAGAGTAAAAACTATCGAAGAAGAGTTAATGATTGGTGCCGGTTCTCTCCCTTCAAGCAATACAGCTAAAAAGCAAACAAAACCAGTACATGAAATCATCGTTAACCAAATCTTGTCTTTACATTCCCAAGGATATTCCGTTAATGATATTGCTAAACGCTCTTCCTTAACAAACGGAGAGGTAATCGCAGTATTGCAATCTAGAGGTGTGGTTTCATGATAAAGGATATGTTACGCATACTCGGGACCGCGTGTATTCTTACCGGAGGGATTCTCTATTTCTTTAACGAAAGCGAACGTATAACTCCTTCCAAAGCACAGCAATCGCAAAGTGAAATCGTAGAACTTCGAGAGGAACTCACCAAAACAAAAGAACTTTTAGCTATCGCTCAAACCATATCAACCGTTAAGGAGCCTGACCTAGCGAAGAATGAGGAGAAAGTGAATGACAAGCAAGATTTTGTAACTGAAAGTAACTCCCCAACCACAGACACTGCTACATGGACAATTTTAAGGATTGAATCGGGTTCGAATTCTGCAATCGTCTCAGCTGATTTGGAAAGAATGGGTATTATAGAAGATGCATCCATATTTGATACCTTTCTTGCTGGTAATGGGCTAACGGGTAAAATTCAGATTGGTGAACATAAAGTAGATTCGTCAATGGATTTCCATGCGATTGCTAAAGAAATAACGACTGTAAAATAGAAAGTAGGGAAACCATTTTTCTGGCTTCCCTACTTTCTTTCTATTTACCAGTTTCCACTTCAGGTGTCTGGATGATTGGTTGAGTTACGCTTGGTGTGATTCCTTCTGAAGCCCTTGTTGCCTTCAGAGTGAAATATTTGTCCACAGCTTGCTGAATAATTTCATTCTGCGCATATGGATAGCTTCTCTGATTTGTCGATATGTTAGGAATTATGATTGCATATGCAATTTCAGGGTTTTCAAAAGGGGCAAAGCCGACATGTGATAAATTGATTGTCGGTTTTCCTGAACTGAATGCTTGTGCGGTTCCCGTCTTCCCACCGGCATCATAATCTTTTCCAGCAAAGAGATTCTTGGCTGTCCCGTTTTGACCGTAATAGACATAGTGCATACCGCGCTTCACTTGGTTGATCTCCGCTTCAGTATTTTTTATTCTGTTTAAAACATTAATGTCCGTCTCCTGAATAAGTGGACCTAGAGTTTTTCCATCTTCAGAAGGTTCGCGAATCTCCTTAAGTACCTTAGGAGCTATCCGATAGCCGCCATTTGCGATCGTAGAGACAAACTGGGCGAGCTGAAGTGTTGAATAAGTATCGAACTGTCCAATGGATAAATCCATTAAAATACCTATTGAATTACTATCGCCAATCAGGCCGCCTGACTCACCCGGTAAGTCAATGCCGGTTTTTGTTCCTAATCCGAAAGATGCAAAAGATTGTCGGAAAGTATCAAATGCATTTGCTCTAATAAGTGCCGAATCTTCAGAACTATAGTTAGAATTCGCCAAGGCCAATGCAATACGGAACATATAAACGTTTGAAGACCTACCGATTGCTTGAATATCATTTACAGCAACCCTACCGTTTTGATTAAACAGTGATCTTTTTGTAAAACCACCGATTCTAATTGGTTCATCTATCTTCGTTTCGCCGATACGTGCCACATTTTCCTGATACCCCGTAAGAAGCGTCGCCATCTTGATTGTTGAACCCGCTTCATGGAGTGCAGTGAACGTACCAAATGCATAATCCCAAATTTCGAGCTTACCTGTTTCTTTATTAGTAACGACTTGCTTTCCAACAAGTGAAAGAACCTCGCCATTATTAGGATTCATCATAACTAAGAAAGCCTTATCCAGTTCCCCCGAATTTGGTCCCCTTTTCAATTCCAAAAGTTTATCAGACACAACTTTCTCGAGTTCCTGTTGCAGTTCACTATCAATCGTTAATATTAAATCCTTACCGGGTTCGCCTTCGTTTATTGTCTTTGTTTCGACGACACGGCCGCTGCGGTCTTTAATATTCTTTACAATTGTTTTCTGCCCTTTTAGCAGTTCTTCATAATATTGTTCGATGTAACTTCTTCCAACCCTGTCATTTCTAGAGTAATCTCTTGCCAAAAAGTAATCTTCCCTAGATTTAGGAATACCTTCAATCGGACTTGTAGTTGATCCAAGTATCGTATTATCCGATTTTTTAACTCTTTCCCAGTCCGTCGTTGTATCGACACCTGGCAATTCTCCAAGGCGCTCGGACACCACTGCGAATTCCTCTTCCGAGACATTTCCACTTTTAACGATTTGCGGAGAATAGGCATAACCTGACATCATTTCCCTGTAAATCGCCAACACCTCAAGATCTTTTTCAGAGAAAGAATCTATTTCCTTTTTTGTAACTCGTTCTCGTGTAAGTCCATTTATCTTCCGCTGAACTTCCATTCGTGAAAGTGAACTGTCCTTCTGAATCGTCATCAATTCTTTTTCAGAAACTTTTTTAACTGCTTCTTCGGGATGATTTAATATCCAAAAGTCCCTTTTATCGCCCGCCGTTATCCTTTTCGTATCTTGTTCAATCAATTCGGATAGTTTTTTAGCGATATTCAGCATTTCTAGCGAACTGGTAGATGTCGTCTTCGTATATGTAATGGCATTTTTCGGATCATTATCAACAAGGACATGTCCCATTCTATCAAATAACCTGCCCCGAGGTACGCTTGTATTAACGGCGATTTCTTCCGTTCTTTCCAGCGCACGGGAATAATCTTCACCTTTGACGATTTGTAAATAGCCAAGACGGAAAATTAACATTGAAAACAGGATAAAAATAGAAAAGAATAGGAAGTTCATCCGAAAAGCGATATGTTTCCGTTGGCGTATTTTAGCTTGATCCGCCTTACCTATCTTCTTTTTCATATTGTCCTCCTTTCTCCGTTTATCCATGTTGAATTATAACATTCAAAAATAGAAAAGCACACATCTTGACGAACAAGATGTGTGCTTGGTTCCTTTTCATCGAAGAATTTAGTAGATTAAAAATTAATTACTGAAACGTTTTGCTACCGCATCCCAATTAACAACATTCCAGAATGCTGAAATGTAGTCAGGACGACGGTTTTGATAGTTCAAGTAATATGCGTGTTCCCAAACGTCAAGACCGAGAAGAGGCGTTTTACCTTCCATGATTGGTGAATCTTGGTTTGGAGTTGACGTGATTTCAAGCTCTCCGCCGTTTAGTACAAGCCAAGCCCATCCAGATCCGAAACGAGTTGCTCCTGCTTTAGCGAACTCTTCCTTGAATGCATCAAAACTACCGAATTTCTTATCTATCGCTTCCGCTAGTGCACCTGAAGGATTACCGCCGCCTTCTGGTGAAAGTAGTTCCCAGAATAGTGAGTGGTTCGCATGACCTCCGCCATTGTTGCGGACAGCAGTACGTTTGTCTTCTGGAACTGCATCAAGATTCGCAATTAGATCTTCGATTGATTTGTTTAGAAGTTCTTCATTTCCTTCTAGTGCGTTATTCAAGTTCGTCACATATGCATTATGGTGTTTCGTGTGGTGAATATTCATCGTTTCTTTGTCAAAGTGTGGTTCAAGTGCATTTTCTGCATAAGGTAGTTCTGGTAGTTTGTAAGCCATTTGTACATTCCTCCTCGAGAGATTCATAAATACGTTACGCATTCAACATTAGCAAAATTATTGAAAACGTTCAAACAAAATGGACTATTACATCATTTTTTATCTAACATAGAATACAAATACAATAATCATAATAACCATAACCAGCCCTTTTGTCACCACTGAAGTTAAAAATCCGACTAGCGAACCAATACCTGTTTTCACCGCTTGCTTCACTCCCGCGCGCGATACGGCTAGTTCTGCAATGACTGCTCCTAGAAATGGGCCAATTAAAATACCCGCAACCGGAATAACAAAAGGACCAATTAAAAGTCCGATTGTACTTCCCCACATACCAGCCTTAGAACCACCGAACTTTTTCACACCGACGAGATTCGACAATGTATCTGCGCCGAACAACAAGATAACGAACAACACTTGAATAATCCAAAACCATATAGTCATTCCGTCAAATGTATCGATAAATCCATATAGGAGGAAACCTCCAACTATAAAGAGGGCTGACGGAATGATTGGATATACGAGTCCGGCAAAAGCAATAATAAACATAGCAATCGCAACAATCCAACCTACAAACTCCATAAATTCATCCCCCTAAAAAACGATTATGCTCTGTTTCCAAGAATTGCTTCCGCGATATTCACAGCATGGTCACCGACTCGCTCTAAATTAGAGACAATATCTACAAACACCATTCCCGATTGCGCTGTACAACGACCCTCATTTAGCCTTAAAATGTGATTCTTTCTGAATTTCCGTTCCATCCTATCAATGAGAACCTCTTTTTCAGCCACCATTCTGGCCAAATCAACATCATTCGAGTTAAGTGATTCGACGGCTTTTTGAACTGTTTCAATCGTTAATGTGAACATTTCAGTTAAGTCATCCATTGCATCTGCTGTCAGTTTAACTCGGTTTACATCGCGGTAATCAATAAGTTCTACAATGTTTTCGAAATGATCACCTATCCGCTCAATATCACGCACAGTATCCATAAGCATGAAGTGACGTGCAGATTCTACCGGCGAAATACTTACTGTTGTAATCTCAACTAAATAGTCTGTAATTTTTCTATCAAGGTTATTGATGGCATCTTCAATGTGATATGCCGTCTCCGCATGTTTTTTATTGCCTGTCTTTAAATACTCAAAAGACTCTTGCAAACCACGCACCCCAAATTCGCCCATTCGAATGATTTCTTCTTTCGCTTGTCCAATTGCAACAGCTGGTGATTGTTCTATAAAATTCCTGTCCAGATGTTTCGGTTTGTACTCGATCGTAACATCTTCGCCGGGAATCAATTTTGTAACCAACCAAGCCCAAGCTCCAATTAAAGGAAACTGAATAATCGTATTCACAATATTGAACGTACCGTGCGCAAAAGCAATTTGCATTTTATTTTCAAGATTGAGTACATCTGATAACCACACTACATATGCCGTGAAAGGTACCAGTAACAACATAAAGATAATTGTCCCAACAATATTAAACAATACATGTGTAGCAGCCGCACGCTTTGCCGCTACTGATGCGCCGATTGACGCAAGAACCGCTGTTATTGTCGTTCCAATATTATCACCAAATAGAATTGGCAGAGCTCCGTGAATGTCTACAAGATTTTCAGCATAAAGACCCTGTAATATTCCAACGGTAGCACTCGAGCTTTGAACAATTAGTGTAAATACCGTTCCAACAACGACACCTAACATTGGTTGGTCACTCATGGAAACCATAAGATCCGTGAATGTTTCCAATTCCCTGAGAGGCTTCATACCTCCACTCATTAGTTCAAGGCCCAGGAATAGACCTCCAAAGCCAAAGATGACTTCACCCAAGTTTCTAATTGAGCTCTTTCTAATGAAAAAGATTAGAAATGCACCAACAGCCATAATTGGAAGTGCATACGCCCCTACATCTAATCCGATGATAAAAGCCGTAATCGTTGTCCCGATATTTGCACCCATTATCACGCCAATCGCTTGACGAAGTGTCATGAAACCGGCACTGACAAGTCCCACCGTAATGACAGTTGTACCTGAACTAGACTGAATCAAGACTGTAACAATAATTCCGACCAATACGCCCATGAACGGGTTCGTCGTGAAACGATCAAGAATTGCACGCAACCTATCCCCGGCTGCTTTTTGAAGTCCGTCTCCCATATACTTGATTGCGAACAAGAAAATTCCGAGTCCACCAAGAAACTGGAACAACATCTCCTGCCAGTTAACTTCCATTATGCAGTCGACCTCCATCTAACTTTATATAGTGCATCTTATTATGGGAATAGCTGTATCGAATTGTAAATAGAAGCAATCCAAACTTTACAATCCCTTTACAATCAGTTTTAGAAGTGTCATCATACTGTCAGATATTGTTGTGGACAAAATGATAGAATTAGAATAGATGGAGGAGGTAAAAAATGAAGTTCCACCAGCTATTTAAAGCATCCCTATTTGAACCCAAAAAACTTGCTGCATTCCGCTTACTTCCGATTGGCAAGGTGTTCAGCTATATATTCATTTTTGTTGCTATTTTTACAACCCTCTCACTCATACGTTACCTGGGAGGGAACGAGGTTCTCTTCGAGGCCTCACCCGAACAATTGGAACACGGTGAAACAATTGGCGGACTGGTGTATCCAATGGCTTTCCTGCTCCAACTCGTCATCAGCACTTCCTATATATTCCTCAGGGTTAGTCTTTTTGGATTAATAGGAATAATTGTGTTGAAACTGATGAAAAGACGTGGTGAGTATCGTCATATGTGGAGAACTTCTGCTATTGCGATTACCTTACCAATTCTTATGACGATAGGACTCGATTTCTTGCCTGCACTAAAGACCTTCAGTACAGTAATCACATTTTCTATTCATCTAGCATATATCGCAGCGGCGGCTAAGTATTATCCAAAAATAACTAGATGAATATTCCCCCCTTACGTGCATATAGTGGCGGAAGGGGGAATTTCCATGAGAATACTACTACTCGCAGTTTTACTTTTCGTAACGTTCCATTTCATCCGAATTGATTTAGTGGAAGGCACTATCCCACTCGCTTCTTTTAAGAATGAACAAAAACAATGTGAAGAAGAAAAAAGTACATCCATAACTGTTACGACAGTTGCTGGGGACACTATTGAAACGCTATTTGCACTTTACCCGGATACTGAATCCAGTTTCATCGATAGGTTGTCTTCCTTCTATTCCTTTAATCCTCATCTTCAAAACCAGCAGATTATTGGCGGAGAAAAAGTTGTTCTACCACTATCCAGTCTGCTAACGGAGAAGTGTGCAGGTTCTAATTGATAAGGGTTGTCCCTTGTCTTTTTGGCATGAAGATTGCTAAAATAGTTATAGTTATAAGGCTAATTGCCAACTAAGGAGAGAAACAAATGAGTGCAATGATAAATAGAAAGAACACACGTCCCGTAAAAGTCGGTAATTTGACTATTGGGGGAAGCGATGAGCTATTCATTCAAAGTATGACGACTACCAAAACGCATGACATTGAAGCGACAGTAGCAGAAATTTTGCGCTTGGAAGAAGCAGGGTGTCAAATCGTACGAGTTGCCTGTCCGGACGAACGTGCAGCTTATTCAATCGGTGAAATAAAAAAACGGATTAACATTCCTCTCGTTGTCGATATCCATTTCGATTACAAGTTGGCGTTAATCGCTATTGAACAAGGTGCCGATAAGATTCGCATCAATCCTGGAAATATCGGTAGACAAGCCAAAGTCGAAGCAGTCGTCAACGCTGCAAAGGCAAAAGGCATTCCGATTCGAATCGGTGTTAATGCCGGTTCACTTGAAAAGAAAATTCTTGAAAAGTACGGGTATCCAACTGCTGATGGTATGGTAGAAAGCGCTTTGCACCATATCAAAATTCTTGAAGACCTCGATTTCCACGACATCATTGTGTCATTGAAAGCTTCAGATGTAAATTTAGCGGTCGAGGCCTATCAAAAAGCGGCGGCAGCATTCGACTATCCATTACACCTGGGCATCACGGAGTCTGGAACACTATTTTCAGGGTCTATTAAAAGCTCTGCCGGTTTAGGTACACTTCTATCCGCAGGCATTGGCAACACGATGCGAGTCTCATTAAGTGCTGATCCTGTTCAAGAAATCAAAGTAGCTCGCGAATTACTAAAAATATTCGGTCTTTCTTCCAATGCAGCAACACTTATTTCATGTCCAACCTGCGGAAGAATTGAAATCGACCTCATTACCATAGCAAATGAAGTAGAGGAATATATTTCACATATTAAAGCCCCACTAAAAGTTGCAGTTCTCGGCTGTGCAGTAAACGGTCCCGGCGAAGCACGTGAAGCCGATATTGGAATTGCAGGAGCACGTGGTGAAGGTCTCCTCTTCATGAAAGGGAAAACAGTTCGAAAAGTTCCAGAAGCAACTATGGTGGAAGAATTGAAAATTGAAATAGACAAACTCGCAGAAGAATATTTCGAAAAGAAAAGACAAGAAGAACTTCTCATACAAGCTGAGAAAGTCGAATGAGAAACCTTCGCTTCGGCATTGATATCGACGGTACAGTAACTTGCCCTACTTCTTTACTGCCACATATCAATGAGCAATTCGGATGCAATCTTGTTCTAGATGATATAAAAGAATATGATCTGACAAAAGCATTTCCGGTTGATGAAAAAATCTTCTTCGAGTGGTATAAAGGAGCCGAAACGAGCATTTACGAAACTTCTCCTGCACAAAAATACGCTAAACAAGTTTTGACCGATTGGAAAGCAATGTTCGAACTTTATTACATTTCTGCAAGGGGTCATCAAGTATATGATTCCACACTTGATTGGTTCAAATTGCAGGATATTCCTTACGATCATATCGAACTCATCGGTAGTCACAATAAAATTGCAACAGCGAAAAAGTTTGATGTTCATGCATTTTTTGAAGACAAGCATGACAATGCAGTTGAAATTCATGAAGAGCTTGATATTCCAGTCATATTATTCGATACACCGTATAATCGGAATCCCATTCCCGATGGTGTCATCCGAGTTTATGACTGGCAAGAAGCAAATAATGTTATCAAACAGCTATTCCCAGTTTTGATAGCTTAAATCGAATATAAAAACGGTGTGAATCTCTATTAAAAGAGATTCACACCGTTTTCTAGTTTATGACACATAATGGACATTTGCCGTATATCTCAAATTTATGCCCTTCCACTTCATAGTCAGGTAAATTGACAGTAATCATTTCCATGGGGCAATGTGTTATGCTTCGTGTCTTTCCACATGTTGTACATATAAAGTGATGATGATGAACGCCCGGATCACACTGCATTCGGAAGTGCCGGTCTCCATTTAAATCGGTTTCTTCTAGTATACCTAGTTCTGAAAAGGTTGATAAATTACGATAAATTGTATCGAAGCTAATTCCAGGATTATCGTCTTCCATAAAGTTTTTAACTTCCAGAGCTGTTAAATAACGATCATTTTCAGAGAATAACTGTAATATGGTATCTCTATTTTTTGTTCGTTTAAACTGTTTTTCCTGGAGAAGACGCCAAGCCTCATCAAGTGTCATACCAATTCCTCCTTAACCGCATGGGCATTGCGCCCTCCCTGTATTTTCTTCCAAACAAGAACGACTAATAGAACCAGTACTGACGTAACGACAATTGTTCCCCCCGGTGCGATATCAAGATGATACGCGGAAATAAGTCCAATAATAACAGCCAATTCGCCAAATATAATTGAATAGATCATCGCACCCTTAAAGCTTTTTGCGAGTTGAATTGCCGATGCCACTGGAATCGTCATGAGCGATGAGACTAACAAGATACCAACAATCCGCATAGAAGCCCCAATGACAAGAGCTGTTATAATCATGAGGATCATTTGGATATACCGTGAATTAATACCTGAAACCTTTGCATACTCCGCATCGAATGATAAGACAAATAATTCCTTATACAGAAAACGGATATATAATACCACGATGATTCCAATAACGACAACAACAAGTAGGTCCTGTCTGCTAACCGCCGAAACGGAACCGAATAAATAGCCGATTAAATCGGAGCCGAACCCTTGCGATAATGAAATGAAAATTGCTCCGACCCCTATTCCCGCAGACATGATAACCGGAATAGCTAGTTCCTCATAATGACGATATGCACCTCTTAGTTTTTCAATTAGCAACGATCCGCCCACAGCGGATGCAATCCCAAAGTAAACAGGGTTCAATGCACTGAAAAACAGCACCTGCTGGCTCAAGTAAAGGCTTCCGGCGATTCCAGCAAGAGCAACATGGCTAAGTGCGTCAGCGATGAGTGAAAGCCTTTTGACGACGATAAACAAGCCAAGTAAAGGAGCAATAACTCCGATGATTAATCCGGATAAGAATGCATTCTGTAAAAACTCATAGGATAAAATATCATTAATCATCGTTTTACCTCATTCGTTTGCTGGTGAACGCGTCGAACAGGGTGGCCATACCATCTTGAAACGTCTTCGTCTTCCATTTTTTTATAATCTGATTGTCTGCCATGAAAATGAATCGACCGATTTAAACAGGCTACATGCGTTGCGAGATCCGTCACGAGGTCAATTTCATGTGTTACAAGCAAGATTGCTATTCCATGCTCACGGTTTAGTTTATTAAGCATAGAATAAAACGATGCCACATTCTGTTGGTCAATTCCAACAGTGGGTTCATCCATAATAAGAAGATCCGGTTCCCCTGCAAGCGCTCTTGCTATAAAAACACGCTGCTGTTGGCCACCAGATAATTCACCCATATTCCGACTGACAAAACGATCCATTCCAACGATGCGAAGTGCTTCCAATGTTCGGTGCTCATCTTTTTTCGAAAAACTCTTGAACAATCCTACTTTTCGAGTCAAACCGCTGCGCACGACTTCACGGACTGTCGCCGGAAAACCAGAATTGAATGAATTAGATTTCTGTGAAACATAACCAATTCGTTCCCGGTGTCTAAATGAATTTATATCTGCACCAAACAATTTTATCGAACCACTGGATGGCTGTAATAGACCAAGAATAATATTGATAAGAGTTGATTTACCGGACCCATTTGGTCCTATCAAGGCCCAAAATTCCCCTTCTCCTACTTCGAGAGAGATTTGATCAAGAGCGATTGCCTGCTCATAACTGAAACTGACATCGTCCAATTGAATAATGTTATTTGTCATTTTACTATTCCTTTCACGAAACAGGAATCATTACGATTCACTCGTCAAATTATAAACTATTGTACGAGGGGATACAACCATTTAAGAAAGAAGGAATCAATAATGGATTATGTTCAACTATTAAATGAAGTGAAGACACGTAGCGATGCTGAAGTCAAAGTCATTGCAGGACAATATGGTATCGATCTTTCAAAATCAGAAATTAGGGCGCTTCGCCCTTTACTGGATGAAATTTCATTTCATTGGCTATTCACAGGTGTCCCTGAAACGTTCATTAATAAAGTTAGAATCGTTATAGGTGATAAAAAAACAGAAATACTATTCAAGAAATATTTAGACTCCACCCAGTGAAAAAACGTAAACACCCTTATACACTAAAATCCCGCCTGCACTTTGTAACTTTGCAGGCGGGATTTTCTTATTAGACTCTTAATAAATCAATTACATCAGGCTGAAATGATTTCGCTTTAAACATTTCTATTTCATATTTATAAGGTGCAGTTTTCTTTTTAGGATCAACACCTACAAATGGAGTTTCAAGAATTTTAGGCACCGTCTGGAATCCCTCGTGGTGCACGATATAAGAAAGAGGTTCGAAACCGATATGACCGAATCCGATATTTTCATGCCGGTCTTTCATTGCCCCTCGCTCATTCTTACTATCATTTACGTGAATGACTGAAATTCTATCCATTCCAACAATCTTATCGAACTCCATTAGCACACCTTCGAAATCATTTACGATATCATACCCAGCGTCATGGACATGACAGGTATCGAAACAAACAGATAAACGTTCGTTATGTGTCACACCATCGATAATTGCAGCTATTTCATCAAAACTACGGCCACACTCAGTCCCCTTACCCGCCATCGTTTCGAGGGCTATGCGAACTGGGTAGTCTTGTGAAAGTACTTCATTTAATCCTTCGATGATTTTTGCAATTCCGAGATCTACACCTGCTCCGACATGTGCGCCTGGATGTAAAACAATTTGGTCAACGCCAAGTGCAGCCGTCCGTTCAATTTCACTTTGCAGAAAATCAACACCGAGTCTGAAAGTTTCAGGCTTAAACGTATTCGCTATGTTGATGATGTACGGAGCATGGACGACGATATTAGATTGTCCATTTTCCTCCATATTTAGATGACCTGCTGCAATATTCAGATCCTCAATCGGTTTTCTCCGCGTATTTTGCGGTGCACCGGTATAAATCATAAATGTAGTTGCTCCGTAACTTGCAGCTTCCTCACTCGAGCCCAGTAGCATTTTACTACCACTCATCGAAACATGGGAGCCAAGCAATAATGGTTTATCATTTATCATTTTTTACGTTTCAATCTCCTTTCCCTCTTTTTAAAACTTTCAACTTGCTGAGCCATTTTCTTCTTATAGCCAGGTTTTACTTTCGATGGCTTTGGTACGAACGAAATTGCTTTGCGGTCAATATCGTCTGTTTCCTTAACTCTATTTCTTCTTGAATGGCGTTCTTTTACTTCAACCCATTCACCATTTTTCACTTCTTCATGGACAAAAGGAATACCCATCTTTTCAATTCTCACTACTTTGTCGTCCTCAGAAGGTTCATATAATGTAATTGCTGTCCCCTTAAGCCCTGCTCGTGCAGTACGACCCACGCGGTGAATGAAAAACTCAAGGTCATCAGGAAGTTCAAAGTTGATTACATGGCTGACACCCGGAATATCAATTCCGCGCGCTGCAAGATCTGTCGCTACTATATATTGGAATTCAAGATCACGAACCTGTTTCATCATCCGTGTCCGTTCGCGCGGTGTTAAATCTCCATGAATTCTTCCGACTTTAATGCCGCTTTCTGCAAGGAAAGTTGCAAGTCCTTCAGCATTTTGTCTTGTATTCATAAAGATAATTGCCAAATAGGGATTAATTCCCTCCATTACTTGCAACAATTTCTTTCTTTTGTTCATACCGCGAACAGGAACGAGAGAATAGCGCATCCCTTCCGTCAATGGTTTACGTTCACCAATTTTCACATGAACAGGTGACTCCATATATTTCGTAAGGAACGGTTTTAATTTCTCTGGAATCGTAGCAGAGAAAACATACATTTCCAATTTAGCGGGCATTTTCGATGCAAACTTATCGATATCCTCGATAAAGCCCATATCAAATGCAAGATCCGCTTCATCGATAACTAAAATTTTTGCAGTATGGATAGCAAGAGCTCCATTTTCAGACATATCACTGATTCGCCCTGGTGTTCCAACGATAATATGGGGATTTGATTTTAGTTTCCCAATTGATCGTTGCTTGTCTGTACCACCTATGAGTAGTGATGTACGTACTTCAGTACCTTCAGTCATCTTAGCAAGCTCGTTAAACAGTTGCGTTGCAAGCTCTCTTGTTGGTGCGGTGATGACTGCTTGCAATTCATCAACAGATACATCTGTCCGTTCCAGTATTGGAATGAGGAAACTGTGTGATTTACCTGTCCCTGTATGTGCTTGTCCAATCGCATTTGTCCCTTTCAGGATAAGCGGTATAATTTCCTTTTGAATCGGTGTCGGATTCTCAAAGCCGAGCCTCCCGATTGCTTCACGTATAAACGGTTTAAATTGATAATCTGTAAATTTAGACATTCGTAACCCTCCTAATGTACACCTATTGTAACATGATTTCGTTCCGCCGTATGCGATTTTCGCATAGTATACTATGTGAAAGTTCATTCTGATTTATTGAAAGGAGATAATTATGAGGTATGAGTCCTTTTATCCATTTGCGCGACAACAACCGCCACCCCATCCAATGGGACAATCGGGCTTCGGACAGCCCCCTCGAGTGGCACCACCACAAGCACACAGACAACCATTCATGAATGGTCCGTCGAACAATCCATTTGGCGGTCCGACGCCTGGCCCAGGTTCGCAACAAGGGCCATCAAAAATGGAGGAATACATGCAAACGGCTAATCGTTTCCTAAACACTGCTCAGCAATTCGCACCTGTCGTCCAGCAATTTGCGCCGATGGTTCAAAACTTGCCCGCGATGTGGAGATTATACAAAGGCTTTCAATCGCTCCCACCCGCAGGCGGAACGGCATCTACACCAACAAGGGCAACAGTTGCGAATGTCGCACCCGGCCCATCTGTCCCCCGAATATTTCAGCCGCCCATTCGATAATTTTGAAACAGCAGCCCAACTCCGCTATAATGGTGGTAGATCCTATTAGAGGAGTGAGTCTGTATGAAAGTATTAAAGATTACCCCTAGAGGCTACTGTTACGGGGTTGTCGATGCAATGATCATAGCAAGAAATGCGGCACTCGACAAAACATTGCCGAGACCCATTTATATACTCGGAATGATTGTTCATAACAAACATGTTACGGATGCCTTTGAAGCAGATGGCATCATAACACTCGACGGAGAAAATCGTTTGGAGATTCTCGAGAAAGTCGAAACAGGGACAGTAATCTTCACAGCACACGGTGTTTCACCTGAAGTGCGTGAACTAGCGAAAAGAAAAGGCCTTGTTTCGATTGATGCGACTTGTCCGGATGTAACTGTAACGCATGATTTAATCGGAGAAAAGACTGCGGAAGGATACGATATCGTTTATATCGGTAAGAAGTATCATCCCGAGCCGGAAGGTGCAATTGGCGTGGCCCCCCATGCTGTGCATTTAATTGAATCGATTGAAGATGTGAATAACCTGGAGCTCGAGACTACTAAATTGCTCGTTACAAACCAGACAACCATGAGCCAATGGGACGTCGTTCACATTATGGACGCACTTAAGGAAAAATATCCACATATCGAAGTTCATAAAGAAATTTGCCTAGCTACACAAGTTAGACAAGAGGCTGTTGCACAACAAGCAGGGGAATCTGAGCTTCTCATCGTCGTTGGGGATCCTAAAAGTAATAATTCGAACCGTCTAACACAAGTTTCCGTTGAAATTGCTAACACACCTTCATATCGGATTTCCGATGTTTCCGAACTTGATGTAAAATGGTTGGAAGGTATCAAGACTGTTGGTGTCACAGCTGGTGCCTCGACGCCAACATTGGTCGTCCGTGAAGTGATTGCATTTTTGGAAAACTTCAATCCAGAAGATCCATCTACACAAATTCCAGAACGCAAATTTCCACTGGAGAAAATTTTACCGAAAATCAAACATCCTACACCTGTCATACGAATTGAACCATATGCAACAACCTAAAGAAACCGGCCTCCGTAGTAAGAGGCCGGTTTTTATTGTTCTTTACATGAAAATGAATGGCTCCGTGATGATTTCTGATTGAAGATATGTAACATCGTATCCAGCTTCTTTACTCGCATTTTGCATGTGAACTGCAACCCCTTCAATCATGACCTTCTCAATATTATGACCCGGGTCTATAACCGCTAAATTCAACGCTTGTGCATCATGAGCTATATGGTAATTCAAGTCTCCGGTTACAAGGACATCTGCGCCACTGTACTTAGCGGCAGTTATATATTTGTTACCGTCCCCGCCAAGAACTGCTACCTTTTGAATTTCTTTTTTTGGATCACCAACGAATCGAAGTGCAGGCACAGCAAAAATACTTTTCACTTGTTCCGCAAAATCTGCAAGCGTCAATTTTGTTGGTAGTTTTCCAATTCTCCCTAGGCCATATTCGGTCCCTGGCTGATCAAGTTCAAAGAAATCATACGCTGGCTCTTCGTAAGGATGGGAATTAAGCATCGCCTTTAGCACCTTACTTTTGAGTGGTCCTGGCACAACAACCTCGATCTTAACTTCCTCAACTTCTTCCCTTTGGCCGATTACGCCAATAAATGGATCCGCCCCTTTTGTTGGTCTGAAGCGGCCAATTCCGGGTGAACTGAAACTGCATCCGGCATAATTCCCAATTGCACCCGCACCAGCCTTTGCCAACACATCCCTAATCGCATCCGCATGGCTCTCTGGACTGAAGACGACTAGTTTGTATAATGACTCAACAGATGTTGGTTCAACGATTTCCGTGTCAACTAAGCCTAGTTTTTTTGCTAACATATCGTTCACTCCGCCAGGTGCGATGTCGAGATTAGTATGTGCCGCATAAACGGAAATATCATTCTTAATACACTTTTCGAACATTCTACCTTGGGGTGTGTCCGTTAAAAGTCTCTTTAATGGCCTGTAAATCGGTGGGTGGTGCGCAATGATAAGATTTGCGCCTCTTTGGATTGCTTCGTCTACAACTTCCTCATTTACATCCAGTGTGATGAGGACTTTTTCTACCAACCGGTTTAACTGTCCGATGTGCAGGCCTACCGGGTCCCCTTCCACCGCAAAACGTTTCGGAGACCAGTTTTCAAAAAGCTCTATAATTTCATTACCGTTCACTTTTTTCATTTAGTTAACACCTTCCCAACTAATTCGATATGGCTTCTCAATTGTTCTTTTTTCACCCTAACCGCATCTGTTTCCGTTGCATTTTCGAGCGAATCAAGCACACGATTCCATTCTGATAACTCAATTCCCCATTTCTCAATGAATACATCCGTTTTAGATATGAGCAGGATGGGTCCCGCCATCATTTCCAATTCACTATACGTAGTTCTACCTTTTTCCAACACGAGAATTTCGTATATTTTTCCATCTTCTTTTAAAATATGTTCATCAACAACTTTCCAATCATTGGATACTGCCCATTCACGGACTGCCCTCGCATATATGTTGGGCTGTGCGATGATTCGATTTACATCAAAAAGGCGATCTTTGCCGTTTTCTAAAATAGAGGCTATTAGTGGGCCTCCCATTCCAGCTATCGTCACCGTATCAACCCCATCATTCTCCTCTATGGCAAATAAACCATCTGCCAAACGAATAGAAATAACATCCAATAGGTTTTCTCTCCGTACATTGCTAACGGCGGATTCATATGGCCCTTTAGCTACTTCACCTGCAATTGCCTTTCTTGCCATCTTTGAATGGATTAGAAAACAAGGCAAATAAGCATGATCACTGCCGATATCCGCAACAACTGCTCCTTCCTTAACGAAAGAAGCAACCGACATCAATCTGTTCGATAATCGTTCGGAATTCATTACATCCACATCCTTCCTTAAAATAGTGTCTACGATATTAACCATTTTACACGATACACAAATAGAAAGAGCCATCAGTCAACAAAAACTTCTGCTGACTGACAGCTCCTTGCAAATTCAAGAATTATTTAAGTGATAAAATGTAATCCGCCATTGCATCTAGCTCGGCATCGTCTTTAACTAGTCCGCCCGGCATTCCGCCGTCAGTACCATGTAATATCACGTCTTTAAGTTCATCTTTAGATAGACTAGTTCCAGCCAACGCTGGTGCCATTCCACCTGTTAGATCTCCACCGTGACAACCGATACATTTCCCTTGAGCAACTGCTTCAGCATCAAAATCGGCTGTGTCTGCTGGTGCGACTTCTTCAGTTGCCCCATCTTCACCTTGTTCAGCAATTTCTTTTTTCTGATCAAGTCCGTAAAGAGACATGAAGAAAATTAGACCAATTCCAAGTGCGAAAATTAAGATATAAGGTACTATTGGATTTCTACTCATTAAATTACCCTCCTTTATCAGGATCTATTCTGTAATGAATACAGTTCACAACTATTATTGTACTGTATCTAATAGAAAACTGAAAGAGTTATTGCTGATCTTTTCGCCCTTTGTGACAAATTCGACAAATATTTCAGTTTAAATCAGCAAACTTCTCGGAATCTGGTAAGTTCTTAACAGCCGATTAGTCTTGCAATGACCATTCGTTGGACTTCTGAAGTCCCTTCTCCAATCTCAAGAAGCTTTGCATCGCGCAAATAACGTTCGACCTCATACTCTTTCATATAGCCGTATCCACCATGAATCTGTATTGCTTCACTTGCAACTTCCATAGCGATTTCTGAGGCATATAATTTACACATCGACGCCTCTTTTGAAAAAGGCCGTCCCTGGTCTTTCAACCAAGCTGCTTTATAGACCATATTACGCGCCAGTTCTATTTTCATTGCCATATCAGCCAACTTGAATTGCGTTATTTGAAATTCGGAAAGTGCCTTCCCGAATTGTTTACGTTCTTTCGAGTAGCGTAGTGCCCGATCAAACGCCGCCTGAGCGATTCCTAACGCCATAGCGCCGATCCCGATGCGTCCGCCATCTAGAGTGACCAAGAACTGCCTGAAGCCGTTACCTTGGATGCCGAGAAGGTTCTCTTTCGGGACACGTACGTTTTCCAATACCAACTCCGTCGTATTAGAAGCATTAAGGCCCATTTTTTCATAATTATCGATAACCGTGAAACCTTCTGCATCGGTTGGCACAATAATCGCACTAATTTCTTTCTCCCCGCCTTTATTTCCTGTAATGGCAGTGATTGCAATGTGCTTAGCGTAGCTTGCATTTGTGATGAACACTTTTGAACCGTTGATGACAAAATCATCCCCGTCCAATTTTGCAGTCGTTTGCGTCCCCCCCGCATCGGATCCTGCATTAGATTCTGTCAAACCAAATGCACCAAAAGATTCCCCAGTACAAATTGGCGTCAGGTACTTATGTTTCTGCTCTTCCGTTCCGAACAGGTTGAGCGGTGCTCCTCCCAGTGATATGTGCGCGGAGTATGTAATCCCCGTCGATGCACATGCTCGGCTAAGCTCCTCCGTGACAATGGCAAAACTTACCGTGTCAGAACCTCCGCCTCCATATTCTTCCGAAAACGGCAAGCCCATCATTCCCATATCAGACAGTTGCTTAAAAATTTCCACTGGAAACTCTTTAGTCCGATCGCGATCAATTGCACCGGGTGCAACAACTTCATCCGCAAACTCCCGAATCATTTTTCTAATCATCTGTTGTTCTTCAGTCAAATCGAAATTCAACATCTTCATCCCCTTTTTTGTGAACGCTTACAATTCCAATTATAACGAATTGTTTTCTGTTTTCACAGCATATCTTGAAAGTTAGTTGGATTTTTAGAACGAAACGATTAGAAATCCGATGATTAAAAGCAAACCTACAATTCCAGAAATCGTCAAATATGCCAATTTGTGCAAACGACCGGCAATTAGCCAAAGTGAGCAGTTCAAAATGAGCAACCCAATGAGAAGCATTCTATTTCCTTCGAAAAAGACCATCCATAACTTGAGGGACATAAACAACAATAAGAAAGAAGCCAGTATGTATAGTAAAGGAGTAATCCGCATTTGGACAGTTGATTTACGTAGTGTAGACAGTAGAAATAGAAAGATTACAAATGCTGCTAAAGATAGCGTCAGTATAGGATGATGGATAAAAACGAACATGCAAACGCTGATAAAAGTCGTTAACATGGTGAGCATAATAATTGTTCGGTTTAATTTCTTTTTTTCCTTAAGTAGTACTCCTTCGACAATTTTTATTTCATTTTCATCTTCACCCTGGGTGTACAGAGTGACAAGGAAATCACAGTAATGCTCAGGCAACAGCTTATTTTCTTTCCAATACTTAATTTCAGAAATAATCATCCTTTTTCGCTGTGGATTCATGGTCATAATCGCTCCTTGATGAATGTAGGGAGAAGCCAATGCAAAAAATCAGCTACTTGTTATCTGTGTAGACACAAAAGCACTAGAAGTTGCCAGCACTGATAAAGATAAAACCTTCAGGGTTGTATAACCTCCTAGTAAGATTTCTACAACTTCTTCGTAAGTAGTAAAAAAACACCGGCAATAGTTATGCCGATGCCCGTTTATTATTCTAAGAAATCTTTTAAACGTTTACTTCTTGAAGGATGACGCAGTTTACGAAGTGCTTTAGCTTCAATCTGGCGAATTCGCTCACGTGTAACACCGAACACTTTACCAACCTCTTCAAGTGTTCTTGTACGACCATCGTCGAGACCGAACCGTAGACGAAGGACATTCTCTTCCCTGTCCGTCAATGTATCAAGTACATCTTCTAATTGTTCTTTCAATAGTTCATATGCAGCATGATCGGATGGAGATTGAGCCTCTGAGTCTTCGATGAAGTCACCAAGATGAGAATCATCTTCTTCCCCGATTGGCGTTTCCAAAGATACAGGCTCTTGTGCGATTTTTAGAATTTCACGTACTTTTTCAGCAGTCAAATCCATTTCTTCCCCAATTTCTTCTGGAGACGGTTCACGACCAAGATCTTGTAGCAATTGACGTTGAACCCGAATCAATTTATTGATCGTTTCAACCATGTGTACAGGAATTCGAATTGTTCGGGCTTGGTCTGCGATTGCGCGGGTAATTGCCTGACGTATCCACCATGTTGCATACGTACTAAATTTGAAACCTTTCGTATGATCAAACTTCTCTACTGCTTTTATAAGACCCATATTACCTTCTTGTATTAAGTCTAGGAACAACATCCCGCGTCCCACATATCTTTTTGCAATACTGACGACAAGACGAAGATTGGCTTCAGCAAGTCGCTTCTTAGCTTCTTCATCACCATCGAGAATTCGAATTGCGAGTTCAACTTCCTCTGCACCCGTCAATAAATCAACACGGCCGATTTCTTTCAAGTACATTCTCACTGGGTCGTTGATTTTAACACCTGGCGGTACACTAAGGTCATTCAAATCGAATTTCTCTTCCGGCACTGCTTTGCCATCTCCAGCTTCTTCGTCACCCTTACGATCCATTTCAATGCCCTGCACTTCAATCAAATCGAGGAACTCTTCAAACTGTTCAGGTTCCATTTCAAAAACAGATAACTTTTCTGTAACCTCATCGAGAGTGAGTTCACCTGTTTTCTTTCCGGCTTCCAACAGGTTTGCTTTCACTTCTTCAACAGTCAATTCAATTTCCATATCTTCGGATTTCTCTTTTTTACTCATCTAACCCGTTCCTCCTTAGTACACCGGAATACGACTACAATGCCGTCAATGATTTCCGGAGCTGTATAATTTCCCTGGCCAGCTCCAGCGCCCGGGTATGATTCTTCATCTTTTCTGCTTCTTTTGACTCGTGCATTTTTGACTGAATTGCTAAACTAATCCGATACTTTTTCAAATGAGTGATGCAATCAGAAATTTCTTCATCGGCATGTTCAGGATCTCTTTCCACCATCGCAGAATCCAGTACAATTTTCCTGAGTTCACGGTCTTCCAATGACTCAGCAAATCTGTGAAAGTCAGGTGCTCCATGTTGTTCGTAAAATCCGGCTAGCCGGATGAAGATGGCGATATACCCTTCCCGAATGAACAAACTTTCCTTTTCCTCACGTAAACGGTCGAATAAGTCAACGTCACTTAAGAGATGGTACAACAATAAACGCTCAGCACGTTCTGTACCTGTCTTTTTTCGAATTGGAATCGTATTCTTTGGTTGGACTATCTCTTTGCCTTGCGGTTCTGTCTTAGCTCTTTTCGCTTGATTACCTGCCATTTTTATAAACTGCTGATTAATTGCCTCGACAGAAACACCTGTCACAGTTGACAGTTGTCGGATATAAAGATCCCGTTCTACTGGTGATGAACGCTTCGCCAATTCTTCCAGCACTTCATGGATATATTGCAATACATCGTTTTCATATGATAAGTTCTTGGATCGCTTAGCATATGCCATTATAAATGACATAAATGAATGTGGATTGCCAATAATCTTTTCGCGGAAAGATTCACCGCCATGCTCTGTGATATAGTCGTCAGGGTCCATTGTCCCTGGCAATAAAGCGATTTGAACGTCCATTCCTTTTTGTGTAACCATGCCAGCAAATCGTTTGGCTGCTTCCCATCCGGCATCGTCCCCGTCACAGCAGATGATAATATCTTTGGCAATTCTTTTTAATTTAAGAAGATGCGTGTCTGACAAAGATGTGCCCATTACTGCAACACTATTCATCACGCCAACTCGATCTGCGGATATCGTATCCATAAATCCTTCAAACAGTATTACTTTACCCGATTTCCGGACGTTAAGACGTGCATTGTGAAAATTGTATAAGATATGACTTTTTTCGAATATTGGTGTTTCAGGACTATTCAAGTATTTAGCGTCCTGTTTCATACCCGATATAGTCCTTCCGGAAAATGCCACAACGTTTCCAAAGTCATCACGGAGAGGAAACATAATACGTGCTCGGAATCTGTCGAAGTAGCCTGTCCCATCATCTTTCATGATACATAGTCCCGCTCGTTCCATTTCCATCATGTTGAAACTTTTACGTTTCAGAAGGCTTGATAAAGCTTCGTTATCATTAAGCGACCATCCGATTCCATATTTTTCGATATTCTCTCGCGTAAACCCTCTTTTTTCAAGATATTCTAATGCTGCCTCTCCTTCGACAGTGTTTAGTAAGAGGTGACTATAGAAATTTGTTGCAAGAGCGTGAGCTTCAATCATAGATTTAAATTCATTATTCGGTTTGACCCCGAATCCTTCGCTCACTACTGCATCAATTTCAATACCTGTACGCTCAGCGAGTTTTACGACAGCTTCAGTGAAGGGACTGTTCTCCATATCCATAACGAATGTAATTGCATTACCGCTGGCTCCACATCCGAAACAATGAAATAGTTGTTTATCTTCTGACACGGAAAAAGAAGGTGTACTTTCACCATGGAACGGACACAGTCCAAACCAATTCTTTCCCCTTTTTGTCAATTGAACATATTCCCCTATTAAATCCACAATATCAGTCTTCGATCGAACGGTTTCTATAGTCTCTTCTGGTATTCTAGTCAACTTATCACCAACCACTCTATCTAAGTATAAATTCTAGATAGTATTCAAAAATCCTTCATATTCGACAAATTATTTTCGATTATACTCGGAATCTTTCATATTACACTAATTGCATGACTTTATCCTATTACAAAGCTCATATTTGATAAAAAAACTTTAAATCATCCGCAAAAGAAGAACCGCCCTATTTAAACAGGTGGTCCTTCTGCAGATTTTATCGGTTGCGGTTCGTAATTTCGTTTAGTATAACATTTGCTGTTTCTTCAACAGCCCGATTTGTTACATCAATTACTGTACAGCCGATTTTCGAAACGACATTATTAAAATGATTGATTTCTGCTTCAATTCGATCAACTCGCGCATAATTCGCATCATCTTTTAAACCAAGTGCGATGAGTCTTTCCTTACGTATAAAGTTCAGCTTTTTAGGCGATATGACAAGTCCGAAGCATTTGTTTGGGTCAATGGAATACAACTCTTCCGGCGGATCTACTTCAGGTACTAAGGGTATATTGGCAACTTTATATCTTTTATGTGCAAGATACTGTGACAAAGGTGTTTTCGAAGTTCTGGAAACGCCAATGAGAACAATATCGGCTCTTAAAATACCCCGTGGATCTCTACCATCATCATATTTCACGGCAAATTCAATCGCTTCAATTTGTTTGAAATAGTCTTCATCAAGTTGCCGGACAAGTCCCGGTTCCTCTAAAGGTTTCTCACCGAGTTCTATACCAATCCGTTTAATAATTGGACCAAGTAAATCTAGGCAATGAATACCTTTAAGAAGACATTCTTCTTTCAGTTTCTCACACATCGTACTTTTTACTAGTGTATAAACAATAATCGCATTTTGTTGTTTCGCTAAATAAACGATTTCATTAAGTTGAGATTCATCATCAATATGTGAAAATCTTTTTATCGAAATAGTTTCAAGTCCTTGTTTGAATTGACTTGCCGCAGCTTTTGCAACAAGGTCGGCCGTTTCCCCGACTGAGTCGGAAACGATGAATAAAGTTAATCTTCTCATAGTATCCCCCTCATAATTCATGGTCATCCGCAAGTGAAAGGAAGGCTGCGGTAATATTCGTTTTGGTGATTCGGCCAACAACCTCAAGTCCGTCGCCGCTCTTATTAACAACTGGGAGTGAGTCTATTTGCTTATCTATCATTTTCTTTGCCACCTGAAGAAGCATATCCTGTTTTTCGCAGTACGTAATGTTTGGCATCCGGGTCATAATAACATGCACCGGTATTTTTTCTAATTCATTATTGCCCAGGCTTGTCCGTAACAAGTCCTTCCTTGAAAGAACCCCTGTAAGATGTGAAAATCCGTCGACAACGAATAAAGTTCCTACATCTTCAAGGAACATCTGGCAAATTGCGTCATAGACGGATATATTCTCTTCAACAACGACTGGAATAGATTGAAAATCACGTACCTTCATACCAATCATACTATCGGCCACCGATTGAGTGGGTCTCTTTCCTGAATAGAAATAACCTACACGGGGCCTAGCATCTAAAAAACCAGCCATTGTTAAGATAGCTAAGTCAGGACGGATTGTTGCTCTCGCAAGCTTAAGCCTTTCTGCAATCTGCTCGCCAGTAATCGGGCCATCAGCTTTAACGATTTCAAAAATCTCCGTCTGGCGCTTATTCAGTTCCATAAAAGTCACCGCCCTAAGCGTTCAATTGTTTATCCTTGATTATTATATACGAAGATGCCCGCTATTGCGAAGAAAGAGGAACCATGTTAATATGAAAGAGAACTAAATAGGCGAAGATGGGTTTATAAGTAATGTCAAATTAGAGCGAACGGGGACAGTGGAAGCCCGTAACGACGTGAAACGGCAACCTGGAGCTAATGCACTATTAAAGTGGGCTGTTTACGCAGTCAATTAGGGTGGAACCGCGGGTTATCATGCACTCGTCCCTGGACATATTGTCCAGGGATGGGTGCTTATTTTAATTGGAGGGATTAATTATGTCAATGGAACAAGTAGTTAACTTAGCGAAGCAAAGAGGTTTTGTTTTCCCAGGATCAGATATTTACGGTGGGCTCGCAAACACTTGGGATTACGGTCCCCTTGGTATCGAATTGAAGAACAACATCAAGAAAGCATGGTGGCAAAAGTTCATTCAAGAATCGCCGTATAACGTCGGTCTTGACTCAGCTATTCTTATGAATCCTAAAGTTTGGGAAGCATCTGGTCATATCGGCAACTTCAATGACCCGATGATCGACTGCAAAAAATGCAACACGCGTCACCGTGCAGACAAACTAATCGAGGATGCACTCGATGCGAAAGGTATTGAAATGATTGTCGACGGTCTGTCGTTCGACAAAATGGCCGAGCTAATCAATGAACACAAAGTTGCCTGTCCTACTTGCGGCGCTTTAGATTACACAGAAATCCGTCAATTCAACTTGATGTTCAAAACTTCACAAGGCGTTACTGATTCATCTGCAAACGAAATTTTTCTACGTCCTGAAACAGCACAAGGTATTTTCGTGAACTTTAAAAACGTTCAACGTTCGATGAGAAAGAAATTACCTTTCGGTATTGCACAAATCGGAAAAAGCTTCCGTAACGAAATTACACCAGGGAATTTCACATTCCGCACGCGCGAGTTTGAACAGATGGAACTTGAGTTCTTCTGTAAACCCGGTGAAGACATGGAATGGTACGCGTTCTGGCGCGATTTTTCAAAACAGTGGTTATTGAACCTTGGTTTAACAGAAGACAATATGCGTCTGCGTGAACATGATGAAGATGAACTCTCCCACTACTCGAATGGGACTGTTGACATCGAATACAAATTCCCGTTCGGCTGGGGTGAACTATGGGGCATTGCGAACCGTACTGACTTCGACCTAAAACGGCATATGGAACATTCCGGTGAAGATTTCCACTACCTCGACCCTATAACGAACGAGAAGGTCGTTCCTTATTGTATTGAACCTTCTCTAGGTGCAGACCGTGTAACACTTGCGTTCCTTTGCGATGCGTTCGCTGAAGAGGAACTGGAAGGCGACGACAAACGGACAGTTCTCCGTTTCCACCCAGCATTAGCACCTGTTAAAGCTGCAGTTTTGCCTTTGTCAAAAAAACTCGCGGATGGTGCGGATGAAGTTTACGCCGAACTACGCAAGCATTTCAATGTCCAATACGATGATTCACAATCTATCGGTAAACGCTATCGCCGTCAAGATGAAATCGGTACACCGTTTTGCGTTACGTACGATTTTGATTCCGAAGAAGATCGTCAAGTAACTGTTCGTCACCGCGACTCTATGGAACAAACACGTATGCCCATTACTGATGTAAAAGATTACATTGCAAAACATCTTGAATTTTAATGTTAGCTAGTACAAAATGACACACATAAAACAATAGAAACTACCTGGCCGCCAAATCTCATTGGTGTCAGGTAGTTTTTCTTTAAAGATAGCTGATTATGTTCTTCAGTTTCAATGGAACGCATGATTAGACGCTCTGTATCGATAAACAGCTTTCCCCCTCATCATTTCTACTATATTAATGCAATGAGATATTTTTGTATCAATGTTCGTAACGAGGCGAAATACTACCATCAGCTGCCGATTTCCCTTTCTAACTGATTCAAAAAATCCACCATATAGTCATGTCGCTGTTGTGCGAGTCTTTTCCCTCCTATTGTCACCATCAAATCTTTTAACAGTAATAACTTTTCGTAAAAATGTGTAACTGATGCTGTTTCCTTGCTACGATATTCTGCTTCGGACATATTTTCACGTATGATTTCATCTGTGTCATACAACTTTCTTCCCCTTGCTCCGCCGAACGCAAATGTTCGCGCAATCCCGATAGCTCCGATTGCGTCAAGCCGATCTGCGTCACGCACGATAGCCCCCTCGATGGATGTGATATCTTTCGCATTCCCCCCACTGAATGATACACTAGCAATACAATCCTCCACTTTCTGAGATAGTTCAGCATTAGCACCAATGGACTGTAAAATTTCCAAAACGGAAGGATTTTCATTCGTTTTGTATTTAGCATCTTCTATATCGTGTAACAATACAGCAAAACGGACAACGTCCTGATTAACAGACGGTTCATGAATCATAATTTCTTCCGCATTTCTCATTACACGTTCAATATGTGCAAAGTCATGACTTGCATCAAAACTGTCATATATACCCTTAACAATATTCCTGCATTTCACAATTAGTTGTTCCATTCAACCACTCCTGTAATATATTTAATATTTAAATAAAATTATGTCTGAATAATTAGGCATCTCATTGACGCACAATGTCGATTCATGTATAGTAAATACATCCATGCGTTTGATGGATAGGACATCGAATCGCCGAGGAGGAATGTACATGTACCAGGGAAAAGTGAAATGGTTCAGCAATGATAAAGGTTATGGTTTCATCGAAGCGGATGACGGAGAAGATGTGTTCGTCCACTTTACCGGTATTCTATCTGAAGGCTTTAAAACGCTTGATGAAGGACAGTCCGTATCTTTCGAAATCATCGAAGGGAACCGTGGTCCTCAGGCAGCGAATGTCTTAAAACTTGGTGATGAATGATTGAATGCAAAATCCCGCTGATGTAATTTCCAGCGGGATATTATTTTGTTATTTTATTCATTTCCTGACCTAGAAATTTAAGCTGGTCACCGATTGTACACGTGGTAATACAAAACTTATGCGATCCTGGCTTCCCTTTGTCTTTCGACAGTTGTGTTTTAAGGAAACAGCCTTCGCAATAGGTATCCAAAATTCCATCAATGTCATTCATGATGATTGTCTTATCCATTATAGAACCTCCCAAAAACACGATTCATTAATTCTAATACGCTTTGTAAATTGGTGCAACTATCTTAGATGATTGAGGTGTTACTAAATGATTGAATTATACGTTGATGGTGCAAGTGCGGGAAATCCTGGGGAAAGCGGAATCGGCATTTTTATAAAAGGTGAAGGTCATTTAATTAAGTTATCTGAACGCATTAATCCAACAGATAATCACACCGCAGAGTTTATAGCACTATTACGCGGAGTGGAAGAGACAGCTAAATTGACATCCGGCGTAGTATCAGCGCGTTCAGATTCACAAGTAGTCGTTATGGCCGTTGAAAAAGAATTTGTTAAAAATGAAAACTATAAAGAGTACTTGAAGAAAATACTTGAAATTGCTAATAAGTTTGACTTCTTTTTCATCAAATGGATTCCCGATTCCGAAAACCGTGCCGCAGATGCACTTGCGCGAGAAGCTATTCACAAAAAAGACTAAACAGATTCTGTTCAGTCTTTTTTGTTATGCTTTCATAAAGGTAACTGTACTTTTTAAAAAATCATACAACAGCCACTCGCAATCATCTTTTACAGCCCCTACATTTACAAGAATACTTTCCCCGCTAACATCATAAGGTACGTCAAATATAATTTGTTGGTGAATCCCATTATGCATTAATCCAGAAGCATGACTATGTCCATAAAAAACAAGGGATTTATCCGCTTCCTTGTAGATAGGCAGACGCGGCTCCCCACTCCACTTCCATTGATGTCCATGGATGATTTTGGCGCGATGAATATCAAGTGTCTCTGGCATTGTTGCTAATTTTTCTCTGAGGGGATTTTCTGTTTCAGTGATTAAAACAATCCGTTCTTCTTGATTTCCTCTGACGGAGAGGAATGGTAGCAGCTCAGTAAATCCCTCCGGAATAATCATTACGTCTTGAAGCTTCGTAAATTTCTTTTCCGTGATATCTCTTTTACTAATTATGCACTCATACAAATCACCTGTGCCAACAATAGTTGCTTCAGGTGATTTTACTACAATATCAGCGAGTACTTTTTCTAAATCTTCTTTTGATGAATGGATATCTCCAAGTAATGCATAATACAAATTTGTTTCCTCCATATCTTACTAATACACCTTAATTAAAAACCTTCTGTGTCAGCCCACTCGCTAATCGATTTATAAGCTTTCTTCAATGTGTAGAATGGTCGGTTCTACTTCATTTACTCATTTAAAATACTTTTGCCACAAGGATATCTTATCCTCGTTCAACTTCCGTCCCCACGTGTGAAATCCAATCACTGTAGCTACCAACATACAAACGGACAAATTCATAACCTTGCTGTTTAAGCATGGCATATAGCGGCGCCGCCGTTACGCCGCTTCCACAATAAACAGTTACCCGGTCGACAGGATTAACGACCTTGTTCAATTCCATTTTAACTGCTTCATCTATTTTGAAAATACCCGATTCTTTTAGTTGTTCCCAGTCAAAGTTCACTGCCCCCGGAATCCGGCCGGCAATTGGGTCAAGAGGTTCCGTTTCGCCACGGAACCTCTCCGCTGATCGGGCATCCAGAAGGATATTAGCCGTTTTACCAGCGACCGTTTCTTCAACAAAATTTCTGGGAGCATAGATTGCTTCGTCCCATTCAGGTATTACGGAACTCGGTTGTGGCTGTGGTCTATTATTATCTACCGGAATGCCTGACTCTTTTATCGCATCGAAACCTTCAAGCACAATAAATGACTTTTTGAATCCTGCATATTGTAACAACCACCATGCTCGTGCTGCAAATGGACTTCCCCCATCATCGTAAACGACGATTTGGTCATCGATGGATAATCCACTATCTCTGAAAAGCCTAGTGAGTGCTTCCTTCTCAGGTAATGGATGCCTTCCTGCCATTTTCGTCATATCAGACAAATCATGTTCAAGATTCCAGTAAATTGCACCTACTACATGATTTTCATCGAATTTCCGCTGTCCTTCGGTTGCATCTTTCAATGAAAAGCGGGTGTCTACCCATTTCGTCAATTCATAATTAATGTCTTCTATTGAAACAAAAACGTTTGGCACTCATACCAGCTCCTCTACTTGTATTTCCTCGTAAATAGTACGCCATACGCCCAGTTGCTCTGTGCTTTGAAGTAGTGTCCGTTCGGAAGTGATTTGGTTCAGACTTTCTTTGAGCAAGTGTAATCTAAGTCCTTCCGCCTCACTGTCAATCCATTGATCAGTCCACTTTTCAAGGAGTTCTTTTTCTTTCCCCAAGTACGTAGATGCATCTGTTTTCAGCAACTCTTCAAGCCGGTTTTTCAATATATCTCTTTCTCCACGCTCAAAGAAGGATTTTGGATTTTTAAATAATCTGTTCACACTGTTATAAACGTTCGGGTCCTCGAATGGTGTATCAAATGATAACATATCAGCATCTTGCGATTCATACGGTGATGGCGCAATCGATCTGTCCATATCGTTTAATTTGATAAATTCCATCCGTTGGCGTTCATTTAACTGCTTTTTCATAAAATTGAGCATCCGTAAATTAGTCACTTTCAGTTCCTGTGTCAGATCAAATCCAATCATTTGAACAGTTTCAGCAAGCGCTCCCTTCAATGCCCGATCTGCCGAATTATTGACGAAGACGGATGGATTGTATGCCTCTTTAAAGAAATCACCGAAACGCAAAAATACACGTTGTAAAATATAGTAGACGAGTTCACTCAGCTCATTATGTGCAGATTTCGTAAGTACTGTCGTAAACTTTAATGCACAATGTTGTCGTATTTCTCCTTCAAGCTTGTTCAATTCTGCTAACCTTTCCGCTTTTCTTGTCATGTTCGTCTCAGTTCTCGTTATCAGCGAAGAAAGGCGTTCGATTGTTTTCATCGTTTCTTCTTTGAGCGCTTGGACCGCGAGTCCCTTCAATTCATGTTCAAGAAAATGATGGAATTCAACTTCAAATGGCGCCATGAACTCATCCATTTGATTTTCCAATTTCGCTTCAAGTGCCTGCAAGCTAGAAATACCATGAACCCTCGGATTTCGAATACCGAATTTCCTAAGTTCATCACCAACGAAATTCTTGACCTCATTTGCCTCTTCCTTATTGGAAGCTAAATCAATCGCATTCACAATGAAAAACATCTTGTCGAGTTCGAATGCATCTTTCACTCGTCCGAGTTGAACGAGGAATTCCCTGTCTGCCCTTGCAAATGCATGGTTATAGTATGTGACGAAAAGAATTGCATCTGCGTTTCGAATGTACTCAAATGCAACATCCGTATGGCGAGCATTGATAGAATCAGCTCCTGGTGTGTCAACCAGTGTAATTCCTTTTCGAGTCAATTCACAGTCATAGAAAAAGTCAATTGATTCGACAAAACAGCTTCGGTTTTCTTCTGCTACAAATTTGACGAATTCCTCCCGATCAACATTAATGACCGTACCAAGCATCTCTTTGTAAATGGAGTATCCTTTTTTGAAGGCGGTAATAAAAGCTTTATGAATGTGATAACTTTCATCAGTCAATTCCGAATTTAGTGCACCGTCCGCATTTTGAAATGCATCTTCCAGAGACACCGCGACGATACCAAGCGCTTCGAAGGAACGTAAAACGTCTTCCATCATCCGTTCTTGCGTTTTCAGTAGAATATCAGCAGTTCTATCTTTTTTACCTGGAGAAATTGGGCGAATCCTGTTTATGGCTGCTGTAGTTGGATTTGGAGAAACCGGTAATATATTTTCTCCCAGTAATGCATTGGAAAAAGATGACTTTCCAGCGCTGAATGCACCAAATAGTGCAACCGTAAACTCTTGCCCATCTAGTCTGTCTGCTTTTTTCCGTAAATAATTAGCAGTTTCTAGAAAACCTGGGATCGATTCAACAGCATCTCCAATGTGATTGGCTTGACTGACAACAGATGCCGAATTATCCATTACTTCATAACTTTGTTCGTCTTTTTCAAACGGGGTTTCTACTTCATCACTTATTATTATTTCTTCGGCTTCGTTAAATTCAATAAGTTGTAGTTTTTCTTTTGTTTTCCACTGCTTGAGCAGTACTTCAACCTCTTCGGCTGATGCGTCCATTGCATAATCAAGTTTTGCCAATTGGTTTGCGACCTCATTGACTTGTTTGATTGCATATAATTTCTCATTCAAACGATAAACTTTCTGCTCTAGACTACCCGATTGCTCATCTCCATTCTTCAATGCAATTTGAGCCATAACATGTTTCCATTCATCGGTTATTCTGCGAAAAGCGGTATGAATAGTTGTTTTCATCCTTTCCGCATAATTTAGCACTGTATCTCCTGTAATTGTATCCGAAACATTGAATTCATTCTCAATATCAGCGAATGGTATCTCCATGTCGATTCTATCAATCTCAAGCGATCTGTCATCCGTTAAAATACCTGCGTCTTTTAATGACTTTTTCATAAGTGTTTTTAGATGAACTTCAATCTGAGCGTGTACGAGTTTACCCATATTATCAGCAAGAGCAATTTTTCGGCGTTCTCTTTCTTCCGCGGTTTTTTTTGCGCCAAATAGGATACCGACTTTAAAGCGAGACGACAATGACTCCAAATAAGCTTTTAACAGTTCTCGTGTTTCGTATGGAGTAATTGCCGCAACCTGCAGCAAGGCATTCCTCTCTGTTTCAAACGAGCTAGAAAATGCATCTCCCGAAAGTAGGTTTAGCATTTTCTTCGCCTCTGAAGTTTCTTTCTCTAATTCCTCTTGCATAGCCCATTCATCTTCAGTAACGATCTCAGCAAAGTTATTTTTCCGCTCTATAATTTCATCAGATAAAAATTGTTTGTGCTCATCCTTTAATTTCAATAGGATCTGCCTAGCATTTTTCACGAGTTTCTCTTGCGAGTTTTCCATTGAACTGTCAACTATGGATAACACATCACTAAAATCATTGAATGGATGCTTTAAGTCTTTCAAAGAAGTATAAAAAATTCCTTTGGGTATGACACCCCACATGCTAAATGAATCCTCGACTGACTTTTTAAAATCTACAAATGGCAATTCACTATCTCGATGTTTGTCAATTTGGTTAATGATTAAGTAGACGTTCTCGTTGTACCGCATTAACTCTTTAGTGAAACGGAAATTCAATTCCGATTGCACATGATTATAATCCATTGTGTAAAATACCAAATCGGCTAGATGAAGAGCGGACTCTGTGGATAAACGGTGCGCGTCATCAGTCGAATCAACGCCTGGTGTATCCATAACAGTGATTCCTTCTGGTAAATTGGAATCCGTGTGACCGATTTCAACAAGAGAAACCGCCACTCCATCCTTACTGAACGATTTTATGGCTGCAGGAAAACCGTGACCGCCATATTTTACGGCTGTGCCATCTGTCATATGAATAACAGCATAATCGGAGGCTGTTTTACTTATTTTGACGATATTGGCGCTCGTAGGTATTGGGCTCGACGGTAATAAGTCTTCTCCTGTCAAAGCATTGATCATTGAAGACTTACCGGCAGAAAAATGTCCTGCAAATCCAATCGTGTATTCTTTATCAATTAGTTTTTTAGCGAATAACACGGTCTTTTTATACCGGTCTTCGTCGTCATTCTTTTTAAATAAAAGTCCATATTCAGCTGATTCTTGTATAAGTTTATCCAATTCTGGCATTTAAGTCTCGATCCCTTCGTCAATTTCTCTTCTTATCATACCATTTTCGACGTCGATATTATGTACAAATTTTTCTGCCAATACTTTTTCTATTCTTGCATGAGTTTTATATTTTACAGGTGAACTTGGCATAAGGTCTATTAGAATAAAAGCAATCCCATTTGGCGCTGTTTGCCAACATTCGAGATTGCTTTTACTGTTATAAGTTATAAAGTCTTGTATATTTCTCTTCCAAGTAATCTGCCAGGTATTTAGCATTTAATCCTTCACCCGTCGTGTCTCTGATAATGTCAAGTGGTTTTTTCATCTTACCAAATTTATGGACATGCTCCGTCAGCCAGTCAAGAATCGGTCCGAATTCACCTGTTGCGCATAACCCATCGAAATTAGGAAGATCTTTTAACATAGCGACTTTCAACTGTGCTGCATACATATAACCAAGCGCATATGAAGGGAAATAACCGAACGATCCACCGGCCCAATGGACATCTTGCAAAACACCTTCACCGTTATTTTCGGGACGGATTCCAAGGTACTCTTCGTATTTATCATTCCAAATTCCCGGTAAATCCTTCACTTCGTAATCGCCGTTGAATAATCCTTTTTCGATTTCATAACGAATCATGATATGAAGCGGATAAGTCAATTCGTCTGCTTCAATCCGAATAAGGGATGGTTTTGAAACATTGATTGCACGGAGAAAGTCTTCGAGCGCAACATCTTCAAACTGTTCAGGAGATTCCCTTTTCAATAAATTGAAATTATACTTCCAAAAGTTTTCATTATGACCAACAAATTGTTCATAAAACAGCGATTGCGATTCATGGATTCCCATTGAAGTTCCATCCGCAACCGGTAAACCTTCTAATTCAATACTAATATTTTGCTCATATAGTGCATGCCCACATTCATGAATCGTCCCGAACACAGCAGATCGGAAATCATTTTCATCGTATTTTGTTGTGATACGGACGTCGCCGATATTTATGCCTGTTGCAAATGGATGAACGGTTTCATCCAAACGACCCGCTTCAAAATCGTAGCCAAGTTGTTTCAATACCTCATGACTGAACGATTTCTGATTTTCTTTCGGGAAATGTTTGAATAGAAAAGACGTTTCGGGTTGATTATCCAACTCTGAAATTTTCTTTACCAGCGGCACAATTGTTTCCTTCAGTTGGTTAAAAACCTCATCGATAATATCCGTTGTCATCCCCGGCTCGTATTGATCGAGAAGTATATTGTAAGCATTATCACCTTCATTGCCCCAATAGCCGATAAACTTTTTCGTAGTTGCAACAATTTTTTCAAGATATGGGAGGAACATATCAAAATCGGATTTATCTTTTGCCTCTTCCCAAGCCGATTCTGATTGAGAAGTCAGGACAACAAATTCACGATATTCTTCTGCAGGGATTTTTTCACTCAAGTCGTAGACTTTTTTCACTTCTTCAACCGTTTTTAATAATATCGGGTTAAGCGTTTCTTTTCTATTGCCAAGTTCTTCGAGGTAACCCTTCATTTCTGCAGATACACTCAATTTGAATAGCTCCGTAGACAAGGTGCCAACAGCTTCCGATCTCGCTGAAATCCCTTTTTTCGGCGCTCCTGTACGCATATCCCAATACATGATTGAAATCGCTTCCGAATATGCACTCATTTTTTTTAACAACGCCACAAAATTCTCTTCAGTAGACAAATTCATTCCCCCTCTTTTACTATATTGGACTCAATACTATCATAATTTGGTTAAATATAGTTTTCCAAATGAATATCGTTGCTAGTATATCTTCAAATTCAATAATTAATATTCTAAACCCTCTTTATTTATTACCCTCAATCTAGACAATTCATTGTATCGACCTACTTATTTCAATCAACTAAAAAGGACGCCCAACTGGACGTCCTCGTTTGTTAATTGAAAAACCTTATATGGTATACATTGAAAACCCTGGTTAAAATCTTAGTTCGTCATCTTCATTTTCACTGGGAAAATACCTTCAATTTCCGCTTTCATTTCTTGTTCTTTTCCTTCAAGCAGAAGGTGAACTGTCCCTGAATCATCCGATGTACGTATAAGACGTCCCGCCCCCTGGCGTAATCTAAGCAACATGAAGGGTACATCTACTTCACGGAATGGATCAGCAGCATACTGGCGTCTCGCGTCGAACAATGGATCTGAAGGCGGTAATGGCAAGTCATAAATAATGACACGCGTTAAAGCATCTTGAGGAATATCAAGTCCTTCCCATAAATGGTAAGAGCATAACACAGGAACTATTTTTTGTTGAAAATCACGTACGATTGAAGATAATTCCCTCTCTCCCTCGAATGCGATACTTTTTTTCCACTCCACAGGTACTTTTTCCTTGAATTGATTCATTGCCCGCTCTGATTTAAAGAGAATTAGTGTTTGTTTACCATCTTTTAAAAGTTCAAGTGCTTGTTTTGCTTTCCCACCCGCTTCAACATCTGTTGCGAGCACTTCCATTACTTCATCATAATCAAATGGTGAATCCACAGAAAATGATAGGTAGTCATGAATGCCCAGCCCGTCAGCTAAATAGTTAAACGTTTCACCAACCGATAAAGTTGCTGATGAAAAAACAATCGGGGTATTCGATGAAAACAGTTTTTCCCTTAATATATCTGTTACAAGACGCGGCATAATAACGAGCGTCGATTCGTCTTGACGGTTCTCAAGCCAGTCTACTGCGTCATTATTAGAAGTAAAGAGTTCCATCGAGTAGATATATTGATCTAGGTATTCTTCGACCATTCTTAAATCGTATTCCGGAATTATATACAATTCGCCTTCGAAAACGAATTCTTCAAGAAGTGCATTTGAAATCTTCACTACCTCTTTACCGATTTCAATAAGAGCCGGTGCTTTTTCGATAGCTCTACGTTCATTACCGGTTTCATCCGCGTGAACATTCAGCAATGCAAAAAACGCTTCATGAGAATCAATTAAACGTTCCATGAGTAGAAGAGTTGTTTCCCTAATACGATCAACCATTATTCGCTCTAGCAAATTTAATAGGGTACTGTTTTGAACCTCATATGTCAATGCCCGCTGTGCTGAATATTCAAGAAGATGGCCTTCATCGAATACAATCATAGATACTTCAGGCAATAACGGTAACTGTCCCTGACGTTTCCGAGAATCTTTCGTCCAAATATGTTCCATATATGAATCGTGTGAGCAGATAATTAGTTCAACTGCTTCACGATAATGATTTCGGTGAATAGTTTGACCGCATCGGTTTCGGATATCACATGCAGCACATTGCTGGATGGGGTGAAAATTCACTGTCTTCCATTCTTCATCACTCATGTCCGGATAATCTGAACGCACACCATAAGGACCTATTGATTGTAAAGATGCATTACCATAAACGAAATCTGGTAGTCCATCAGCTAAGACATCAATATAATCCTCATCAATCGTATTACCTGCGTCTTCTAAACGTTTTAGACAGAGGTACTGATCTCGTGATTTGGCAAGGCGTACATCTATATCAAGACCAAGTGCTTCACTAATTTTACGAATATCACCGTCTTCTTTTACAAGCTGATCGATGAGCGTTTCATCCGCACATGAGATGAGGGCTGGTTTACCTGTATAACGAGCATAGGCAATTGCAGGGAGCAAATAAGCGATTGTTTTCCCTGTCCCTACACCTGCTTCAGCGAACAATACCTTCTTTTCCTTCAATGCCTGCTCAATTTGGAAAGCCATATAAATTTGTTCATCCCTGCATTCAAAACCTTTTTCAGTTAGATCATCGTACAATGTATCCCCTATCCAATCATTCAAGGATTCATAGAACGATTTTTCTTTTGATAACGGGAATGGCATCTTACTTTTCATCGTATACCCCTTCCTATTTACATGCAAAAGGAAGAGGAGTTTCCCTCTTCCGCATATTATCAGTTATTGACGTTGTCCCCAGAATTGATACAAGTCAGTTCTAATAAAACCATTGAATAATTTTCTCTTTTTCGTTGCTCGATGACCGTATAGTTTTTCAAAGTTTTCTAATGAAGACAACATATAAACTGACCACGAAGGATAATTTTTCATTACTCGGCCAAGTTCGTGCGTAATTTCTTCGGCTTCTTCAACTTCACCAAGTCGTTCACCGTATGGTGGATTTCCGACCATTACGCCATTTAAGCCGTCCACAGTCAAATCCCGTACATCACACGCCTGCCATTTGATCAAATCTGCAAACCCAGCACCCGCTGCATTTTCCCGTGCGACGTTAATCATTCTCGGATCATAATCTGACCCTGTAATATCAAGTGGCTGATCATATTTCGCGACATCTTCCGCTTCTTCCCGAACCTGATCCCAAATATTTTTGTTGATCCACGGCCACTCTTCACTTAGGAACTCGCGGTTGTATCCCGGTGCAATGTTTTGCCCTATCATCGCGGCTTCTATCGCAATTGTTCCTGAACCGCAGAACGGATCAACGAAAGGCCGATCAGGATTCCAGCGTGAAATTTTCACAAGTGCTGCTGCTAATGTTTCTTTTAATGGTGCATCACCTTGCGCGAGTCTGTAACCGCGTTTATGCAAACCTGTTCCACTTGAATCAATTGTCAATGTCACTTTATCTTTTAAAATTGATACTTCTAATTTGAATAAAGGACCCGATTCATCAAAAAAGCCGATTCTTTTATAAGCAATTTTTAATCGTTCTACAATTGCTTTCTTCACAATTGCTTGGCAATCAGGAACACTGTACAATGTAGATTTTACTGATTTACCTGCAACTGGGAATTCTGCGTCGACCGGCAGAAAACGTTCCCATGGAATTGCCTTCGTCTGTTCGAAAAGTTCATCGAATGTTGTAGCTTGGAACTCGCCCGCAACTATTCGGACACGGTCCGCTACGCGAAGCCACAGATTTGTTTTCGCAATCGCCAATTCATCGCCTTGGAAAAAGATTTTACCGTTTTCTGAAGTTGTTTTAAACCCAAGTGCTTTTACTTCATCCGCAACAAGTGATTCAAGTCCCATTGCAGAGGTTGCTACTAATTTAAATTCAGTCATGCGTTTCCAACTCCAATCCTATACCTTCAATCATACCCATAAATTCATACCTTTTTTAATAAAAAAACAAATTAATTGCATTTCCTTGAAAATATAACTAGATTCTGAAATAAGCTTGCTCATTAAACATCCTAACAAATCCAACTGTATTTACCGAAGCCTTAAAACGTAAATACATATCAAAATTAGATGTATTCTCCTCATTCAAACCACCACTTAAAGGCGATAAGACTTTCTCTAGATAAATTCCAACCATAACGTTTTCACTCATTAATTTTCCAAAAGAAAAGCTCCCCATGTTTCAGGAGAGCAATCATTGTAATAATAATACCATAGGAAATTCGATAAGCCATGTTTTGTTCCCGTGTACTCAAACGGCTTGCGCCTCGTACTAAGGGTGGTAATCATCTATCTACAAGCAAAAAATTGCTTGTCTCTTCCTCAGTTCATTTCCTTCGGAAGAGTGCCCCTACCATAGTTTGGGTTTCTCACTCGTGGGGTTTACCGCGTTCCATCTGACCCGTTTCCGAATCAGCTACGTCACTGTGGCACTGTTCAGGGAACCTCATCCATATCCGAAGACTTAGGATTTATTCCCGCCGTCAACGCGCGATGCGCGAAGCCACGGCTTATTCTTTCGCCGAGCACGAACACTACGGTCATCTCAGATCCGTGTGAGCATGGACTTTCCTCTACAACATAGGATGTTGCAGCGATTACCTAAATTTGCACTATGATATCTACAGTATACCTTACTTTTAAGTCTTTTACAATAATTAATTAGGCTAATATATTATTCTTGATCGAAAAGCTTACTTCCGAATACATGTTTCTCCAAATTTGAGATCCTCTTTAGCAAATCAAAGTTAGTTGTGCCAGCGCTTCCAGCCGCAGGTCGTTTTTGAGCAGACTCTAATTCTTTTTGCATCCTAGACTTTTCTTGTTGTAAATCCATAATTGTTTTTTTAAAAGCCTCATAATCATGAATAACATCATCTAGGAAGAGATCGACTTCTTCCTGGTTGTAGCCTCGAAGGCCCGTTTTAAATTCTTTCTCAAGAATTGTTTTTGAATCCAATTTAGTATCCATGAAAATCGCCCTTCCGTCTCTGTTTATATACGGTCAATTATACCATATAGTGACTGACCTTGTCTTTTTAAATAGGATGATTAATAGTTCCCTGTCGATTTGTGCGCTTGCCCGGGAAATAATTTTCTGTTTATTCTAATTTCCCTCTTCAAAAAATCATCTCCTGAACGAATCCGAAATTTTTCTGTTAAGATGGTGGCCTCTTTCAAATACCTGATGGCTTCCTGCGTCGAGTCCAATGCATTATTTAACTCTTTCAGCTTATGCTCATACAGCTTCGCTAATTCCTCCAATGCGATAATTCGTTCACGACCAGTAAGTTTAGCCGCTGCTATCGTAAATGAAGAAACTGCCTCTTTATAAGCCTGTTCCTTTTTCAAAATAAAGCCAAAGTAAAAATGTGTCATGGGATGATGTACCCCATATTCTGTTATCACACGCTCAAAGATTTGTTTACTTCGATCGTGAGACTTCAAATCACCAAACCATTTCCCAATATTCGTATGCGTTATAGCTGATTCAGGAATATCCATTTTCAATAGCAAATCTGTAGAGCGTATATAAAGTGCAACAAGTGAAAGTATATCCCACTCATTATGGACGAGAATTTTCATAAGAAGATCCGCACGACCATTTTTCACTGCATCCTGATAGATGATTGGTGCCATATGTCCGGGCATATCTCCTTCGCGAAAAAAACCGAGCTGTTCTTCCTCTATGGCCGGTAGTCTGAATGTAGCCATTTCACCCTTCCAAATCCGTCTAGAACCGTGCAATAAATCAATTTGTTTATGCTTTATAAGCGGGGGTAATTCTTTGCGGTTCATCGTCCACCTTGTTTCAACCATTGGAATATCAAAACTTTTTCCATTATACGTAACGAGGGTCACCGGCTTTTTCCATAATCCCGTTTCATAAAGAAATGCAGTTTCGTGATCTGGACCCGGAAGTACATACTGCGTCATTTTAAAAGATGATGCTGTCTGTTCCATAAAACCCATTAGAAAAATCAGTGTACCAGCACCTTTTAACCCAGTGGTTTCTGTATCAAAGAACAATAGAGGCTTAGAAAAATCAGGGGAAAGCGGATGGACTTCACCCGAATCCCCCCATTTTTCAAGCATTGACTTTAAACCAGACAGAATAATATGTCCGTGCCGATAGTCGGAATTGTATTCAATAACACGCTTGTAGACAATGCCGTGTTTATTTACGACCTTTGTCAAACCCGCATCAAGCCATTGTTGATCATAAGGCGGTGGTTGTGGAACATTCTTTACAACATCAGAATCATTCTCAAGAATCCTGCTCTGATCTTTTTTCTTCAATAGTTTCTTCATTTGCATTAATTTCTGTTCATAAGACATTGGATTCTCCTCCCGCCAATGTGTGTAGAAGAGAACCAACGTCTTTTTTCATACCCATTCCCGCTTCTTGTGCACCGATACAAACTGGACAACCCGACTCACAACGACAGCTAGATACATGATTAGCCGCTTGGCGGAGCAGTAAATCCCACTGTTCAAAGATTTTTTCACTCAGACCAATCCCCCCTGGATAACTGTCATATATGAAGAACGTCGGCATTCCAGTATGAATGGCTTTTACTTGTGGTACTACATGTACATCTGTCTTATCGCATCTGACGAATAACGGGATAAAAGATTGGATGGCATAAGCCGCTCCCGTCATTGCATCCGTTAATCCAGCACGCGTCCACCCTTTTGGAATATCGAAAGTGAACCAAGTTGACGATGTATGCAATTCCTCCGCAGGTAACGAAATCGGACCTGAACCAATATTATCATGCGTATCGAATCTGATTTTCTTAAAAATCGTTGGAATCGCAAGAACTGCAATGTCACCATAAGCTGCATGATTATCACCGAACTGTTCTACATTATCCTCATTCATCACTTTCAGTTCAACTGCAAGATTTGCATCTGTAAAGTAATCGACATCAACTTCACTAACATATGCCTTCTTTTCCGCCCAATCGAGTTCCTCAACTTGAAACTGTGTGCCCTGATGAATATAGATTGCTTCTTCGTGGAGCAAAGTCATCGCACTGAAACGATCCATCTCCCCAATTACCTTTGTTTCTTTTGGATAGGTTTTATCAATAATGACAACGTTTTCCTGCGATGCAGAACGAAGGCTGATTTCACTAGCTGGAAAACTGTCTGTCATCCAATGCCATTTGTCTGTGGTTTTTATCAATATACCTTCGCTTTCCAAGAATGCGAGCAATTCCTGTACTTCGAATTCACCATAGGTCTCTGTAGATGAAAAGGGTAGCTCGAATGAGGCACATTTGAGGTGGTCCATTAAAATAAACATATTATCCGGATGTATTCGTACTTCTTCGGGCGTTTGTCCCAGAAGATAGTCGGGATGTTCAATAATGTATTGATCAAGCGCTAAAGATTGTGCAACATAAATTACAAGCGCTTCATCTTGCCGCCTCCCAGCACGACCCGCTTGTTGAAATGCACTTGCAATATTTCCCGGGTAACCGGTCATAATACAGGCTTGCAATTGTCCGATGTCAATGCCCAGCTCAAGTGCATTCGTGCTAACTACGGTACGAATATCACCATCGCGAAGCCCTTTTTCAATTTTACGACGTTCTGAAGGTAGATAGCCCCCTCTATACCCCATAACTGTTTCATCGAATAATTTCTTCTTCGTTAAAGCTTTCATATACGTGACAAGCATCTCGACCCGTACCCTACTTTTTGCAAAAATGATTGTTTGGATGCCTTCATTGTATAAGAGCTTGGCGATATCCCGCACTTCAAGCACTGCACTTCTGCGGATACCAAATGTCGGATGGACGACTGGTGGGTTATAGAAGACGAAATGTTTCTTCCCAGCAGGCGCCCCGTTATTGACGATCACTTGCATCTCAGAGTTTATGAGCGACTCAGCTAGTTCCTGCGGGTTCGCGATTGTTGCAGATGTGCAGATAAATATCGGATCACTTCCATAATAGTTACAAATACGCTTCAGTCTTCGTAATACATGTGCTACGTGACTGCCAAAGACACCTTTGTAAGTATGCAACTCATCTATAATGACGTATTTTAAGTTTTCGAATAATGAAACCCACTTTGTGTGATGAGGCAAGATTCCTGAGTGGAGCATATCTGGATTAGTCAGTACAATATGTCCGGACTTCCGGACTTTTGAACGTAATCCAGGAGCAGTATCGCCATCATACGTATAACTGAGGATTGTCTCCCCACTTGCTTCTATTAGATCATGGAGATCCGCAAGCTGATCTTGCGCTAACGCTTTTGTCGGAAACAGATAAATTGCCCTGGAAGTATCATCTTCAAGGATACAATCCATAACAGGCAAATGATAACATAAGGATTTTCCGGATGCTGTCGGAGTCACGGCTGTGAACGACTTTCCTGACGAAGCCAGTTCGTAGGCTTCTCTTTGATGACTGTATAACTTATCAATGCCTTTAGATGAAAGTGCTTTAATGATTGACGGATGAAGTTTGTCTGGAAATTCTGCGTACTTCGCTTCTTTACTTGCTATCGTTTTATAATGAATGACATTATCCGAAAATGATGGATCAGAACGTAGTATTCTTAATACTTCGTGAACCGCAATCTTCTTTGTCATTTCCTATCTCCTTCTTGTTCTAGATGCAGAGCGTCCAGAATAGTCTTCAATGTATATTCTGCAGAATTGATAGAAAGGATAAATCTTTTTTTGCCGGTCTTTTGATAAAATGATTGCACGATGAATTGCTTCATTGAGTCGTTCAGTGTTTCAATTTGAATCGGATGAACATATTTAGGTTTTGCAGTCTTGATAAATTGAGATACTTCCTCCGTCCATTCATCGAGCAGTGTATGGTATTTATCCGCATAAGGTTTCACTTCTATAAAAAAGTCAGGTTCCCGGCCGAGTTCCCTCATATATGTGAGTCTTTCAAAACATTCTTTACAGACAGAAAGTAGTTTTTCTGTTTTCTCTATTAAATTTATCAAATTCTTTCATCCTTCCCTTGCATTCCTTCTATTTTATCAGATATGAAGCTGATTCACCAAATAATGACGAACATATATTCCTGAAGGTCTCTCAAGTCCTTTTTAATAAAATTTCAATTAAACATGATAAGACTTCAATGGCACTACTCCTATTACATCATCTCATTTAATTCTCTCAGAGAATCATCTAAATATCTACTTTTCTCAAATTGCAGTACAATGAATCTTTCTTGACTGGAAAGAAATTATTGTTGAACCATATTTTTGGTTGCAACTTTCCCTTTTCTATTCCGTCTAATCCTTGTGGTATAATGGTCAGATGTGAGGTGGTATCTATGACAATACGCTATCCGAACGGCAGGAAATATATACCCGTTCAAAGAAACGTAGCTCAAAAAAAAATCGATCTTTCTTTCAGTAATCGTGGTAAGTCGTTAGAGGATGAACTGAATGAAACCAATGAATACTATTTGAGTCGCGGTATTGCTGTCATTCATAAAAAACCTGTGCCCATACAAGTCGTAAACGTGAATTACCCTGCAAGAAGCGCCGCTGTCATCACAGAAGCTTACTTTCGGACACCGTCTACAACAGACTTTAACGGAGTGTGGCAAGGGAAGTATATCGATTTTGAAGCGAAGGAGACAAAAAGTCTAACCTCCTTCCCTTTACAAAATATCCATGACCACCAAGTGGTTCATATGAAATCTGTTGCGAAACAAAATGGAGTTGTATTTTTCATTATAAAGTTCACTTCGCTTGACCGATATTTTATCGTCCCCTATCATAACTTTGAAATGTATTGGGAGAGAATGCAGACAGGCGGTAGAAAATCAATCACACTTACAGAGTTTGAAACTATGGCGATAGAAGTTTTCCCTAGTTTCAACCCTAGAATCGAATATTTACAAGCGGTGTCGGATATTTTATCGTCACCTAACGAAGCTACTGAAAGGCAGGAAGAGATATGAGCGAAAATATAAATTCAAGAACTGCTAGACGAAAGAGCATGGAGGCAGAACGTACAAAAAAGAAAGATAAAAAGCCGAAACAAAAGAAGGGCATCTTTAAAAAGTTAATTTTTGCAGTTATTGCAGTCGGATTTGTCATACTCATCGGTGGTGCTGGCCTGTTCACTTTTTATGCAAGTTCGGCACCCGATTTAGATGAAAATCTTTTGAAGGACCCTCTATCATCTGAGATTTTGGATAAAAATAATAAAGTTATTTATAAGTCCGGAACAGAAAAAAGAGAATTTGTTCCTTATAGCGAAATTCCAAAAATTATGGAAGACGCCATTCTGGCTACGGAAGACGTTCGATTCTATTCCCACCAAGGAATGGACTTTTGGCGACTCGGTGGGGCAGTCATTGCAAACTTCCGAGATGGATTCGGTTCTCAAGGTGCAAGTACCCTGACACAACAGGTCATTAAGAACTCATTCCTTTCCACAGAAAAAACCCTTAAAAGGAAAGCACAAGAAGCATGGCTTGCCAATAAACTTGAACGCAAATATGAAAAAGAAGAAATCTTTGAAATGTATTTCAATAAAATCCTGATGTCCGGAAATAATTATGGTTTTGGAACAGCTGCCAACTATTTTTATGGTAAAAAATTGAATGAACTTGAATTACACGAAGTCGCTATGTTAGCAGGGTTACCGCAAAGTCCAAACGGATACAATCCATACAAAAATCCAGATCGTGCCAAAAAACGCCGTGATATTGTACTTGGGCTAATGCACCAGCATGAAAAAATTTCTAAAGAAGAAATGGAAGCGGCAATAGCAATTCCTGTAACAGGCACACTTCTTGCTGAAGAGAATAGGAAAGCTAATGACAATACAAAATATGCTGCATTTGTCGATATTGTATTAACCGAACTGGAAGATGCAGGAATGCAAGACATACTTTCAGACGGTGTCACAATTCATACAACATTAGATGTGGAGGCTCAACAGGCTGTCGAAAATGCTCTCAAATCAGACATCTTCGCTAATGACAAAATGCAAGGTGCTTTAACTGTCCTAGATACGAAAACTGGTGGAATCGTAGCAATTGGTGGAGGTCGAAATTTCTCAACAGGACTTTTAAACTTTGCCGCTGCTGAAAAACGTCAACCAGGTTCAGCTATTAAACCGATTATTAATTATGGTCCTGCAGTTGAATATTTGAATTGGTCAACTGGTCAGACTATGCATGATGAAGCATACAATTATAAAGACTCCAAACCTGCACAACCCGTTCGTAATGTGGATAGAAAATACAAGGGTACAATTACAATGCGTGAAGCGCTAGCTACTTCACGCAACGTCCCCGCAGTGAAAACCTATGAGGAAGTCGGTCGAAAGAAAGCAGTAGATTTTGCGGCTAAACTCGGTTTAGATTTCAAAAATGAATACCCTTCGAATGCGCTAGGAGGAACGGATGAATTTTCTACAATTGAAATAGCGGGCGCTTATACCCCATTCGGTAATGGTGGTATTTACACTAAGCCACATTCCATTAAAAAAATTGTTTATCGTGATGGGGTAACTAATCTTAACATGACTCCCAATCCTGTTGAAGTTATGAAAGATTCAACAGCTTATATGATTACAGATATCCTTCGAGACGTTTTCACTGGCAATGGTACTGGAAAACGAGCAGCCATACAAGGGCTAGATGTAGCCGGTAAAACAGGTACAACTAACTTCTCAAACAAAGGTGGAGCACAGGATTCTTGGTTTGCGGGTTATACGACCGACTACACAATTGCAGTTTGGGGCGGTTATCAAGATCGTTCTGCAATGGAGAGTTTTGAAGGGGAACGATACGTCCCACAAGATTTGTTTAAACAAGTTATGTCATCCATTTCTTCTGGGAAAAATACAGCACAATTTAAAAAACCCTCCTCTGTTGAAGAGGCTACAATTCAATATGGTTCAGATCCACTTATTCTAGCAAGTTCCTCCACACCATGGAACTTAAAACGGACGGAGTTATTCGTACGCGGGACAGTCCCTGTAGAAGTTGCTAGAGAAAAAATCATCGAATTGGATGCGCCAAACAGTCTAACAGCTGAATATGACAGTGCCTCCAGTTCTATTAAATTGAATTGGGCCCATAATGCTTCTGACTTTGGCGATATAGAAGATAACGTCGAATTTACCGTATTAGTAGGAGTAGATGGTGGGGATATGCAGGTAATGACAACAACCGGAGATACTTCCGTCACGTTCTCTGGCGCAGAATCAGGCAGGAAATATACATTCTCTGTAATTGCCAAACTCGGTGACTTACAAAGTGGCGCAGCATCTACAACGGTGCAAATCGAAGATGTTGTTGAAGACATACCTGAAGTTGATGAGGATGAAGTAGAAACTGAAAATCCTGACGGTGAAGAATGGAACAATGAGAATAACAATGGCAATAACGAGAATAACGAGAATAACGAGAATAACGAGAATAACAATGGCAATAATGGGAATAACGGCAACAATAATGGAAATAACGGGAACAACAATAATGGAGATGGCACAGGCGATGGTTCTGTTATTGATGATGGAACGATCCCTGATCCAAATATTGGTACAGAGGGCACAGAGGGCACATCTGACGATAGTAACCCATAATCAAAAATGTATCAAACTTCTTTAAATGTGTTATTAGTCAATTGTGGAAAAGCCATGAAATCCAGACAAAAAAACAGAACCTCAGATGCAAAACACATCTGAGGTTCTGTTTTTTAATTCTTTTGTATTGAAAGTCTTGCAGTTTTCTTTTTTGTTTCCGTAAAGAGCGCATCCAATTGAATATAAGCATAATGACTGGCTATTTTATCTTTTACAAACTCAAAACGTTCCTCACCATTCAAAGGTAAAAGTGTATAAACAACCTTTCCTTTACGGTCATCAAACTTACTTCCACCTTGCTCAAGCAAGACATTGTAATTCTCAATTGCCGACTCCATTAACTCTACGGCTTGATGATCTTTTTGTTGATAAAAAGTCTCTATTTCTTCACGAACTGTCTCCCATTTATCAAAATAGGGAGTTAGCAGCTCTTTGTCGATAGGGTTTACTTCACTCGGCATTCTCTTTCATCCTTTTCTTTCCTTCTCTGCATAACGGCAATAGCGGACAAACGTTGCATCCAGGGTTTTGCGCCTTGCAGTGGTATCTACCAAAAAAAATTATTTGGTGATGCGTATCTGTCCATTTATTAATCGGTGTCCAACGCATAATTTTTTCTTCAACTGCAAGGGGTGAGTCCTTCCACCTATTCATTCCTAGTCGTTTCGCTACACGTTCAACATGTGTATCGACAGCAAGAGCAGGTATACCAAAAGCATTTGACACGACCACATTTGCTGTTTTACGACCCACTCCTGGAAGCGTCATCATGACATCCCTATTCGGGGGTACCTCCCCACCATAATTATCAATCAATAATTGGCTCAGTGCTTGAATATTTTTTGCCTTATTCCGGAATAATCCGATTGACCTGATATCCCCTTGCAGTTCCTCGACATCAACCGCAAGATAGTCCTCAGGTGTTTTATATTTTTTAAATAGTTCCGCCGTTACCCGATTCACTAAAACGTCTGTACATTGAGCAGATAGAAGCGTCGCTATTGTTAATTCAAAAGGATTGTCATGCACCAATTCACAGTGCGCGTCTGGAAACATTTCACCGAATTGCTCCAGACAAAATCCCCATTGTTTTTTCGTCAGCATGGTATCCCACCTAATCCCGTTCTTCCAGCCAATTATAGAATGGAACACGTTTTACCGAAACAGTTTTTTCATTTTGCTGAGATGGTCGCGGTCCTACCGTTCGGAAAGACTTTGTTTGACGTTCAACATCAGACATTGTTTTAACATTTTTCTTCTTCCACTCGAAAAGAATCCGATCGATATACCTCAGACTAAGTTTTTGAGCAATAACAGCTTCTTTTAATGCTGCACGGATAATTTCAACAGTATGGCCATCATCATCAAGCCACATCGTTATTGATTCGCATTCCATTGGTGACAAAAACCGTCCAAATTCTTGTTCAAATAGCGAAAAAATTTCTCCTTCTGCATTCTTATGGGTCTCTTCCTCAACCTCATTTGTCGCAAGCTCAATATGATCAACTAAACGATTCCAGAGTGGTAGCAAAGAGAATGTCTCATACAATACACCTTTTTGATCCTCATTTTGACCAATTTGGAGAAAACCGCGTTGCATCAGGCGTTGTAATACCATGGATACTTCGTTTTCAGACAAATCCATTCGACTAGTAAAATCAGTAGGTGTTGGGAAATGATTCCCTTCTGATTTATAAGCCGTCATATGCATGATTAGCATCGCGTCCAAATCTTTTATTCCAAGACTCTTATAATGGTGAAAAAAAAGCTGGGAAATGTTAACATTTCCCTGCTCAATCCAAATCCGGAGTCGTTCTTCGTGTTGCATGACCGAACCCCTCTCTTCTATTAAAATCAAAAAGTTTTAAGGGTACAATCTATTCAATAGACGTGGGAATGGAATCGTTTCGCGAACATGTTCCACACCTGAAATCCATGCGACTGTACGCTCAAGTCCAAGTCCAAATCCTGAATGTGGAACCGCTCCGTATTTACTAAGATCCAAATACCATTCATAAGCAGATTCATCAAGGTTGTGTTCTTTAATTCGTTGTTTCATCAGCTCATAGTCATGAATACGTTCAGATCCGCCAATAATTTCTCCATAACCTTCGGGAGCGATTAAATCAGCACACAAAACAACATCATCCCTTGTAGGATGCGGTTGCATGTAGAAGGGTTTAATGCCTATTGGGTAATGTGTGATGAATACAGGTGAATCATAACTTTCTGCAATTGCTGTTTCGTGTGGCGCTCCAAAGTCTTCTCCCCATGTAATATCATCAAATCCGTTTTCATTCAAAAATTTGATAGCATCATCGTATGAAATACGCGGGAATGGTGCTTGGATTTTTTCAAGTTTAGACAAATCGCGGCCTAGTCTTTCTAATTCAATTGCACAGTTTTGCAAAACTGATTGAATAACATGCGTCACATACTGTTCCTGTACTATCAAGCTTTCATCAAACTCGACAAAAGCCATTTCAGGTTCAATCATCCAAAACTCGATTAAGTGACGACGTGTTTTCGATTTTTCTGCACGGAATGTGGGACCGAATGAGAATACTTTTCCAAGTGCCATCGCTGCAGCTTCCATATATAGTTGACCTGATTGCGAAAGGTATGCATCTTCATCAAAATATTTTGTTTGGAACAATTCTGATGTGCCTTCTGGAGAAGAACCTGTCAATATTGGTGGATCTACTTTGACAAATCCGTTCATATGGAAAAACTCATATGTTGCACGAATGACTTCGTCACGAATTTTCATTACTGCATGCTGTTTACGTGAACGGAGCCATAAATGGCGGTGATCCATTAAAAATTCTGTACCATGCTCTTTCGGCGTGATTGGATAATCTACCGCTTCATGAATGACTTCAATATCTTTCACTTGTAGCTCGTAGCCGAAAGTTGAACGCTCGTCCACAGTTACTTCTGCTGTAATATAAAGTGAACTTTCTTGTGTAATTGACTTTGCTTTAGCAAATAGATCCTCGCCAACCGCTTCTTTAACGACTACTCCCTGTACGAATCCAGAACCGTCACGAAGTTGTAGAAATGCAATCTTCCCGCTAGAACGTTTGTTGGCTAGCCATCCACCAATACGAACTGTTTCGCCTGCATGGTTTGGCATTTCATGTATCATGATTGTTTTCATAATAACCTCCAAGAATTTAATCTCTATTTTTATTCTTTCCAGTTAGCTTCTACAAATACACGAATTCGTCGAATCGCTTCTTCCAACAGTTCGATTGATGTTGCATAAGACAAGCGAATTGTATCAGGTGATCCAAAACCAGATCCCGGGATAACAGCGACATTTGCTTTCGTCAATAATGCCTCTGCAAATTCATCAACGTTAGCAAACCCTGTTTTATTAACTGCTTCAGATACTTCAGGAAGTAGATAGAAAGCGCCTTGAGGTTTAATCACGTTAAATCCAGGAATTGCCGCTAATTGCGGGTAGACCCGTTCCATACGCGATTCAAAATCTGCACGCATTGTTTCTACTGTATCTTGAGGACCATTATAAGCCTCGATTGCAGCATATTGAGAAGTCGTCGTAGGATTCGATGTCGAGTGACTCGCTAAACTCGTCATGGCACTTACTACTACCTCATCCCCTGCGACGTAACCTATACGCCACCCTGTCATTGAGTGTGATTTCGAAACACCATTAATGAGAAGTGTACGACTTTTAGCATCATCAGAAAGTTGTGCTATTGAAATATGCTTTTCATCACCATAAATGAGTTTCTCATATATTTCATCCGAAATGATCCAGATATCTTTCTCTTTACATACTTCCGCAATTTGCAGCAATTCTTCTTTAGAATAAATCATACCTGTTGGATTCCCAGGTGAATTGATGATTACTGCCTTCGTTTTAGAAGAAACTGATTCTCGAATTTGTTCTGCGGTTACTTTAAACTGTGCCGCAGCTGTCCCTTCAATATGTACCGGAACTCCGCCTGCCAACTTTACCTGCTCGGGATAACTGACCCAATAAGGAGTTGGGATGATGACTTCATCACCTGGATCGAGTAAAACTTGGAACAGCGTATACAATACGTGTTTAGCGCCAATCCCAATCATGATTTCTTTCCCAGTATAGTTTAGCTGTTGGTCTTGCTTTAACTTCTGGATGATTGCATTTTTGAGGTCTGGTAACCCACCCGAGGGTGTGTACTTTGTTTTTCCTTCTTTCATGGAAGTGTAAGCTGCCTCAATAATATTGGCTGGCGTATTGTAGTCCGGTTCTCCCGCACCAAGACCAATAACATCGATGCCTGAGTCTTTCATTTCTTTCGCTTTCGCCGTAATGGCGAGCGTTGTTGATGGTGTAAGCGTATTTACCCTCGCTGCTAATGATTTCGTCAATTAAATCGCTCCTTTAGAGATTCAAAATGCGTTTCCACCATTGTCCGTCCTCGAAAAAGACATAGACATAATTCAGTTTATCGTTTTCACTTTTGAATACTACTTCCCAAACTGGATTGTCTCCTTCAATTCCAAGCGTGACATGAAGAATCTTTTTTACATCCAATTCTTCTTTTACGTTTGCGATTGCTTTTTCTGCTGTGATTCCTTCAGACAACCTGACTTCCTTATAGCGGTCTTTCAATTTCCCGTTGATGAAAACAGCTTTTTCTACCCCGTCTTTGTCAACACCAAACACAGTTACACTCGGAACAGTACCATTAAAGACAGTAGCTGAACTTGCAGAAACGAGTTGTCCCGATTGAACCGCGGATTCGATGGCTTTCTTTTCTGCTGATGAAAAAGGCTTATCAGCATTATAAAAAACAGTGACAGTTATGACGATTGTTAACATTAATAGGAAGACAATGATGAATTTTATCCAGTTCAACATATTACTTCACGTCCCGAACCTTAAAGAAATATTTTCTACTAATTACCTACCTAATCATTATAGCAATTTTCGAGTTCATTAACCATATGATCTAACGACACTTTTTTCACAGGCACGTCCGGAAAAGCTTCAAGGAATCGCTTACCATACTTTTTCGTTTCAATCCGCCTGTCCAATATAATGAAAAAACCTTTATCTGAAGATGATCGAATCAATCTCCCAAAGCCTTGACGGAGTCTCATAACCGCTTCCGGTAGTGCATGTTCCGTGAACGGGTTTAATCCAGCTTCAGTCATTCTGGCCGCTCGAGCTTTGTAGACAGGTTCTTCCGGTGATGAAAATGGAAGCCTTACAACAATCACCGCTGTTAGAGCATCCCCAGGTACGTCGACCCCCTCCCAGAAACTATTGGTCCCGAAAAGGACAGAATTGTTGAACTGTCTGAAAGACTTCAAAAGCCTAATTCGACTCCCCGAACTTATCCCTTGTGCAAATAGCGCATAGCCTTCTAACTGTTCACTTTCTGTAATAAGTTCATATGTTTTTCTTAACATATCTTGGGATGTAAACAGAACAAATAGCCTTCCACCCGTTGCCATTACTGTCTGAATCACCGCATCTGTAACGGCTTCAACATAATCAGATTGACTGACATGCTGGATATCAGGCATGTCCTCAACAATGAATATTTCTGCACCTTCATAGAAATGGGCAGGCGCATCAAATGTTACAAGCGGAATCGAATCATCTATGCCAAGTTGCCTAGATATGAAACGGTCATTTCCGGGAACTCTAAGTGTACCTGAAGTCCATACAATTCCAGTCTGTTCATTTTTCATCCTATTGGTAAACTTTTGGATCAGCTGAGACCCATCCAATGAGCGTTTAATAACAGTTAGGCTTCCTGGAACACTTCGTAAATCTTTTTCCATCCAGACAGTGAAATCTTCCGTGTTGTAGTCAAGAAAAACTTCTACCCATTCACCGGCTTTGATAGTCAGTTCTTGTACCCAGAAATTCCATTCCGCTAGAATAGCCTGTTCATCACGCGTCAAATTATCTAAATGGTTCGATAAATCATGCGTGAAAGATTCAGCTTTTCTAATGTAATCAGACAATGCTATAGCAACTTTCGAAAAATGCGATTGATTATATTCCAATTCAGAGAGTGAATAAACGACTCTGTTTCCTTGATGTCTTTTACGTCTTGGAGGATTGAAACCAGTCAAAGTGGAAATCGCATGATCGAACAAAGTTAGGAATTTGATAAATGCGGAATCCAGCAACTCTTTATTGTGAAAGCCATCGGTTCCAAATTTGTTATTCAGCTTGTCAATTTGCTGCAACAATTGTCCGGATGTTTCTGAAGCAAGCTGTCCAAGAACATATTTCCAATTCGTGTACGAAAACACTGTTTCATTCATAAAGGTTGCAGCTTGTACAAATTGATGTGCTTCATCAACAACTACTCCGGCTAGTGAAATGAATATACTTTGTTCGCGATTCAAATCCGACAGCAACATTGCATGGTTTGTAATGATTAAATTTGAATGTTCGGACCCTTGGAGTAGTTTATAGTGATAATCAGCAATTTGTTCATCCCACGCAAGCTTATTCGTTCGCTTCCTAATTCGATCGACAAATAACTGTCCACCGCCAGAAACATTAATCTCTTGCAAATCACCTGTCACGGTTTCTGTAAGCCAGACAAGGATTTGCATTATTGTAAATGTCTCATCGTACGATTCGTCGGCAATTCTTAGAAGTTCCTCGAATTTACCAAGTGAGATGTACTGCTCTCTTCCTTTAAGTAATGTCGCTGTCACATTGCAATCAAGAATTAATTGTACTTTCTTGAGTTCCTCATCCATGATTTTATCAGCCAGATGATTCGTGTATGTGCTAATAACAACTGGCTTCCCTGTCCGTATTGAATGTATAGCTGCTGGTACTAGATAACCAATCGTCTTGCCAATCCCTGTCGGAACTTCTGCAATAATTTCAGTTTGTGTAGACAAGGTATCCCACACTTCATCCATAAATCCAATTTGAGAATCTCTATGTTCAAACTCTGGGTAAGCTTTTTTTAATTGCTCTATTTTTTTTTCATTGTCACCGGGATATACCGGATTTACAAAGTTCTCAGGTTGTTGCATCACCACATTGCGATAGGGTATACCACGGAAAAATGAAAACTCATTACCTGTACTTTTCGTCCGTGCAATTTTGAGCGCTTCATGAAAAAGTGTCGATAGATCAGATTTTAATCGAAATGATCTGCGATGTAAGAGATTTAGTGTATCCTCAGGCAATGCGTATAACTTTTTCATGCAGATTAGAAATAACTTCGCAGTTGCTTCTGCATCCTCATCAGCGCGATGTGCAGACGCCAATGGTATGCCTAGTTCTTCGGTAATATCCTGCAGTCTGTAACTCGGAGCGGATGGTATTAAGACTTTGGACAATTCTACTGTATCGATTTTCTTCCCTGTCCACATCGAGATTCCGCATCTTGCAAATTCGCTTTGAAGAAAGGATAGGTCGAAATCCGTATTATGCGCAACAAATACAGTTCCTTCCAATAGAGTGGCGACTTCAGCTGCGATTTCTTCAAAAGATGGTGCATCTTTCACATCTTCATCAGAAATCCCTGTCAAATGACGGATGAAAGCAGGGATTTTTTGTTCAGGGTTTATAAAGCTGACGTACTTATCGCCGATTTTTCCTTCTTTAATAAATACAACCGCGATTTGAATCATCCGATCCCCTTTTGCCGGTGAATGACCGGTTGTTTCTAAATCAACGACTGCATAGGTTTTATTGTGCATTCGATCATCAACTTCCTGTTTATCATACTAATGCAGATTGTATCACATTCCGGCTTTTAAGTTAGTGCAAATCCTCAACAGATTGAAAAAAAATCATAAAAAGCTCATTTGAAATCAAGTAACTGATTCCAAATGAGCCCTATAGATTAGAGGGCCATACCCTGCTTTTCCCGAATAATTTCTTTTACCTTGTTTTTATCATCCATAATCAGAACTGTTGGCTCATGCGTACTTGCTTCTTCGTCTGACATATAAACATAGGACAGGATAATGACGATGTCACCGCGTTGTACAAGCCGTGCTGCCGCTCCGTTCACACAGATGACACCACTTCCGCGTTCCCCTGCAATAATATACGTTTCAAACCGTGCTCCATTATTGTTGTTAACTACATGTACTTTTTCATTTGGCAACATTCCTGCAATCTCTAGTAACTCACTGTCAATTGTTATACTGCCTACATAATTTAGATCTGCTTCTGTTACAGTTGCACGGTGTAATTTACTGTTCATCATCATTCTGAACATGACAACCATCCTTTGTTGACATAATAATATTATCTATCAATCTTGTATTTCCAAACTTTACTGCACAGGCAAGAATTGCCTCGTCTGCAGAGAGTTCATATTCTGTAAGTGCTGGGTAAGACAAAATAGATATGTAATCCACGAGGCCAGAGCTATTGTCGACAATATATGCTGCCGTTATCCGCTCAATTTCATCATTCGGCACACCTTCTTTAAACAATGAAACAGCTTTTTCGAGTGCCTGCCAAATAACTGGGGCTTGCGCACGTTCCGTCGCAGTCAATTTAACATTTCTGGAACTTTTCGCGAGTCCATCCTGATCGCGGACGATTGGAACCCGAACTATCGATGTTCTTAAGTTAAAGTCCCGTACAAACGTCTCGATAATCGCAAGTTGCTGGGCATCTTTCATACCAAAATAGGAACGGTCAGGGTCGACGATATTGAACAGCTTCAAGACGACTTTCAAAACGCCGTCAAAATGACCTGGACGAGATGCTCCGCACAATGTATTCGCTTGAGGACCTGGCAGAATTCGAATGCCGCCATCTTGTGGATACATTTCTTCCGGTGTAGGCATGAAAAGAATGTCCACGCCTGCCTTTTTTGCTAAACTAGCATCTCTTTCTGCATCACGGGGATATGCATCAAAGTCCTCCCCTGGACCAAACTGAGCAGGATTGACGAAAATGCTCATGACGACGATGTCATTTTGCCCTCTCGCCTGCTCCACGAGCGATAAGTGACCGTCATGCAAAAAACCCATCGTCGGTACAAAACCGACTGTAGAGCCTGAACGTGCATTACGATCAATCAAAATTTGTAATTCAGATATCGTTCGAACAACATTCATTTCATTTGTCACCTCCACTGCCACCATACAATGCAACCAATTCTTCTTCCTCCATCGTAAAACGATGAAGTTCCGAAGGGAATGAACCATCTTTTACTGATGTCACGTACTTATTCAACCCGTCACGAATAACCGTTCCGGCATCTGCATACGTTTCCACGAATTTAGGGACATGGTGACTTCCATATTTAATAGTATCATGGAATACAAGTACCTGACCGTCTGTTCCTGCTCCAGCACCAATGCCGATGACTGGGATTGAAACAGCGGCTGAAACTTCCTCACCAAGCTGATAGGGAATACACTCCAATACAATCATGAATGCTCCAGCTTCTTCACATGCACGGGCGTCATCGATAAGCTTTTTCGCGGCTTCCGCCGTTTTCCCTTGTACTTTATAACCACCGACAACCGATGCAGATTGTGGCAACAAGCCTAGATGTGCAACAATTGGAATTCCTGTTCCAGTGAGCAACCGAATCGTTTCAATTACATTTCCTGCACCTTCAAGCTTTAATGCATTTGCATTTGTTTGTTGGAAAATCCGGACCGCTTCTGTTAACGTACTGTCCGCAGAGCCATGATACGTACCAAATGGCATATCAACAACGATGAAGGTATCCTTTGCCCCCCTCCTAGTCGCCTTGCCATGGTGAATCATATCCTCTGTTGTTACAGCGATGGTTGAATCATAGCCAAGTACAACCATTCCGAGTGAATCACCAACAAGAATAATATCGACTCCCGCCTCTTCCGCAAGCTTTGCTGACGGGTAATCGTATGCCGTCAACATGACAATCTTTTCACTGGTCTTTTTCATTTTAATAAAATTTAGTGTACTCTTCATTTTACTATTCCCCTCTCTTTTGAGAAGAAACCGGATATAAAAACCCTTCTGTGCCAAAAATGGACAGAAGGGTTGTATCATCATCTGATGGTTTCCTCCGTCCCTGTCTTTTCGTTAAGATCAAGGCAGATCATATTGAACTTTTGGTATTCGTATTTCAAAAGTGGTGCAGCTCACAATAGATACCGCCCTTTGGATTTACTATAACAAATTGAAAGTTCAATGTATACCTATCACTTTGTGATTTCAATATCTGCTGAATAGATTCCTCGAATTGTACCGTCACTGAGCTTCAATTCTAAGACCCCATCATCCGATATCCCGAGTGCAGTACCTACAATTGTTTCATTCAACATTACAGCTCGTATCTGTTTCCCCGTTGTGTTCGAATAGCCTTCCCATAACAGTTTGATTGGTCCAAAACCGTGTTTAACATACAAGTCTGTGTAGAGTTCGAGAAATCCGAGGGTTTTTGCAATAAGTTGCGCACGGTCGACCGACTTACCGGTAACTATTTTAAGGGATGTCGCAATGTCTTGCAGTTCTTCCGGAAAATCCGTTTTTTCTTGGTTCACATTCATACCGATTCCTAGAATAACTGCTTTTACTTGATCAGGGTCCGCCTGAAGTTCAGTTAATATTCCAGTCACTTTTTTACCGTTGATCAAAATGTCATTCGGCCATTTAATATCTGGATCGATTCCTGTCATTTCTTGAATGGCTCGCGTAACTGCAACCGCCGCAACTAACGTCATCTGTGGCGCTTGTTGAGGCGTTAATGTCGGCCTGGTAATTACACTCATCCAGATACCTTTGCCCGCTGTAGAGTTCCACGGACGCGCCATTCGGCCTCTCCCAGCAGTCTGTTCTTCAGATATAACAACAGTTCCATTAAGTGCACCATTCTGTTCTTCATCATGTGCAATGAATTGTGTCGATTTACACGTATCAAAGTAATGGATGTGTCGACCAAAACTTTTAGTATTCAAATGTTTTTGTACATTTGCTTCGTTCACCCGGTCTGGTGAGTTGATGAGATAATAACCTTTTTTTCGAATTGTCCCTATTTCGTAACCTTCTATTTCAAGTTCTTTTACATATTTCCAGATGGCGGTCCTCGATAACCCGAACTGGTCGGCAATCTCTTGTCCAGAAACGGGTTCACCTTCTGCGTCAAACAACCTTTTTAACAATTCATTTTTTACCAGTGAATTCATTTAGAAACCATTCCTTTATGTCATTGGGCTCATTTTCAAGTGAACCGTGTAGGACAGCTTTTTCAATCTTCCCAATCCATTCACCAAGCCATCTGCCTCCTGATTGATTTGTCCACTCCATCAGTTTTTGACCATCGACAGCAAGAGCTTTTATTGACTGAATTGGTAGCGATTCTTTCATTCGTTTAATTTCTGTAGCCAAAATTGTTTCTTGGTGAGTATGGAACGTCGAAAAAATCTTTTCCGTCGTTAAAAGGACTGACAAATCATTTAAGTAATAGTCGTCAACAGTAAATTGTCGATTTAGTCGATTTGCGTATACATCATTTACTGAACTAAGGAACATCCTATCAACGTTCGACAATTTATATGCTTTTACGATTTCTGATGGTGAGAAGTCGCCCGCAACCATAAAGCAAGCCCAGCCTTCACTCAGCGTTTCAAAAGGTGCAGTCTTATTTAGTTTCTCTATGTCTTTCGGAAATAATGGTAAATGTGAAGCTATCCCTGTTTCTTGTATGCATAGAAAAGCTTTTATCGGATAATTTCCGGAAAATAATTTATCCATTTCAGCTTTTAACCGTTCTACAGAAATGTATCGAATCTGTTCAGCATTGAGACGGATTGCTTCAAATGTCTTTTCTTCGATTTCAAAATCTAGGACAGCAGTGAATCGAATTGCTCTGAACATCCGAAGCGCGTCCTCTTTAAATCGATCTGCAGCATTTCCTACGGCCCGGATAATTCGTTTTGTCATATCCGCTTTGCCACCGAAGAGATCAATCAGTTCTCCATCAATTGTCATTGCGAGTGCATTCATCGTGAAATCTCGGCGCCGTAAATCTTCCGCTAAAGATTTTACGAAACGTACTTCATCAGGGCGGCGATGGTCTGTATATAAGCCTTCTGTCCGGTATGTCGTTACTTCTATAGGTTCACCTTTCATCAGCACAAGCACAGTTCCATGTTTGGTCCCTATATCTACGGTCATCGGAAATACTGCTCTCACTTCTGCAGGTTCAGCAGAAGTAGCAATGTCGATATCTGTTGGATTTTTACCTAACAAAGAATCGCGCACTGCGCCTCCAACAAAAACAGCTTCATATCCCGCACTTTCAAGTGAATGAATAACCTCACGGCTAGGTGCAGATCCGAAATTAACTGTCATCTATTTCCCGCCACTTCATAATAAAGATTTTCGTACTGGTCGACAATTGTGGATGAATGGAACTTATCAGATGCAGTAGCCAAACCATTTTCTCTGAAAGTTGCATGCAATTCTCTGTCTTTCAATAACATGAGCGCTTTTTCAACCGCTGCATGCCTGTCTCCTACTTTTACAATAAAGCCATTGATACCATCATTAATGACTTCTGGAATTCCACCCGTATCTGTTGCGATAGATGGAACTCCACAAGCAAGTGCCTCCAATAGTACAAGACCGAAAGCTTCCTTTTCCGATAAATGGAACATTAAATCACTAATTGCCAATAGCTCAGGTAAATCATCCCTTTTTCCAGTGAATATAACATTTCCCTGTAAACCTAACTCCATCACAAGCTTTTCCATATCAATTCGCTCGGGTCCATCCCCGACCAAAATCAGTTTTACGTCAATCTCTGTCATTATTTCCTTAAAACTGTGTATAATATCGGGAATCCGTTTGATTTTCCGGAAATTTGAAATATGGATAATAACTTTTTCTTCTGGTTTGATTCCCAAGTCAATTTTCAAAGCCCCGGGATCCAATGGCCGATACTTGTTTTCATCGATGAAATTATATATTGTCATCAAATCTTTTTTCGGTTTGATTAATTCTAAGGTCTCAAGGCGGAGAGACTCAGAAACTGTGGTTGTAATTGTTGATTTATCAATTCCATAACGAACTGTATTCTTAAGTCCTGGATCATGGCCAAGAATCGTTACGTCTGTTCCATGTAGTGTTGTAATAACACCAATTGTGGAATTTGCCATATCTTTGCCGAGTGCCGCAGATATAGCATGGGGTACAGCATAATGAACATGCAGAAGATCTAGTTTTTCTGTTTCAATCACCTCTGCAATGCGGTTGGCCAGCGCAATATCATAGGGAGGATATTTAAATACCGAATAGCCATCAATTGTAACTTCATGAAATTGAATATTAGGATGTGCGTCCAGAAAACGGAATGGTTTGCTGGATGTAATATAATGCATTTCGTGGCCTCGATCCGCCATCATTTTACCGAGTTCAGTCGCGACTACTCCGGAACCCCCGAGGGATGGATAGCAGATGACACCTACTTTCAATTTTTTCAATCACAGCACCCCTTCCGATTTACAGTTATATATTTCTAGTATTAATCGATAAAATTCTCTAGTCCATAGACAAGGTCTTTTCGTTCCATGACATTGTGTATGGCCATAAGAATTCCTGGCATGAAGGAATTCCTATTGAATGAATCATGGCGGATACTAAGCAATTCACCGTCTCCGCCAAGCAATACTTCCTGATGCGCAAGTAACCCGGGTAGTCGTATGCTATGTATCTTCATGCCTTTTATATCTGCACCGCGTGCACCGGCTTGATGTTCTTTTTCATCAGGGTGTCCTTGTATATGTTCATCTCTGACCGCGTTAATCATTTCGGCAGTTTTCACTGCAGTTCCTGAAGGAGCGTCGACTTTTTTATCATGGTGCATTTCTAGGATTTCGACATCACCCAAGTAACGTGCTGCTATTGCCGAAAACTTCATCATAAGCACGGCTCCAATAGAAAAGTTCGGGGCAATAATGCCTCCCGTCTGATTGTTGGCTGCCAACTCTGTTAAAAGGGCAATATTATCCTTAGAGAGTCCGGATGTGCCGACGACTGGTCGGATTCCTAGGGTTATGGCATCATGAACATTTTTAAAAACAGCTTCCGGATCAGTAACATCTAAGAGTACATCAGGCTTATTCGTATTTGCCAATCCTTCAAGAGAAGTATAAATTGGAATACCTCCCGGCTCTTCATTTACATCAGTTCCATGTAAAAATTGTCCATCGTACTTATAATCCAGAATAGCAATGACTTCCATATTAGGCGTATTCATAATTGATACTAATGCTGCGCTACCTAATCGGCCGCGTGCCCCAGCGATTGCAACTTTTATCGTCAAATCATTTCCTCCTTTTTGGTCCAGCGATCGGCGTCCCGTTTCTTGAATTTTTCGAGAACATCCGTAAGTGCTTTTTCTAAACTGATTCCTTGTGAATTAGCGAAGCAAATTAGAACAAACAACAAATCTCCAGTTTCTTCTTCAAGTGACTTTACCGCTTCAGTGGATTTTTTCTTTTTCATGCCGTATACATGCTGCACTTCCCGCGATAATTCTCCAAGCTCTTCAGTCATCCGAGCAACTAGTTCCATCGGTGGGAAGTAACCTTCTTCAAAGCTATTAATGTACAGATCCACTTCTTGTTGTAAGTTCTCCATTGTTTGTGATTGTTCCATTTGCGTCAACTCCCACTACCATCGTATTAATTAATAACAGTATTGTCAAAATAAAAATTATAGACGATAATAACCCTAGCGTTTTAAAAAGGAAGGTGTGCACGAAATGTTTCAAGGAATTAAGTTCAAAAATATCTTTTTCATCATTCTCGGTTCTGCAATTTTCAGCTTCGGACTCGTTCACTTCAACATTCAAAATGAACTTGCTGAGGGAGGATTCACTGGGATTACACTGATTCTACTGTTCGCTTTCGATTGGGATCCCGCAATAATGAATCTTCTCCTGAATATTCCAATGTTCATTATCGGATGGAAATTGTTAGGTAAAAAAGTATTTATTTATACGGTTATTGGAACTGTCGCAGTGTCGATTTTCCTGAAAGTTTTCATGATTTATCAGATTGATATCCATTTAAAAGATGATATGTTCCTGGTTTCCCTGTTCGCGGGCGTGTTTATCGGTGTCGGACTCGGAATCATCTTTAGGAATGGAGGTACAACAGGTGGTGTTGATATTATCGCACGTCTCGCCCATAAATACATTGGTTGGAGTATGGGAAAGACAATGTTTTTATTCGACGCGCTTGTCATTTTGGTTTCTTGGGCCGTTTATCTCGACCATCGCTCGATGATGTATACGCTCGTTGCACTATTTGTTGGTTCCAGAGTCATTGACTTTGTTCAAGAAGGTGCCTATGCAGCTAGAGGGGCATTCATTATTTCTGAATTACAAGATGAAATCGCTACAAAAATTACAGCGGATATGGATCGCGGTGTCACTGTTTTTAGAGGTTACGGTCATTTTACAAAGTCCGATAGAGAAATTCTTTATTGTGTTGTTGGAAAAAATGAACTTGTTCGTTTAAAAAACATTATTACATCCGTGGATCCACACGCATTTGTTTCTCTAACCGATGTTCACGATGTCATGGGCGAAGGTTTTACGCTAGATGAACAAAAACGCCCTCTAGAGCGCTAGATTGGCGGTGTGATGGTACTAACCACATCGCGCTGCCTACTGAAACGTCAGACATTAAGCCAAGAAGAAAAATCTACATTATAGGAATCTCTCACGGTGCTATATTTAACGGTTTCTATTAAAGCAAAAAGTCCGTCCCCCGAAAAACGAGGGACGGACTTTTTATGATTAATCTCTGTTCGTAAAGATTAAGAGTAAACGCACCAATTCCATTACTGCAACCGCTGTTGCTGCAACATATGTCATCGCTGCTGCACTCAACACTTTTTTCGCATGTCCTTCTTCTTCATTACGGATGATGCCAAGAGAGACAACCTCATTCATGGCACGGGATGAGGCATTGAATTCCACTGGCAATGTAACGACTTGAAACAGTACTCCGACTGCCAACAGGGCAATACCAATTCCAAGCATGGAATTCATGCTCGAGAAAAACAAACCAATCATAATGAAAACCCATGACGCATTTGAAGTAATATTTGCAACTGGTGCTAAACGGTGACGAAAACGTAGAAATGCATACGCTTCCTTATCCTGTATAGCATGGCCTACTTCGTGGGCAGCAATTGCTGTTCCCGCTACAGATGCTTCATCGAAATTATGTGGTGACAACGCTACGATTTTCGTTAGTGGGTTATAATGGTCACTCAAAAACCCATTTGTCTTAACTACTTGCACGTCCTGCAAACCATTATTATCAAGAATAAGTCGGGCAACTTCTGCACCTGTCATTCCTGAAGTTGAACGTATTTTAGAATATTTTTTGTATGTTCTCTTCACTTTGAATTGGGCATAAAGAGGCAATAAAATTATTGCACCTAGGTAAATCCAAAACATAATCAGCTTCCTCCCCTATTTCTCTGTAAGTTCTATTCTATAATGAACTCACTTCAACCGCAACTGATTGCAATTACCATATGACAGCTTTTGTCCTGTTCTTCCACAACCCAAAAGCAAGCATAATACAGGAAATGGATAGCCAGAATGTAAAATAACCGATGTGTTCCATATGTTTCATTAGGTCGTGGTAAATCGGCATCTGTCCATACACATAATCAATGACATCATTATGGAGTGTCCAAATAGCCGCAATCGCAATATGGACGAAAGAAAATCTATACAAAGGACTGTATAACACACCTTGAACTGCCATTCCAAAATGTGATGCAATAAGCATCCAGCCCATCAAGCCAATTTCGCCTGTCTCGATTAGCGTCAGGATATTCATGACAACCGCCCAAAGTCCATATTTAACGAGTGTTATTAGTGCAAGTGCTTCAATGAGTTTAAAATTCCTTCCGATAAGCCAGCCGAAGATTGCAAGTGTGAAAAACAAGCTTGCAGTTGGACTGTCCGGTACGAAAACCCAGAACTTTGGCTCCGTGATTTCTAGTTGCCACATATACCAATCGTATCCAAAAACTGTGCCAAGTAAGTTTATAAAGAACAGTATCCAAAGAAATGATTTATGAGATAGAACGAGCCAAATTTTCTGTAGTATTAACCTCATAGGTACCTCTCCCAAATTACTTATTATATATAGAAAAAAAGAGTCAGTTTCCTGACTCTTTTACATTACTCGCTTTTCAAGCCTGAAATAAATTCGGCAAGTACTTGCAAATCTTCATCTGAGCCTTCCCAAGTTCCAGGAGGCATCTCTCCAACGCCATCATGAGCGATATCGATAACTTCCTCAGTAGAAAGACCGGTATTTACTAACGGCTTACCTAATCCACCTTGGAATGCATCCCCGTGACAACCGATACAGGAAGCTCCAGCATAAATCTGATAACCTTCTGATTCAGTGTCAAATTCTACTTCCTCAACAATCGCACCTTGTATTTTTTGCTTTTCCCAGTCATGGTTCACATATGATTCCCAAGTCAAATAGAACAAAGCTGCAAATGACAGAAGCATAAATGCTGTTGGAAGAGGGCGTTTAAATGGACGTCGTTCCTTCGTCGTATCCATAAACGGTACAAGCATCAATGCGCCGAACGCAAGTCCTGGCATAACAATTGCACCGATTATATTAAATGGTCCAGAAGCAAATTGATACTTCAATAATTGGTACATTGAAAGGAAGTACCAGTCCGGAACCGGCATGTACATTGTATCCGTTGGATCCGCTTGACGTTCAAGCGGGGACGGGTGAGCAACTGTCAATATTAAATACCCGATAAGGAAAACAGCACCAATCAGCCATTCTTTCAATAGGAAGTTAGGCCAAAAAGCTTCTGTTTTACCCGGATACTCTGAGTAATCCTTCGGGACGTTCGGCATTTTGTTAGTAGCCTTAATGCGCGAATCTCCGACAAATTTCATCCCTTTTCCGCGATGCATAATGTCCCCTCCTTTTTAAAATCATTGGACCCTGTTGTATTTTATAGAGGTCCTGAAATACCTTGTCTTCTGATCATGATAAAGTGTGCTGCAAGCAACCCAAGCAAAGCAGCTGGTAAGAAGAATACATGAATCGCGAAGAAACGTGTTAATGTTTGTGCACCGAGAATCGTCGTGTCTCCAGCAAGAAGAACTTTAATCGATTCACCAATGAACGGGACTGAAGCTGCAATTTCTATTCCTACTTTCGTAGCGAACAGTGCTTTCATATCCCATGGCAGTAGATATCCTGTGAAACCTAGGCCCAGCATGACCATAAAGATCAAGACTCCGACAACCCAGTTCAGTTCACGTGGTTTCTTATAAGACCCTGTAAAGAATACACGCAGCGTATGTAGGAACATCATAACGATAACAAGCGACGCTCCCCAGTGGTGCATACCACGCACAATTTCACCGAATGCTACTTCATTTTGAAGGTAATAAACGGATTTCCATGCATTTTCAATGTCCGGTGTATAATACATTGTAAGGAACATGCCAGAAAGAATCTGGATGACAGTAATAAAAAATGTCAGTCCTCCGAAACAATAGATGAATGCAGAAAAGTGATGTGCAGGGTTTACGTGCTCAGGTACTTCATGGTCAGCGATATCGCGCCAAATCGGGGTGATATCCAACCGTTCGTCAACCCAATCATAAATTTTATTTAGCACTTCGGTCGTACCCCCTTACATTTTTAGACTAATGTGTTCGGTTTTGTTTTTCCGAGATACACGAAACCGCCTTCGATTTTAACGTCAAATTCGTCAAGTGGCCCGAGCGGTGGCGTTCCTTGTACATTGTCACCATTTTTCATATAACGTCCTGCGTGGCATGGACAGAAAAATTTGTCTGGATGCTTTTCATCGCCGCCCCAGTTCACCGTACAACCAAGGTGTTTACAAACAGGAGAAAGCGCGACGACCTCATCGCCTTCTTTATAAACCCAGGCAGCGTTTGCTACGTCAGAGGTATACCAGGCATCTTTTCGATCTTTAATAGTAAAATCGACACGAACTGGTACTTCCGTTAGCTCGTCCACTTTTTGCGGAGTCGGGATGAAATCTCCTTCATCTGTCTTCTGCAACACTGGATCAATCGCAAAACGGACCATCGGCATTAACATTCCAGAAGCCATGAATCCACCAACACCCATAAGTGTATAACTCATGAATTGGCGTCTTGACACTTTCTTGCTCATCATTTTCCCTCCTCTTACTTAAAGGTCAGTCCAACGGACATTCTATTGCTAATTGTAATACTAGGACATATCTATGATATATCAATACTAAAGGAAATTCAATCATGCATTCTGAATAGAATTAAGTTTGTGAACAAATATCGAATTTTACTGTTCTGACCACTTTTCCATGAACCTTGGCAATACTTGTCGAAGCTGATCTTCAATAATTGATTTTTTAAGTTGTGGGTCCATACTTTCAAGTGGAATCGGTGGCAGCCAGATGACTTCGCCTTTGATTTCAATACTTGTCCAAGCAGAATCAGTCGTTAAGAAAAATACATACTTGAAAGGTGCTAACGAAAGGTCTCGGGTCAATGTTGTAGCCATTTCTGATAAATTCGTAGACTGCGTATATGCGTATGGCGGCATAAGCATTATTCGGCCTTTAAATTGTGTTTCGATAAACGTCGTTAGGTGCATCAGAAACTCAGATGATGATGCACTACTTTTCATGTTGCCTGGCTCTGTATCTACTTTAAGCAAGGGTACAATCAGTGTATCGATATATTCTTTCTGTTGCAAATATGTATCCATATCTTTAGCTGTCCAGTTCATCTCAATAAAACCTCCTTCGGAAATAAGTAAAGAACTCCATCTAGGTGGATGGAGTCATCATTCCTTTGCAATCTTCATGTCATTCAACGTCGCAGATAACGCGATAAACCGCTCCTTGTCATTCGAATCAAGCGCTTCATCCACTCTTTTCATTAGCATATCTACGGTCATTGCAGCGACACTCTCTTCAAGCAATTGTTCCGCAACTTTTCGATCACTTTCACTCACTTGTAAATAGGTTGGAAGAAATGGATTCTCTTCTCTGACGCTCGCATACTCTGGGCAAGAATGACTGTTCGGGAAATTAAGCTGAATATACATTTTGTCATCAGGGTGGAGTCTTAGGTCATGAAATGATTTCTCAGCATCTGCAGTCATTAGATTTCCTTTATAAAAGCGGAACGGGATGCTCTCCGAACCTGTAGTTGAAATCACCATTGCCCGGGGACAGTAATGCGCTTCATCCGTAAAGTGAACGTTTTGTAGAAGGTGCTCATGGCTTAGAAGATAGTTCAAAATCCACACACATTCACGGCGCTTCAATTTGTACCGCTTTAAGAACCAACGTACAAAGTCCTTTTTAGCGGCGACAGGAACCATGGCCGTCATGTCACCCCTCCTCGTCATTTTGTGCTTCCAGGAAAGCTCTCCAATACTCATCAACGGGAACAATTTTAACTATCTCTTTGATAACTTCAAAGGCCTCATCGCGTTTCCCTTCTTCAAGCAGGAATTTTGCATAGTTTCCGAGAAACCCTTGATCATCCTTTAACCCAATATATGCCTTACTATAGGACGCGTATGCATCATCAAATTGTTCTTCACGCTCATACGCATATGCCATAAATGCATCCAATAAAGGGATGTCTATCTGGTCATTTTTCATGTATGAAAGAAGATCTAGCAATTCTTCGTTTTGCTCTCTTTCGTTATACAATGATGCAAGTGTGATAAGTGCTTCACTATATTCAGGGTCGAGAACGAGCGCTTCTTTCAAGTGTCCTTCCGCCTCTTCTGGCAGACCTAGTTTCAGTGCAGATTTCCCCGCCATCAATTGTAGTTCTTTGACAAATTCATCTCTGCGAATTCCAGCTTTAAACATCTCATATGCTCTTCGGTCTTCGCCCACCAACAACAAAGATTGTCCCGCAAGCATATAGGCAGAAAAATAATCAGGATCCATTTCAATCAAATTGTCGAGAAGCGCAACCGACCTTTCAGGATTACCGCTTTGATAGTATGCAAATGCTGCACCGAAAAGCGTATCCGGTAATGCATTATCTTCCAGTAATTCCTCGTAATATGGAATTGCTTCTTCATAAGCCGCACCTGCGCTATACGTTTCAGCCAGTCTAGATAAAATACGAATGCCACCGATTTCATCCATTTCTTCATGTAACTCAAGGTATAACCGAGCTGCCTCTCCATACTTTCCTGAACCTAGAAGTAATTCCGCGTAAGCAAAGCGAATAACTGGCTCATTTGAATCGATTTCGTAAGCTTCCTTAATCTTCGAAAGTGCAGCTTCCGCCATTCCGGACATTTGATAGTAATCGGCTAATGCCAACAGTGCCTGTACATACTCTTCATTATCCGGACTCACATCGGTAAGCAACAGGAGCGCTTCATCCTCTTCGCCAAGCTCAAGTAACGTGCCGGCTCGATCTATCTTCAATTGAGCTTCGTCTGGAAGATGGAAGCGCAATGTTTCGTATAGTTGATCGGCTTCTTCCATGAATCCGTAACTGGCGAACAGTCCCGCTGCTTCATAGAGCAAATCAAAATCGGTCGATTTGTTCAACTGATCAACCGTGCTGCTCAACGCTTCTACTTCTCCTTCTAAGATGTACTGCTCAATCTCTTCTAACTGTCCCATATTTTCACCTGTTCTTTCACGATATATACATTACTCAGTTATCCTTTTTTATTTGTCTGGGTGGCTAGTTTTTCTAGGTTGTCAAAAAAACCTGGATATGAAATGGCTATGCACTCTGGCTCTTCAATTTGAATGGGACCGGATGCAATAAGCGCTGAAATTGCCGCCATCATACCTAGTCTATGGTCACCGTAAGAAGCGAGTGTCCCCCCTGTTAACGGTGTTGGTCCATGGATAATCATTCCATCTTCGGTCGCTTCAACGTTAGCACCAAGCTTGTTCAATTCTGACGAGACTGCGGCAATTCTGTCTGTTTCTTTGACTCTTAGTTCTCCTGCGTCCTTAATTATCGTAATACCTTGCGCCTGCGTAGCCATGAGCGCAATAACAGGCAACTCATCAATCAATCTTGGTATTAAGTCGCCACTGATTTCTGTACCCCGTAATTCTGCATAAGTGACCTTGACCGTGCCATACGGTTCTCCGACTCCATCTGTCTCTTCCAAGATTTCAACACTAACACCCATATCCTTAAGTACATCCAGTATGCCTGTTCTTGTAGGATTAAGTCCGACGTTTTTAAATGTGATAGAACTTCCTTTTATCATACCGGCTGCAGCCATGAAAAATGCAGCAGATGAAATGTCTCCCGGAACAACAACGTCTGTACCCAGGAGCGGATCTCCCCCTGTAACACTAACCGTTGTTCCTTCCACATGAATTGTTGCTCCAAATTGCATTAACATACGCTCGGTATGATCGCGCGATACAGTCTTTTCTGTAATCGTAGTTGTCCCTTGAGCATTCATGCCAGCAAATATGATTGCCGATTTTACTTGGGCACTTGCAACTGGCATTTCGTAATCTATCGCCGTGAGAGGCCCTCCTTCAATTAAGAGCGGCAGAAGATTGGCGTCTACTTCACCTGCTATGGAGGCGCCCATCTCTGCCAATGGCAATGTTACTCTATTCATGGGGCGCATTGACAAAGATTCGTCTCCCGTCAAAACGGATTTGATATTCGATCCTGCAAGTATTCCCAGTAATAACCTCGCTGTTGTTCCAGAATTACCGGCATAAAGATTATTTATCGGTGTTTTCCAATTTTCCATTCCTGGACTATTTACAGAGACATCCGTACCATTTCTAACAATCTCTACACCGAGTTGTTGGAAAATGTCAATTGTACGCAAACAATCTTCCCCGTCCAGGAAGCCAGTGATTTGGGTATGACCTTTCGCGATGGAGCCAAGCATTACTGCACGATGTGAGATTGATTTATCTCCCGGAACCGCTATTTCACCCAACATTACTGGTTTATCAAATTCCACTGTTTTCATTCCCACCAAGACCCCCCCTTATACTATGTACATACTATAATCCATTGTTTTGGATAGAGACGATTTTGCGCGTACTCGATCCTCTGCAGTTTGGAAACTGATCACAAGAATTCCGTATACATCCGTCCGTGTTTCGACGATTCGGATATTAGTTATACTAATTCGTTCAATTGCAAGTATTTTTGTGATTTCAGAAATAATGCCGGGGTGATCCGGGATATCTATATGCAAATCAAATGTCATATAGAGTGCGCCTTGCGAAGTTAATGGTAAATCGTCTCTGAACTTTTTAGCTTCCGCAAAATAGGCGTATATTTTTTCCGGATCATTTGACAGTAACATCTCCCGAACATTGCTCATTTCCACAAACCATCCGTCAAGTTGCTGTAGTAGCTCTTCCCTATTTTGAGTTGTGATATCCCGCCACATGACAGGGTCAGCAGAAGCAATTCGGGTTAAATCACGGAATCCTCCCGCAGCAAGTTCTTGAACGAACGGCTGGTCTTCTTGTTGAAGTGCAAGCCGTCCAACTAGTGATGAAGCAATCAGATGTGGAAAATGGCTGACGATAGCCGTCATCCGATCGTGTTCTTCAGCATCGAGTACGACAACCTTTCCTTTCGTAGGTGCTAATAATTTACGCAGGCGTTCAACTTTTTCTGTATGCGTCCGAGAATCAGGTGTCAATATGTAATAAGCATTTTCAAACAACTGTTCTTTTGCCGCTGAGACACCACTTTTGTGGGAACCCGCCATAGGGTGGCCTCCTATAAACGTAATTCCCTTTTCGATTAAAGCAGATGCAGTTTTCATAATCGAGCCTTTTATGCTGCCTGTATCAGTGATTATGACATCTTCCTTCAATTCCCAGGTAGCTGCCTCCTGTATCATACCAATCGTTGTATTTACAGGTGTGGCAAAGAAAATATAATCTGCGTGCAAGCAGGCTTCTTCAACGGTAGGGGCAATTCTATCAATGATTCCTCTTCGATAGGCTTCTTCCAACGTTTTTGGCGATTGGTCAAACCCCGTCACCTGTATGTCCGATCTTCTTTTTAGGGCTAGACCCAGCGATCCCCCGATCAATCCGAGACCGATAATGGTTACATGTGAACTCATGCGTGAGAACCTTCTACAGACAGCAATGAATCAAATGCAACAAAGAATTTGCTGGTCTGCTCTTCCGTTCCGATTGTCACCCGGACATATCCTGGCGTTCCAAGCGCATTTCCGCTTCGGATGATAAATCCTTGCTGTAACAATTTTTCTGCAGCTTCATCTGCATCGCCCGGTACTTGAATCAGGACGAAATTTGTTTCAGAATCATAGATGTGGATGCCTTTACGTACAGCATAGTCCTTGAATCGTTCCCTTTGTTGACGATTCAACTCACGACACTTCTCAATGAATACCGCGTCATCTAATGCCTTATCAGCAAGCACCACTCCAAACGAGTTATTATTGAACGGGTTTCTCACTTTGTTGAGATTAGTGATGACTTCAGGGTGACCGATTGCATACCCTACCCTGAATGCTGCTAGACCATATGCTTTCGAAAACGTACGCAACACGATTGCATTCGGATACTGCTCTAGCAACGACACAGAATCGACATGATCAGAAGCTGTCACGTACTCAAAATAGGCTTCGTCAAGAACAACGAGAACAGTTTCAGGAACTTGTTCCAAGAAAGCTTTTAAGTCGGCGCTCGGAATGACATTCCCCGTTGGATTGTTAGGATTGCATACCCAAACGACGGTAGTTTTGCTGTCGATTTCATTTAGAAACCCATCAAGATCATGTTGTCCATCAGCTTTTAAAGGAACTTCCCTTATTTCGGCACCTTCAATTTTCGCGCTATGAGCATACTGCGGAAAAGTCGGTGTCGCCATCACTGTATTCACTTCCGGACTGAGGAGTGCTCGTGAAATGATCATCACAATTTCGTCAGAACCGTTTCCGAACAATATTGTATTTTCGGTCACAGAATGTTGTATGGCCAATTTACTTCGCAACGCACTGGCATGGCCATCCGGATAGATTTCATGTTGGATGGTAGCTGTTGCCATGAATTCTTTTACAGAAGGAGCACAGCCATACGGGTTTTCATTTGAAGCGAGTTTAATAACTTCTTTCAATCCGTACTGCTTTGTCACTTCTTCGATTGATCTACCAGGTTTATATGGAGACATTCCATCAAGTGCTTTTTTCCAGTTCATGTAAATCCCTCCAGTGAATTTTCACGTTATTATTTTTGCAAATCCGGTCGTAGTTTTACAGCTTCATTTTGATAGATATGTTTGATAAGCTGTTGCGGAGTATCTGTATTTACATGCATAAGAATTCTAATGCATAACGGCATAGCTCCTGGCACTTCTATTTCATTCGTACACATGACTGGGACGTACATCCAGCCATTAATGGAACGGACCGCTTTTGCAGGAAAAGTCGATTTGACGTCCGTCGTAGTAGACACAAGTACAGAAATAATATCGGTTGGAGAGATAGCGTTCTCTTTCGCCATTTCTTCAACAAGTTCTTGCGTCGCTTCTAGAACTGATTGTTCTTCATCGGAATCGACAGTAGTCGCTCCTCTTACTCCTCTAACCATCACAGCTTTCCATCTCCTTCTGTTCTTTGCTTCAATAGATTGAAAGCATTTTCACATTGCTCTTTCGATAATTCTTTCACGAAGGGATTTCCTATTCCATCTAGCAAAACGAAATGCAGTTTGCCGAAAGAAGCTTTTTTATCTTTTTCCATATAATTCATGAATATATCGAATGCATGTTCATGGACAGGTTGGAACGTGTAGCCATGCTTCTTGGCGAAACTGATGAAACGAGTTGTCATCTCTTCATTCACAGAACCATGACTTTCGCTCAAGATTAGACTGTACGCCATACCAATCATTACAGACTCTCCATGGCTTAAACCGCCGAACCCACATACCCCTTCCACCGCGTGGCCGAATGTATGGCCGAAGTTAAGATACTTTCGTACAGAATGCTCAAATTCATCTTCCGCTACGATTTTCGCTTTCACTTCTGTCCCCCGTAACAATTCGCTTGATAGCCAATCGAGATTGGGTTGCGAGAATGACGGATTGTCTAGTAATGCAAGCGTCCATTCCTCATCAGAAATAAATGCATGTTTCAACAATTCAGCCATGCCGGATCTAATCTCACGCGGCGGTAGCGATTCAAAAAGCGATGTGTTAAACAAAACACCGACCGGCTGGTGAAATGAACCGACCATATTCTTACCTTCAGGCATATTGATTGCCGTTTTTCCGCCTACCGCACTGTCATGCGCTAAAATCGTCGTGGGGCATTGGAGAAACCTTATTCCTCTCATGAACGTCGCTGCAACAAACCCTGTCAGGTCGCCGCAAGCCCCGCCGCCGAAAGCGATAATAAGGGAATCCCTTGTGAATTTTTCATTCAACAAAAAGGAAAGACAATCGACGTAGACAGCAGATGTTTTACAGTTTTCTCCAGACGGGACCGTTTTCACGGCGATTTCACGATTCGCAGACTCCAATGCCTTTTGTAAAAGTGGTAAATGGAGGTCAGCAACCGATTCATCAGCAATGATTGCAATACGGTCCGCACTTGCTAGTAAACTAGCGTAGTCGGTCGCAAATAGATTGTATACATCTTTACCGAAATGGACACCGTATTCATGATTTTGGATATTAACAGAAAGTGTCCCCACGTTAAAACTCCTTTACATACCGTCTGTATTCTTCAAGTTCCTTTTTCAAGCCATCCATTGTATCCGAACGGAATTCTTCCATGATTGCTTTTGCCATCTCTGTTGCGATGACATGTTCGGCCACAACTGAAGCCGCTGGTACCGCACATGGGTCAGAGCGTTCGATTGTTGCGACAAAAGGTTCTTTCGTTTCGATATCAACGCTTTCAAGTGGTTTATATAGCGTCGGGATGGGTTTCATGACTCCCCTGACGACAATCGGCATGCCTGTTGTCATTCCACCTTCAAGACCACCTAAACGATTGGACTTCCGGTAATATCCAAGTTCCTCACTCCAAGCGATTTCATCATGGACTTTGCTGCCTGGCATTTTAGCCATTTCAAATCCGAGTCCAATTTCCACACCTTTAAATGCATTGATGCTCATCATCGCTCCTGCAAGTTTACCGTCCATCTTACGGTCGAACTGGACGTAGCTACCGATTCCAGGCGGACAGCCTTCAATAACTACTTCTACGACGCCCCCTGCAGTGTCTCCGCGGCCTTTTGCATCATCAATGGCTTGGACCATCAATTTAGAAGCTTCAGGGTCTGCACAATAGACAGGATCGTTTTCAATGATATCCCTTAGCTCTTCAGTCCCTTTTCCTGCATATGTATCCGGATTGGTTGTTACTCCTCCAATTTCCGTCACGTGTGCGACAGTATGGATGTCGAGTTCCCGAAGAAACTGCTTAGCAACCGCACCGATAGCGACGCGCATCGTTGTCTCGCGCGCGGAAGACCGTTCTAGAACGTTACGTAGATCCCGATGACCGTATTTCATGCCTCCGACAAGATCTGCGTGGCCCGGTCTCGGTCGGGTGATCTGCCTTTTCACATCAGCAGGATTAACATCTTCCGAAAGCGGTTCTACACCCATAATCGATGTCCAGTGTTTCCAGTCATCGTTAACGACCGTCAATGTAACAGGTGAACCTAACGTTTTACCATGACGGACACCTGACGATATGACGACTTGGTCTTTTTCTATTTGCATACGTCTTCCGCGTCCATGTCCACCTTGGCGTCTTGAAAGTTCTCCATTAATCATTTCAGCAGTTAATTCCATTTGGGCAGGTAGCCCTTCAATAATTGCAGTAAGTTGCGGACCGTGTGATTCTCCAGCTGTGAAGTACCTCATTCCATTTCCTCCTCTGACGAATGATCAATCATTCGTTTATAGCACTTTACCAAAGTAAAGTACATTTGACTATATGTTAATATGAAAAATATCCGGAATCTACCCGGATACCTTAAATTTTCTTATAAAAGAACGTATCTTCTGATTCAAATCCATATTTTGTAGGATTAAAAATTTGTTCAGTACTACCTACAAATAAAATCCCGCCGGGTTTCAATGCCTTGGAAAAGTTCATATAAATTTGATGTTTCGCTTCTTCTGTAAAATAGATCATGACATTTCGACATACTATTAAATCGAATCCTGAATCGTATCTGTCTTTCAACAAATTTTGCTGTTTGAACGTCACAGTCCTTTTAACTTCATCCTTCACTTGATAATGATGACCTTCATTGACAAAGTACTGTTTTACTACAGGATAGGGTACTTCCTTTAATGCCCTCTCTGGATAAAGACCTACTCTTGCACGTTCAATTACACCTGAGTCAAGGTCTGTCGCCAATATGGAAATATCATGTAGCGGTACATGCGATGATAAAACGAGTGCGATTGAATACGGTTCTTCCCCAGTCGAACAAGCAGCACTCCAAATTTTTAGTTTTTTATTCTCAGAAAGAAGTTTAGGAAAAATCTTTTTTTCAAGTACATCCCACCGCTGGGCATTGCGATAAAATTCTGAGACGTTGATTGTCATACGATCAAGAAATTCCTCAAGTAATACCTTATCATTATGTATAGCGTCGTAATATTCGATGAAATCCCCAAACCCTCGTTTTTCATAAAGAGAAGTGAGTCTTCTTTTCATCTGCGCTTCTTTATAGAGTGATAGGTCTATTCCAGTCATTCTTTTGATATTTCCTATAAATAAAGCATAATCCGGCAATATGTTTCCTCCCGTCCCTATATTCTAACTATTATAACGGATTGGAAGCATTTTCGGAAGAACAAATACAAGAGAAGCCAACTTACAGGCGTTTAGCGCGTGCCAAAGTACACAAATTGATGTATTCGACGCTAAGTGTTTAAAGTATTGGGTCATACTGCGAGGTTACATATAGAAAAATAACAAAAACAGCCGTGCGTCATTCGCACGGCTGTTCAGTGTAATTAATTGATCCAGTTGTTCATTGATTTGTCATAAGTGATTAGCTCTTCTTCTTTAAAGAAAAGACCAATTTCACGTACAGCGGATTCTGGAGCATCCGAACCGTGAATAATGTTTTTACCAACAGTAACAGCGAAGTCTCCACGAATTGTGCCAGGTGCTGATTCTTTTGGATTTGTTGCTCCTGTCATAAGACGACCAACAGAAATAACATTTTCACCTTCCCATACCATAGCGAATACAGGACCAGATGTGATGAAATCTACTAACTCACCGAAAAAAGGACGCTCTTTATGCTCGCCATAATGCTGTTCAGCAAGTTCTTGTGAGATTGTCATAAGCTTAGCGCCTACAAGTTGGAAACCTTTACTTTCGAAACGACCTACAATTTCACCAATTAGATTACGTTGAACTCCGTCAGGCTTAACCATTAAAAATGTTCTTTCCATTATTAACACTCCTTCTTGTATGTATCAGGATTTCTCCTTTTCGATCGTACCACCCGATGCTTGATTTTTCAACTGTTAGCGCATTAATACTTACGTGTACCAATGAAAGCCGATATTTGCATAAACGCCTTTTTAGCTTCACCTTCCGGCAATGGTAGTAGTTCGGCCATTGCCTTTTTCAAATACAGGTCACTAACAGCCTGAGCCTTTTCAATAGCATCCGTACTTTTTATATAAGTTAACATTTCATCGCGTTCCAATTCCGTCAATGTACCGTTAAAAGAACGCTCCATGAAAGGTTTAAACTTTTCATCATTTTTTATGTATAAGACTGGTAACGTCAAGTGTCCATTCAACAAATCACTTCCTGCAGGTTTTCCAAGCGCTTTGTCCGTGGAAGTAATATCTAGAATATCGTCAACAATTTGAAAAGCCATTCCAGCAAAATAACCAAAACGACGTAATTTCCTAACGATTGCAGGATCTGCTCCGGAAACCAATGCCCCCAGTTCGCAACTGGATGATAGGAGAAGCGCAGTTTTTCTCTTAATACGACGTAAATAATCTCGAATTGTCTGATCAGTTTTTCGCTGATGATCAATCTGAATGATCTCGCCTTTACAAATCTCCAACATAGTTACTGCAAGTAGTTGATGTACTGCCGGAATTTCGATTTCTCCTATGGATGTTAGTGCACGTGAGAAAATAAAGTCCCCAGTATACATTGCAATCCTGTTATCCCACCGCGCCTTTACCGTCTCTAGGCCACGACGTATATCTGAGTCATCAATAACATCGTCATGCACAAGCGATGCCATGTGAACCAATTCAAGTGAAACAGCTACTTTTGCCACGTCCTCCAAAGAATAAGTACCAAATTTGGAAGCTAAGATCACAAAAATTGGTCGAATCCTTTTGCCACCTGCACGCAACAAGTGGAGCGATGCTTGCCGTATAATTGGGGAAGATGAATTGACGGATCGTTCAAGTTCCTTTTCTATATAAGCGAGATCCTTCCGGAAATCGGCATAAAGCGACATTAACTTCAATTTCTCCAAAACGATTACCTTCCCCTGCGGTCTTTATTGTTTATAACCCACATGGCCAGCCGCCGCGCCACCACTATATGACTTATATGAAACGTCTACGAATCCCGCTTCTGTGAAGAGCTGGGCAAGCTGCTTCATTCCAGGGAAATCATTCGCTGACTCCTGAAGCCACGAATACTCTTTAAAACTTTTCGCGAATAATTTCCCCATAATAGGCATGATGAATTTAAAATAAAAACGGAATAATTGTCGGTAACCCGGTAGTTCGGTTTGGGATGTCTCCAGACAAGCTATCATGCCGCCCGGCTTCAAAACCCGGTTCATTTCTTTCAAAACCGTCAAATAATCTGGTACGTTGCGCAAACCAAAACCAATTGTCACGTAATCAAAAGAATTGTCCGGAAATGGTAATTCCATTGCATTCCCTTGTAGGAGATTAATATTGGGATGATTTGCCACCTTAGGGCGTCCAACTTCCAGCATTCCTTCACTGAAATCTAGGCCGGTTACACTTCCTTCAATCCCCGTCGCCTCTGCAATTGCAATCGTCCAATCTGCAGTTCCGCAACAGACATCTAGTGCATGTGCACCCTTGTGAACAGCCATACGGGACATGATGTCATCACGCCATTTTTTATGCTGATTGAAACTAATTACAGAATTCATCTTATCGTAATCGATAGATATTTTTTCAAAAACATTATGGACTTTCTGTTCTTTTGATAGTGACAAGAGTCATGCCTCTTTTCTCAATTCAGTTTACCAAGGAGCGGGACCGAAAAATCACGGATCTTCTGCTGTAAGAAAGGTTCGAGGAAATCAGCCGAGTCGACCGCTACTTGCAATTCAGTACGAAGGTGTTCTATCGCTATTTCCATATTGTGAGACTTCAACCCGCTACTCGAATTGTATTCCCAATTAGTTGTACTATCTGATTTAATACCTTCAAGCCACATAAGCGGCAATGCTGCACTTGCAATGGGGACGTATTCCGAAAATCCAAATGTAAGTAAAAAATCCGTTATACATCCTGCTTCGATAATGCGTACGGTTTCCACCAGTTTATCCGGACTGTCCGGTAAACGGTTATGAAAAGTTGCCTTCTTCTCGTTAATTCGACCGATTGTTTCAGACAACGAACGGATAAAACCGAAATCGGGGAGAGAAGCTAGAAGCCGGTAATGAACACCACTAAAATGGTCTCCTGACAATACCTTAAGTTGTTGCTGTCTCGACGTGGCGTTGGAAACATCGATTGAATTATGCGCATCAAACGCTGCATGTACTGCACCGACCGCAACTGCTGCAGTATTTACACGATCATTCCATCTTTCCCCGTTTAACAAAGGCAAAAGTAGAAAGAAAGATTTGATAGAGTCTACGGACATTCGCCCTACATCTCTATCTATAATTGGCTCGTAAATTGATCGCTCCACCTCAAGTATATAATTTTCAATATGTGCTTTAGTTTTTTGTATTTCCATCGTCGAATCTCCATTCAATGACGTCTAATGAAAATTGTATCAAGCGAATTAGTCTTTCCCTTCGCTTGTTAAGACACCATATGCGGTATGAACGTCTGCATTCCCACGAATTTTCATGGCTGACGTATGATCAGTAAATTGTGCGATCATCACTTCACCACGGTCTAACTTTTCCGTATGATGGAACTTCGTGTCGTTCCCACGAGTTAAACCGATTACATTGACACCGTCTTCCTTAGCTTTAATTACGATATAGTCGGTTTGTGTCATTTTCACCTCTCCTGTCTAATCTTTAACGGTTTTATCATATCATAGAAAAGGAGTTGCCCGCAAAGGTCTCAGGACATCTTGATAAGAGATAGGATTTCCCCGCGCTTAACATCGTCATTTTCGTAAATACCACGTGCTACTGTAGTTACAGTCTTGGAACCGGGTTTTTTTACCCCTCTCATAGTCATACACATATGTTCAGCTTCGATTACGACATAAACACCGACCGGATTCAGCATCTCCATTAAGGTATCTGCCACAGTGGATGTAATACGTTCCTGAAGTTGAGGTCTCCTTGCAGTTGTTTCAACAGTTCTCGCTAGTTTACTAAGACCAGCGACAACACCATCACGCGGTATGTATGCAATGTGAGCGTGACCAAAAAACGGCACAAGATGATGCTCACACATCGAGTAAAACGGTATATCTTTCACAAGTACTACTTCATCATAGTTTTCGTTGAAAACCGTTTCAAAATAATCTTTAGGATCTTTATTTAAGCCTTCGAACATCTCGGCGTACATTTTCGCAACCCGCTTCGGCGTATCTATGAGACCTTCACGCTCGGTATCTTCACCGATTGCTTCGAGAATCATTGAAACTGCCTTCTCTATTTTCTCATAATCGACAACATTCTTCATACGAATCTTCCCCAATCGGATATAAAGTTATTCCAACAAAAATAGTAGCACACTCCCTCGCCTCCGTACAGTTCCTTTACTTTATATGTTGTGTTTTAGTTGGAAATTGGAAAGAAGTCCGCCCTAAGCATCTGAAAAACAGATGCTATGGACGGACTCCTATGTAAATTCAAAGATTATTTAACTGCGTCTTTAAGCGCTTTACCAGCTTTAAAAGCGGGAACTTTGCTTGCTGCGATATCGATTTCTTCTCCAGATTGCGGGTTACGACCTTTACGTGCTGCGCGCTCACGAACTTCGAAGTTACCAAAACCGATCAATTGTACTTTCTCACCTTCAGCAAGAGTAGACTGGATCGTATCGAATACAGCTTCGACAGCTTTTGTAGCATCTTTCTTAGTTAATTCTGCTGCTTCAGCTACAGAGGTAATCAATTCTGTTTTATTCACACCATTCACCTCCTCTCAAAGGGCATTAGCTAGCTTCTAATACTGTAAAAAGAGTATCACAAGAAAATCTCTGACGCAACAATATTATCGCGAAACTGCCAATATCATGCACTTTAAGGGCGAAAAATAGAAAAAGATCCGTTTTTGACGGATCTTTTTCCTTTATACGATAAATGTAATCATACCTTTATTACCATCGTTAACCATCTGCTCAATCGTCTCCCGCAGACGTTTTCGTGCGTTCATCGGAACCGATGCAGTTTTAAAACGAATGCTTTCTTTCATGACTTCATGTAGGGGCGTTCCGAATAATTGGGTTTCCCATAACGCCTCTCTGTCATGTAAATATGCATTCTTCAATTCTTTCAATAAATGATGGCTGTGAAATTCAGATCCGATTAATGGCGAAAATTCAGCTTCCATATCCACTCTGATGATATGAAGGGAAGGTGCTGTTGCTTTCATACGGACACCAAAAAAGTTGTTCTGTTTAATTAATTCTGGTGGTGATGGATTGAAATCATCAATTGTCGGAAGTGCGACACCGTACCCTTGTTTTCTAGCTGTATCAATTGCTTCCGAATACATGTCATATGACTTTTTCGCTTTTGCAGCATCTTTAACAAACAATAACCAGTCTTTTTTTGAACCAATCTCCTGTCCCATGATTTCTTCACAAATTTCACGGAAAGCCTGTTCATCCATATCGATTTTCACAATCGCTTTCCCTTTGCCCGCATCAACTTCAATAACATCAGCATTTTTAACATACTTTTCTTCTTTCAGTTTTTCTGCCAATTCTTGAACTTTACGAATTTTCGAAGCTTCCAAGAATCCTTCGTTTATAACCCTGTCAATGTTAGCATTCAACTCATGCTCACTTCCCAGCACATCCATCCAATCCGGCTTTTGTATTTCGATATCCGAAATTGGGAATTCATACAGTGCTTCTTTTAAGATGAGCTGAATTTCCTGCGCATTCAACTGGTCTGCGCTGATAGCGATAACAGGAACACCATATCTCTCATGCAACTCCTGCTTCAGAGTGACTGTTTTTTCATTCGCTGGCATTTTAGAATTCAGCACAATGACGAACGGCTTACCGATATCCTGTAGTTTAGTAACGATTTCCGCTTCTGCAACTTCAGCTGCAGCTCTCGGAATATTATTGACCGTTCCATCCGTTGTAACCAGAATTCCAATTGTGGAATGATCCCGAATTACTTTGTCGGTACCGATGCGGGCAGCTTCCTCGAAAGGTATTGGTTCGTTGTGCCAAGGCGTGTGAACGTATTTCGGTCCATCCTCGTCTTCATACCCTTTAACACCGTCTATGACATAGCCCACGCAATCAGCAAGCCTGATTTGAAACTTTAAGTCTCCATCCCCTACCGAAACCGAAGTCCCTTGAGCGGGTACAAATTTGGGTTCTGATGTCATGATCACGGGTCCAGGTGAACTTTGTGGAAGTTCATCCTGTGCTCGTATTCGGTCCGCCGGGTCCGTCATGTTCGGAATTACAACTTCTTCCATCACCCTTTTAACAAATGTAGATTTCCCTACACGAACAGGACCAACGACTCCAATGTAAATATCCCCATCTGTACGTCTAGCCAAGTTTTCATATAATTCTTCTTTCATCCATCGTCCTCCTTTATATGCGCATATTAGTTTATGTAAATAAAAAACGTTTCATGCACGTAGCATGAAACGTTTTTTATTTTGAATTCCTCATAAATATAGGTTCATTCTTTTCATTCACCGTATAAGGGAGAGAGTAGGCCGGTAAAACCGGATTATTATCTGCTAGTAGATAGCGGATATCTTCGCCTTCTTTAACATCTGGTTTTTCTTCTATCAGAATCCGGTTCAGGTCAATTGAATAATCGATGTAAAATTTGCCATCCCCTCCGATTACCAGTGGCAACATAGTTTCCGAGTAGGGGCTAGGGACCGTCAGCGGCTCTTTGAAACCCATCGCTTTGAAGTCAACAGCATAAACATTGTCACCGACCGCATCCTTGAATGAAACTTTGCCATTAATGTTTTTCCGCAAATTCAAGTCACGAATACGTTCAGCTGAGCGTAGATCAACGAGCTTAACAGTTGGGTCCGTTTCAACGTTTGTCAACACATATTGGTAAATACCACCTGTTTCATAAGCATTAGATGGTATTTTTTCTGTAAATGCAGGAACAAGTTTTGCAAACTCAATCGGATATTTGATATAAATATCTGTTTCAAGCTCACGTGTTTTGATAGGCAATAGTCCTCCCGAATTCTGTTGGAAGGCATCTACCGCTTTTTGCATTGATTCCAGCTGATCGGCGTAAGGGATTTCCTGACCAGTTGTTTTTTCGGAAGGGTACATACAGCCTGATAAAACAAAAATAAATGAAGACATCAGGAGTAAACTGATTCTTTTTACTGACTTTTTCATCATGCTCCTCCTGTCGGGCCATTAAACACAAGATAAATCATCGCAAAAAATGCGAAAATCAACAAAGAATAAGCGATTAGCGCTAGTAGAAATTTAATTATTTTATTTTTAAGCTTATGTCGGCTTACATAAATAAGACCCATAGAAATGAACATGAATCCCATTGCATAAAACGATAGCCACATCTTATCCATTGAGGACAATTTAAGTCCTCCTTTCGTATAGTTAAAGAATTACCTTGTACCGAAGAGATCTTCCACTTCCTGTTTTTTTATGCGAGTCATTAATTGATCAACAGCATGTTTCGGCGGTATGTCTTTAAATAGAATAGAATACAGTGCCTCTGTGAGCGGCATGGAGACCCCGTACTGGGCTGCGAGCTGATGGGCAGCTTTAGCTGTTCTGACACCTTCAATGACCATTCCCATGCCTGATACAACTTCATCTAGACTATTTCCTTTACCGAGCATGTTACCTGCTTTCCAATTACGTGAATGAACACTTGTACAAGTGACAATCAAATCTCCTAGACCCGTTAGGCCTGAAAACGTCAAAGGGTTTGCCCCCATCTTAACGCCTAGTCTAGAAATTTCTGCTAAGCCTCTAGTAATAAGCGCAGCTTTGGCGTTGTCACCATAACCAAGGCCATCAGAAATACCGGCAGCGAGCGCTATAACGTTTTTAAGCGCAGCTCCAATTTCCACACCTAGGAGATCGGGGTTGGTATAGACACGGAAGTAATTGTTCATAAATAAGTCCTGAACTTTTTCCGCAGCGTCTAAATTAAGAGAAGCAGCCGTCACTGTCGTCGGATGACGCAGCACAACTTCTTCCGCATGGCTTGGTCCAGAAAGCGCAACAATAGCAGATCTCTTAGTGGAATCTAGTTCCTCCGAAATCATCTCGGAAATCCGCTTCAACGAATCAGGCTCAATGCCTTTAGAAACATGAACAATCAATTTCGGATTGAGTTCCATAGTATTCAGTTCTGAACAGATTTCACGAATTGCTTTTGTTGGAACAGCTATGATGACGGTATCCCCGTGCATCACAGCCTTTTCCAAGTCAGATGTTGCTGTCAAATTGGCCGGTAAAGAAATACCCGGTAAATATGAATGATTTGTATGTTTTTCATTCACTTCGGAAGACTGGTCAGAACGTCTCGCCCAGAGTAAACAGTCATGACCATTTTCTGCTAAGACAAAAGCAATTGCTGTCCCCCAGCTTCCGGCGCCTATAACGGTTACTTTTTCCATTTAATACAGACATCCTTTCTTCTCCAAATCCGGTCAGCTTCTTGCACGTGTTATGAGCCGGATTGGCGTTCCCTCGAAGCCGAATGATTCCCGAAGACGGTTTTGTAAAAAACGCTCATAAGAGAAGTGCATGATTTCAATGTCGTTCACAAAGACGACGAAAGTTGGTGGTTTGACGGCTACTTGCGTGGCGTAATAAATACGCAGTCTACGTCCTTTGCTACTAGGTGCTGGATTTCTTGCAACCGCATCTTCGATTACTTCATTCAAGACACTTGATTGGATTCGTAGTGCATGGTTTTCACTTATTAACTTAACTTTTTCAAACAAAGTATTTACGCGCTGTTTCGTTTTAGCTGAAACAAAAGCGATTGGTGCATAGTCTAGGAATAAGAAATTATCTCGGATATCCGCTATAAACTTATTCATTGTTTTATCGTCTTTCTCAACAGCATCCCACTTATTGACAACAAAAAGGACACCTTTTCCTGCATCTTCCGCGTAACCGGCAATTCGCTTGTCCATTTCACGAATACCTTCTTCCCCATTTATAACAATGAGAACGACATCGGAACGGTCAATTGCTTTTAATGCACGAAGAACAGCATATTTCTCCACATTTTCATATACTTTACCTTTTTTACGCATACCTGCAGTATCGATAATTTTATATTTTTGCCCATCATATTCATAAGCAGTATCGATGGCATCTACTGTCGTGCCAGGGATATCACTAACGATAACTCGTTCCTCGCCTAAAAATGCGTTAACAAGTGATGATTTCCCAACATTCGGTCTGCCGATTAATGAAAACCGAATTACATCATCTTCAATTTCTTCAGCTCCGGGCTCAGGAAAGTCGTTTGCTACCGCGTCAAGCAAATCTCCAAGTCCTAGTCCATGTGAACCCGAAATCGGATAAGGTTCACCAAATCCTAGGGAATAGAAGTCATAAATCATATCCCGCATATCCGGATTATCAACCTTATTCACTGCCAAAACGACAGGTTTTTTCGTTTTATACAATATTTTGGCGACTTGTTCATCTGCATCCGTTACTCCTTCACGGCCATTCACGAGGAAAATGATTACATCCGCTTCATCTATTGCAATTTCCGCTTGTAGCCGGATTTGTTCAAGGAAGGGTTCATCTCCAATATCGATTCCACCAGTATCAATCAGGTTGAATTCGTGCGCGAGCCAATCGGCTGAACTATAAATACGGTCACGGGTAACTCCTGCTACATCTTCTACGATTGAAATACGTTCACCAACGATTCGGTTAAATATTGTCGATTTCCCGACGTTCGGCCTACCGACGATCGCTACAGTTGGTTTATTCATAATCTAACATCCTTCCAGCTTATCTTCTGCATATTATACACAAAAAAAGACGATGATGCCCGTAAAAGCACCATCATCCATATAATTACTCGTTCATAATGTTCACTTGTTCGTTTTCTGGGGATCTAAATCGGGCTGATTAGTTGAAAGTGAAGCTATATTACCATCCCAATTAGTCTCTATTGGCAAACTTCTTCAACTGATCCCCAATGACATCTCCCATTGAGAAGCCTGATGCTTCTTCAGGCATTTCATAGCTACCGTATGAATTATTATCTTCTTTTTCTACAAGATCTTTAATGCTCAAAGAGAGTCGCTTCTCATCTGTATTTACTTCCAACACTTTAACTTCAATCTTTTGACCTTCCTGCAACACTTCGTGCGGCGTACCGATGTGCTGATGGGAAATACGCGAGATATGAACAAGACCTTCGACGCCTGGGAACACTTCCACGAATGCACCGTATGACACAAGTCTTTTCACGGTTCCATCAAGTTTCGTCCCCTTTGGAGCCTTTTCTTCGATGCCTTCCCAAGGACCAGGCAAAGTGTCTTTAATGGAAAGCGATATCCGTTCTGAATCACGGTCTATTGACAAAACCTTCACATTCACTTTATCGCCTTCTTTTAAAACATCCGACACTTTTTCAACATGATCATGTGACAATTGCGAAATATGGACAAGTCCATCAATTCCTCCAATATCGACAAAAGCACCGAATGCTGCAAGACGTTGGACAGTACCCTCAAGTATTTCGCCTTCTTTAAGACCATCCAGTATCTCACCTTTTTGCGATTCTTTATCTTCCTGAATAACCGCACGGTGGGATAGAATTAGTCGGTTTTTCTCTTTATCCATTTCAACAATTTTGAAAGTCATTGTCCGGCCTTTATATTCTTCGAAAGATTCGACAAAATAATCTTCGACAAGTGATGCTGGTATGAAGCCCCGTACGCCCAGGTCGACTACTAATCCACCTTTAACGACGTCTTTCACTTCCGTTTCAATCGTTTCTTTTGAGTTAAATTTCTCTTCAAGTGAACCCCAAGCATCTTCCGCGTCGACTTTCCGTTTTGAAAGAACATAATTATCTTCTTCGATTTTCATAATAATAAGTTCTAGTTCATCACCTTCAGCAACCGCATCCGAAGCCGTCTCAATGTGAAGGCTTGATAGTTCACTGATTGGAATAACACCATCAAACGGAGCTCCCGCAATTTCAACTGTCACCGATTTGTCTTCGATTTTCGTCACTTTTCCAGTAACACGGTCACCTTCATTGTAGTTGTTCTCTGTTTCTAAGTTCATCTCTTCAGTCATTATGTAGACCTCCTTCATAAAGAATCTTACTTCCATATTATGCGAATCGATTCATAATAACAAAAATTTACCCTTATTTTGTTCATTTATTTTGTTCGAGAAGGTTTTTGATCTCACTCATTATAACTTCTGTAACCTCTTCAGCCGACGTCCTATTTTCACGGTAAGGCGTCATGTCAAGCGGTTTTCCATAGACAACTGTTAATCTTTTAAATGCTTTATAAGGTCCTATAATTGCGCAAGGAACAACGACAGCATCTCCGCCTTTCAAAGCAAAAAATCCTGCACCTGCAAGACCTTCGCCAAGTTCGCCCGTCTTGCTCCGTGTGCCTTCAGGAAACATTCCGACCACTTTCCCTGATTTCAGGATTTTAAGTGTATTACGAAACGCCTCTCGATCACTCATCCCGCGTTTCACCGGATATGCATTCACTTGTGGCAGGACACTTTTTAATACTGGCAATTTGAAAAGTTCTTCTTTCGCCATGAAGTGAACAGGTCGTGGACAGGTGATCCCAACAACAGGCGGATCGACATTCTCAATATGGTTCGTACAGAGAAGAACACCTCCTTCTTTAGGAAAGTTTTCCTTGCCAATTACTTTAATTCTATATAGCGGATAAAAAATAGTGCTACACAGAAATTTGCCTAGTGGGTATAAATTCATAAACGCATCCTCTTTTCGGCCAGTTCGCTAATTTTTTTTCGCCACATCCTCGATGGTCATGGAAGTTGAGTCAATTAGAACGGCGTCTTCTGCCTGTCTCAGCGGAGATACCTCTCTCTCCATATCCGCACGATCACGTTCGCTTATTTCAGCCTTCAATTGTTCAATTGAAGTGATGAAACCGCGACGTTCATCTTCAATATGACGCCGCCTTGCTCTTTCTTCGACAGACGCAGTCATAAAAATCTTGAGTTCCGCATCTGGCAACACAGCTGTCCCAATATCACGGCCATCCATGACAACACCTACTCCTTCGGCTAATTGCCGTTGCTTATCGACCATTAGGCATCTAACACCACTGTGAGCAGCAACTGCAGACACATTGGCAGTTACCAGTTGTGAGCGAATGGATTCAGATACATCTACACCATCAACAATTATGGCTTGACCTACCGGTGACGGTAATAGAACGATTTCAATCTGTTCAAGTAATTTCTCCAGTTCCATTCCATCATTACTATTTATGTTGCGGTCTAATGCCTTATGCGTAAGTGCACGGTACATTGCTCCTGTATCAATATACGTATAACCTAGTTTTTCAGCTGTAATTTTGGCAATTGTACTTTTTCCAGCAGCAGCCGGACCGTCAATCGCGATTTTTATTCTTTTTGTCATTTCTCAAACCCCCGTAATCAATTCGAAAACATTGTATCATAAGTATGACGTCAGCGCCTTTGTTAGGTTGTGAAAGAAAAGGTAAAAGCCGCGGAATGTGCATTTTTCTTTGAATTAACCATTTCCCTTCGGCGCGCTAGTCATGAAAACGAAAAGAGAAAAGCCCTTTTATCACGGACTTTCCCCCATTTAAACTCTATTTAATATCTCTCATTTGCAATTGTCGTTCAAAGCAGAACCGAATGATGGATTGACGCACAAATGCATTTACTTTCTCAAATTCCAGCGAAGCAATTATTCTTCCATCTTTCTCCCATACTCTGACGACCTTTGCAGATAATTTAACATACTTAATATCGTGACTATTGAACGGTAATACGATAATTAACGATACGACTTCCTCAGCGACTAGTGTTGTGAAGTTTGACAAAAAAAGTGCGATACCGCCTGCACTTAAGTCTGCAGCGACATATTGGCTGAATAGACTATTTTTCTCCACAGCGACATCTATTGCTGATTCTACTCTTACAAATTGGCGTCTTTGTATCTTAATGAGCTGATCATCACCAGGATAGGTTAATTTCAGCATGGGGATCCCTTTATTAAGGCGACCACTTACTTCTGTCCGAAATGCATATGAAATTTTGGTGCTATCAGTGAAGTTCACTTGTAACTGCGTTCCATCCATGAAGAATGAAGTGCGTCCGGTTTCAATATGAGTTGGATAGTCAATCATCACGTACCCATCACTCATATCGACCACTTTACTTTTAAACTTTTCACCATCTTTAGTAAAATCCTTGTCAATAACAATAATTGTCCCTATCGAAAGTAGCACATGTAACACCTGCCATCTATATGTCATACATCCTATTATGTCATGACAAGATGGAAAATCCAATGCCTATTTTACTGTAACCTTTCCGTTTTAATTACTTCGGATGTTTCAGTGTCGACAATAACAGCATACGTACCTGTTTCACCATTTTCATCTAATGTGACAGTCATATAATGTGCAAGTCTCTGTTCCATCTGACGATTTTCAACATATGCATATTCTTCTTTAACAATCGTTACGTTGGTGTGGAAAAATGATTTCCAATCCTTTTTCGTTATCGGTTGCTTCGAAGTTTTCTCTTTACGTACATATTCAGAAGCATCCAATCCGATTATACCTGCATTATCTTTGGCGATTTTCAAATGAATGATATCTGAAAATACTTTTGCACCATATTCAGGTTCTACTCGAACAAACACCATATGCCATGCTGTACTATTTTCCCTTGCCTCTTCATAAACAAGATCCTTATACCCCGCATCTTTTAAAAACGACTCAGCTTTCTTTTTCAAGTCTTCAAACGGAAGGCTTTCTTTTCCAAAAGGTCTTTCCGTTAATAATGATAAGACATGGCCACCTTTTTCTGTGATGTCGATGTAACCGACAGACTCCTCTTCCGCGAAACGAATATGATAAAACGGATAGGGAGATCCTGGTTGGCTTTTTTCTACAACAATGGTTTCGTTTGATAGGTGTGGGAACAATTTTTTAAAGTTGGTAACAGCCTGTTCTTTTGTAACTTTCGGATCTTCTATTTCTTTAAGATCTTTCTTTTTCATCGAATCCGACTCACTTGCCGTGAGCGGGAAATCACTTTCTGTATACTGCTTTACAGCAGTGCCCATTCCTGTCCAATCGTGTCCAGCACTTGCACTATCGAGTCTTTTATTCCATCCATCAACCGACAAATCTCCGGTCACCATGCCTGCAGTTGCAACTTGCCACTCATCCGACATGGAACTCAGATTCTTGGAGGCTAGTTTCATTACTCGGTGATATTCAGCATTATCCTTTGAACGGTCAGTTTCCTTTGCAAAGTTACCAAGTCGTCCAAGATAATTCATCCAGGATGTAGAAAAACTTGGATCCATCGGCAGAGAGGATACGGAGTTTTTTATATCAGATGATAAGCGCCAAATGTCCTCCCGTGCTTCAGATGAGCCTTCTGTCTCATTAAATAATAACGTTTTCTTCACCGCAATATCTAATTCTTCCAGCTTCTTCGACGCATCAGTCATCTTATTAGCATATTGGTTGCTTAAGGCTATGGATAGCTCTTTATTTTCAGTCGCCTTAGTATAAGAAAAAATTGAAAGTGCTGCTACAGAGTATATCAAAACAAACATCAGTTTTTTCATAAATCAGCAAATAACAGCAGGAGCCTTTTTGTTATTCCCACTATATTTGCCCTATCCTCCTTTCGTGTTCAAATGTTAGTCCTTAATGGCAAAATACATGCAACCCAATTTTCTTTACTTGTGGTCGGGACCAAATCCATTCACTTGTTGCTGTAATAGGGTTAAAGTAGTAAATCGAGTTTTCTGATGGATCCCACCCATTAATTGCATCCAGGACCGCCTCTTTTGCTCGCTCATTGGGAGTCAGCCATATTTGACCATCTGCAACAGCAGTAAAGGCCAGTGGTTGGAAAATTACACCACCTACAGTATCAGGAAAGTCAGGATGCTCAATTCGGTTTAAAATGACCGCCGCAACTGCTACCTGGCCTTCATACGGCTCGCCCCTTGCTTCACCGTAAACCGCATTTGCTATCAGATTAAGATCTGCATCCGAATACTTTGCAGGTAATTGAACATTCTCTTTTTTGCCTGCGCCTTTATTCACTTGAGATGCTAGCGGCTTACTTCCGTAATGGGTGAACTTATTTCCTTTATTCATATTTTCTTTAACAAACTTCTCGTCATAATTAGATGCATCCACTAATTTCTTTCTTGTCTGTAGCCCTGCAATTCCGTCAACCGGAAGTCCATATTTCTCTTGGAAGTTACGTAAAGCCCAATAGGTTCCATAACCGAATTTCCCATCGATTGTCCCAGTGTAGTAACCGATATACTGAAGTCTTGACTGCAGCTCGATAACATCATCTCCGAAAGCTCCTCGTGTAACATTCTGCGTACTGAATGCCTCAATTTGACCGGGAGATGCAGCATATGCACTTCCGAGGAGAAGGACGATTGTAATCATGCGGATAATCAATTTTTTCAAGTTCATTCCTCCTTTTAAATCAGTTTGTCCAAAATCATCATTATTATTAGCAAAACAAAAAAATGATTCAGCAATTGCTGAATCATTTTGTGTTCATTCGGGTTTTACGTCTGAATTGTTGCATTGCGAATGAATGTGCATATTTAACTCGTGTTAAGCCAAACCACCATAGAAATAACATAAAAGGAATAATCAGATACAGCCACAAATCATCTACGGCAAGGATGCCATTGTATATGAAGTGAAGACCATATGGAGCTAGTAATGCTAAAAATAAGTACTTATTAACGTGTGCTTCAACTGCAAACTTAGCACGTCCAAAATAATAACCCATGACAACACCGAAAAGGGCATGACTTGAAACTGGCAGTAAAGCACGGAGAAAAGCTGTATCAGTTCCAAATGTCAAGAGATAAATAATATTTTCAACTGTTGCAAAACCTAAGGATGCGCTGGCACCATAAAGGATTCCATCATAAGCATCTTCAAATTCCACATGACGATAAATCGCTAACAGAAGGATAAGCCACTTAAAAAACTCTTCAAGACCGCTGGTAAAAACTACATTTCGAAAGAAGTAGTTAGAAAAAATGTTTTCCTCTTCGAAAACATGTTGAATGAACAATATTGGGAAAGTCATGATAGCTCCATATAAGAATGTATGAAATAATGTCAGAGAAGGTTCTTTTGCAATTTGTTTTCTTAAATAAAAATAACTGAAGAGCGCCAATCCCGGCGCAATCGCTACGGTAAGCAATATGAACATAGGCTGGCCTCCATTTCCGCTTTATTATACCATCAATTCCCATGAACAGGAGGAACTAAAATGCTGAAAAACATTCTACTCGTACATACAGGCGGGACAATTTCGATGGAACTAGATATCACAACGGGTGGCGTTATGTTAAGTGCGACCAATCCACTAGCATTAGAAATAAATAACATCCAACATTTCGCTACGATTACAGAAGTGGAAGCATTTAATTTACCTTCCCCTCACATTACACCCGAAGAGATGTTGGAGCTGCAAAAATTAATATCTCGACATATTGAGGACAGTCACTTCGATGGTGTAGTCATTACCCATGGCACGGACACACTTGAAGAGACTGCGTATTTCCTAGAACTGTCAACGAATTTCAGCATCCCCATTGTATTAACAGGTGCCATGCGCTCTTCCAACGAAATCGGATCGGATGGCGTTTACAACCTGATGTCTGCCGTCAGGGTTGCAGCTTCAGACTACGCCATCGGAAAAGGTGTGCTCGTCGTCCTAAACGATGAAATCCATACAGCGACTAACGTGACAAAGACTCATAGTAGTAGCGTATCAACTTTCCAAAGTCCTCAATACGGTCCAATCGGTATCGTAACGAAGTCGGACATTCATTTTCATCATGCGCCCCTTACCCGAACGTATCTTCCAATATTGAATATCACTAAAAAGGTAGCAATGTTGAAAGTCTATGCGGGAATGGATCCGGACTTGCTAATTTCAATCGCCTCACTCGGCTATGACGGCTTGGTTCTCGAGGGACTCGGACAAGGCAATGTTCCGCCTGATCTAATTACAGGAATCAGACAGCTCCTTTCTGACGGTCTTCCAATTATTCTAGTTTCCCGTTGCTTCAACGGAATTGCTCAAGACATTTATGCTTATGAAGGAGGAGGGAAAATGTTGAGTAAAATGGGTGTGCGTTTCGAACATGGACTTAGTGGTCAGAAAGCGCGTTTAAAACTATTGCTAGAACTATGTTCGGAGTAGTTTCCTAAGCAACGAAAAAGGCTTCTCCTCACCTGTTCTAATCAGGTGAGGAGTAGCCTTTTTCATATCTCGTTTTTCTTCATTTCGATGGCTCGCGCGATTAAGTCTCCATGAAACTTTCCATTTTCAATAAAAATTTCATTGGCATTATTTCCAGCTGCTATTACCCCCGCTACAAAGAGCCCTTCCACATTCGACTCCATCGTTTCTTCATCAAAAGTGGGACGTCCACTTTCTTTATCAATTGTAATACCTATTTTCTCCAAAAAAGCGTGGTTAGGATGATAGCCAATCATCGCAAAGACAAAATCATTATCGAATTCGAATGTCTCCCCCTTTTTTTCAATCACAACAGACGAGTTAGTGATTTTGAGTATATTCGCACTAAAATGCATATCAATGTCACCACTGCGGACAAGGCTGTCAAATCCTGGTAAAATCCACGGTTTGATACTCGGTGAATAGTCTGAACCCCGATAAATTACCGTAACCTGTGCGCCGGCACGTTCCAATTCAAGCGCTGCGTCAATGGATGAGTTCTTACCTCCAATGACAACAACCTTCTTTCCGAAGTAAGGATGTGCTTCTTTAAAGTAATGGAAAACGTTCGGAAGTTCCTCCCCTGCAATTCCCAATCGATTTGGATTGTCATAATAGCCAGTCGCAACAACAACGTTTGCAGCTTGGTACTCGTTTTTGTCTGTTAAAACGCGAAAGTCTTGACCTACCTTAGTGACGTCTTCCACTTTTTCGTAATTATTGATGGGTATTTTTTTAAATTCAGCTACTTTACGATAATAGACAAGCGCATCATTTCGCTTTGGTCTATCTATTGCAGTGATAAACGGAATATCCCCAATGGATAATTTAATACTGGTACTGAAAAAGGTTTGATGCGTTGGATAATGATAAATAGAGTTCACAATAGTACCCTTTTCAATAACAAGTACGTCATGACCTTTATTTTGCAATTCAATTGCCGCTGAAAGACCACATGGTCCTCCCCCTATCACAATTACATCTTTTAGTATCATTTTAACTTTCGCTCCTTTAGGACGGTTCAAGTGTATCTGATTGCAATAATATGACATTCTGGCTCTGCCCCTAGACGCAACGGTATCTTAGAAGTGCCATATCCATTGCTGATAAGCTTTGCCCGACCATTCTTGATGCGGAAGGATCCTTTGTCTTCCAGACCGTATTTACCGATTCTAATTTGACCTCCGTGTGTATGTCCAGCCAGCAATATACGAGGTTGATAAAGCTGTTCCACTTTCCTAAAAAGTGAAGGCGTATGTGTAACAAATATTACATTTTCATACTGTACGATGGATTGAAGAGAAGAATCAATATCGACATTCCCGCTAGATGGATCATCCGTTCCACCAATCCCCCACTTTGAATGACCAGGAATTGCTACATTTTCATTATCAAGGATTTTTCCTCCGTAGCGGCTAATCATATCCCTAATTTGCTTTTCTCCTGCCTCACGGTCATTGTTACCCCAGATAAAAAACAACGGACCTAAACTGGCTAACTGACGGATATTCTTCTCGACACGCGCTAATGGGACACCTTTTTCGGCAAGATCCCCGCCGACGATAACTACATCAATTTTATTTTCGAATTGAATTTTAGCTAGTAGCTTATCATCGATTTTACGCCTATGAATATCAGAAATGAAAAATACCGATAGCCTTTTGTCGAGTAACCTTTGACTTTCTATGTTCATGCTATGGTGAACAACGTTCCTTCTTCTGGCGCTCATAAACATGAATGTGATGAAGCCGACTATAATTAATACTAATAACTTAATTGTTTTATTGACCGTAATCATGCCCCACCTTTCATAGGAAAAAGGCAAAGCAAGTACACTTTGCCTTCTTCCACAATGTTATTTATCAAGGAATAACGAGCGTCTGTCCCACACTAATTTCATTTGAAGACAATCCATTCGCATTTCTAATTTTATCTACACCTGTTCCATTGCCATAATATTTCAGTGAAATACGATATAGATTCTCATTACTGGCCACTTTATGCGTTTTAGCAGTTGGTTTTGGTTCAGGTTTTGGTTCAGGTTTCTTCTCTGGCTTTGGTTCAGGTTTCTTTTCTGGCTTAGGTTCCGGCTTCACTACTGGTTTCTTCTCAGGAATTGGATCGGCTTTGACTACTGGCTTTTCCGCTCCACTGACCGGTTTACTTGTACTTTCCCCATCATCTTTGCTATCTGTTTTACTCTCATCATCCTCGGCCTCAATTGCAATATCCTTATCGGTGGCATCATTTTTTTTATCGGCCGCTTCCTTACTAGTTTCAAAGCGTATACCTGTTTCGCCACCTTTTGCAGATGTCATATCACCAGGGGAATAAAAATCAGAAATGAAATAAACTAAAATGAGTACTGGAATCAGCGTAAATAGTCCAAGAATTATGTTAATCATCAAATGGCCGGATTTCTTTTTCGGCTTCCGACCTTTCCTGTGTAATTCCGTACGCGATGGAAGGTCTAAAACTTCTGAACCTTCGTCTAAACTGATTTCTTTCCTGTGCTCTTCGAATTCAGTCTTGTAATCATCTTTTTTCATCGCCACATTCTCCTATCGCATCGTACTATTCTTCTATTATGACGAGTTTTGTCGTAAAAATCAAATACACATTGGTGAAATCACTACTGCCACTACGCTTTCATCTTGGAATAGATTGCGTCCAGATTTTGAATTGAGCCTGTGCCTGCAGGACGCGACGAATTTAGGACACCTTTTGACTAGCTGAAGGCTCATACTAAGTGAACTTGTTTGAGAAACCGAGCTATTATCCAAGAAGTACAGCTAGTCTTTGATCCCAATCCATCGTTCGTTTATCGAATGGAATCGACTTTTGTCCAACAGTGCCTATAAATTCTGCAGTTCTGCAAACTGAACAACAATATTGAGGTTTCACTTCACAGTTCTCACCAAAAAAACGTAAAATTTCGTGTCGAATGCATTGATCTGAGTGGATCAGTCGAAGCATCGTCTGTAGCTGTGCCTCTTTTTCCCTTATTAACTCATTCATCCGAATAATAACGTCTTCGATTGGCATCCGTTCAATATAGTAATCCATGACACGTTTTCCTGTTTCGCTGATTCGCGCTAATTCTGCAGCCTCATTAGGTGAAACATTATTCTCTAGAAGCTGTTGATAATGCCGAATTTCAGTTTCTTGCGGTATATCATCTTGAACAATAAACCGTGTTCTCGATTCGTCTTCTTGAGAAAAAAGCAATGTTGCAGCAGATTGTTTACCGTCCCGGCCTGCCCTTCCAACTTCTTGAATATAACTTGCAATGGCCTGGGGCACATGTTCATGGATTACTTGACGGATATCATTCTTATGTATACCCATGCCAAAAGCATTTGTAGCGCAAATCCAACTAATTTCACCAGTAATGAACTGCTCTTGGATAAATGCACGATCTTCTTGTTCTTTACCAGCGTGGTAAGATGCGACTGATACACCGTCCGTCTGGAGGATTGCTGAAAGTTCATCCGCACGTTTTCTTGAAGCAACGTATATAATTCCAGGACCCTGTGTTTCAATTATACGACTTCTTATCCAATCCGTTTTCATCATCCCGTTGTCAACTTTAATAATCGAATATGAAATATTCGGACGATCAAGTGATTGCTGATGGATGATTGGTGTCCGTAACTGTAAATAATGGCAAATATCAGCTTTTACCTTATCATCCGCTGTAGCCGTTAAAGCCAAAATACCCGGACGCGCCACACCGTTGAACAATTCCCCAATCCGTAAGTAATCTGGCCGAAAATCAAATCCCCATTGCGATATACAATGCGCCTCATCCACTACGAATAACGACACATTCAAAGTGCGGAGTAGTGCAGTCACTTTTTTCTGCAACAGCATTTCAGGTGAAATAAAAATAAATTTATAATGCTGCAACTCATTCATTATTCGTGTCTTTTCAGAATAAGTGTGGAATGAATTCAAAGCAACCACTCGTTTTTCACCATTTCTTTTCATGATGGCCACTTGGTCTTCCATTAAAGCAACCAAGGGTGAAACGATTAAGACTGCTCCTTCAAAGACATATGCTGGTAGTTGGTAGCAAAGGGATTTCCCAATGCCTGTAGGTAAAATGGCGACCGTATCTTTACCTGCAATTACATCTCGAATTACCTCCTCTTGACCCGTCCTGAATTGGTCAAAACCAAATTTCTCTTTCAAAATTTTGTGCATCTCCACTAGCATTCCACTCCAGTCCGAGCACCTAGAATTAGTCGTAGTTGAAAATAGGACAAGTGCTCGAATTCCGATTTCAGCACTCGAAGTCTTCGTGTTCCAAATTCACTAACCTTCAAAATGACTGCCACTACATCTTCCTCTGAAACAAAATCAGTTAGAGGGAATTCTAAGTCATTAATAGACATTTCGACGAAGTGATCTTCAATCGTACTTGTTTTCAATTTACGTACATTGACTATGTCTTCAATCGATAGTCCACGGATAAAAAGCTGTTTCGTTTTTACTGACGAATCAGTCAAGTATGTCGAAACCTTGACGTTTTCAGCTAATTTTCGCAACAAAGGCAAATCGGATGAATTCAAGATTACAGTTAGTAACATATGTAATGCTTCTATAAAAAGTAGACGGATGTCAAATGGATTTTGTTTCAAAGTATCCGATAATTGATCCCAAGTCCATCCGCTCATTTTAAAACCGCTCAATCGATAGGTGATAACTTGCTTTTGAATGTCGTCTATTCCGCTTCGTGTAAAGCAAACGCGAAGCTCTTCGCTAAGCAAGCGAGAAAACGCAGGATCGCCAATAGGCAAAGTATGTAAGATAGATTTTACAAAGTGCTGGATATCGCGGTCTTTTTGAACTGGCATGAAAGACTTTTCACCTGCCTTAAAATTAGAGACCGTTTGAACTGTAAGCGATAACCTTCCAAAAAAAATCATTTCACGACCTCTATAATCCCAACCGTTAAATTGATAAGATTGAATTTTTGCGACTTCGGCATTTCCCTGTTCAGTCAACTTGACGTATGAATCATTCATGGTTAAAATAAGTTCTTGATCCGCCAATTGATGAGCAACTAAATTAAACTCTTCTAACGACAATTTTGGTAAAATGCCAAAGAATTCTTTTAAGCCGTAATATTCGACATCCTGCAAAGTCTGACCCGATTTTTTGCCGCGTAATAGGTGAAAACCCGCATAGATTTTGCGTTCCCCATCTATTCTACTTATGATGGTTAATAGTATTGAAAATAGATTCATTTTGAATTCCTCCGATAAACAAACGTTTTTTGTTGAAAACTCTTGTCAACATCATTAGAATGGATTATGAAGTAAATTTTTTGTACGGAGAAAAGAGGAGAAAAAGACTATGCCTAAATATACAATCGTCGACCAAGATACATGCATCGCATGTGGGGCGTGTGGAGCAGCTGCTCCAGATATATACGATTATGATGACGAGGGGATTGCTTACGTTATCCTCGATGATAACACGGGTACAGCGGAAGTTCCAGAAGAACTAATGGAAGATTTGGAAGATGCTTTCGATGGCTGTCCAACCGATTCAATCAAGACCGCCGATGCACCATTTGATGGCGATGCGTTAAAATACGAAAATTAATTTCAAATTAGTAGTCGACATACACCAACCAGTATTACTAGCTCAGCGCATCTCAGTTGACGTCGGAGATACCATACCGACCCAACTACACTAGATTACTCCACAAGCATGTCCTATGCAGTGTTGAACGCGCTGAACTCACCTTCAGGTCACTAAATTAATTAATACATAGAAAAGCCGTACCGGTAAAACTTCCCGGTACGGCTTTTCTCTATATAGTATTTTGACTCGTTACATTTGTAATTCAAGAAGCTAATTGTGACCGCTGTTGAGCAATCCATTTTTGCATACTATTGAAAAGTAGCAATGTAATAACCATTAGAATAACACCTTTGACAAGGTTAAATGGTAAGATTCCCAATACAATCATCGAGTACAATGCATCACCTGACATAGCCGGCATATTAAGGAAGTAACCGTACATTGGCAAGAACAATACATAGTTCAGGACGCTCATGCCGACTGCCATCGCAACTGTTCCAGCAATCAGACCGACCGTAAGGCCTTTAGCCGTCCGGAATTTATTGAAGATGAAATAGATAGGTAGTATAAAGAGTACACCCGTTACAAAGTTTGCAAGTTCTCCTACAGGTACTCCTGTCGGGCTTCCTGACATGAACCAGTGCATAATATTTTTAAGCAATTCAACCGATATTCCAGCTACAGGTCCCATAGTCATAATTGCCAAAACGGCAGGAATCTCACTGAAATCGATTTTCAGAAATGCCGGTAATGCAGGTAACGGGAAGTTAAACTGCATCAAAACAGTTGAAATACTCCCTAGTATCGCGATCAAAATCATCTTACGTAATTTCTTGTTTGTCATTTGTTCCTCTCTCCTTTTGCGATTCACTTCAAAAGAGGAAAGGCCGTTCCATCCTATATATGTCGACAAAAAATCCCTAAAGCAAATAGGCTTTAAGGAGTTAAAAGGTACGTTTCGCTTTCGATACATGTCGCAATACGTCATCAGCTTCGCTCGTTCACATCAATATGTGTCTAACTTAAGGACACTCTGGTGTTCACTTACTTGCATCTATTGCTGCATTCATCTCGAAATCTTCACAAGTTAAAAGGAATAAATCTCCTATTTACCCATGATTAAACAAGCACCCTTTTTGTGGACAACACAAAAAGATGGCCGCACCTTCACCTTCTCCCATCCAGACTATACTGTCGGCTCCGGAATCACACCGGTATCAGCTGTTAAGCTCGCGGGCTTGGAAAAAAAAAGTTCCTTTACCGCCGGTCGGGAATTACACCCTGCCCCGAAGATGAATCAATATTATGTTACATTTCTATTGTATATATAAAAGAGTGCTTTGTAAACAGTTCAGTTTACAAAGCACTCTTTTTTCATTTCAAAATGAAAGGTAGCGGATTAGACCCAATCGGAACCGGTAAAGGTTGAATGAAGTTAAAACCGTTCCATTCTTCTTGAACTACATTTTCAAATTGAAGCTGTTCACCAAAGCTAGCGGCCGTTAACAGCATACCTTCAATCATTAACATTCCTTTTGTCGGCTCAATCGCTTCCAAGTCCAGGGGTTTTGTGAATGTTACAACAGTCACTTCAGTTCCTTGATTTACTTCAAATTCGATAGCAGCTGGAATGACTGACTGAAAAACATCATTTGGCTTTATCCTCATCTGTTGCAGTGCTTTTACGATAGATGGCTGCGTTTGCGAAAAGTTGGATGAAAGAAACTGCTGTCCATCTTCTTGCTCAAATAAGTAGTAATTAAAGTGATTGATACCACTCTTTAACACCATTGGCGTACTGGGCTGCCCGACTTCGGAAAATACGACTGCCGATTCATCTTCGTGCTGAAATTGTATTTCTTTAAAATCATAAAACGTATCCTGTAATGTATTGAAATACACTTCCATCGAAGCAGACGCCAAGTCGTAGCCATGCCCCTTCGGAAGCCGGTGGATAAGGTCTAAATCATCCCGAATAAAAACACCTTCATAAGGGTGATATGCAGTAAATCCGAGCGCTTCCTCGTCGATACGCACCGCATATTTTGTGTATAAATCATAACTTGTCGGATTCAAAGTTCCAAAATCCGCTTCGATTTGACTGTTTGGAATAACGAATGAAACAGGAATGCTTGATGCCTGATCACCTGCAAGCCCTAAATGGAATAATGTAGCGTCTGCGAGATCTACGGGATAGACAGCAAAACGATGCATACTACTCTCCACGTTCGCCATAATAGTAGAGGATTCCTCCGTCTGTTTTTCGGCCGTTGCCATTTTAGACGATTCATCTCCTACCGTAGAAGTGTCAAAGTCATCACTCTTCGTCACAGCCGAGTCTGCACTTTCAGACTTCATTGCGCTGTCATCTCCCCGAAACATCGATGGGATTAGAAGCCCAACAACTAGCAGAGCAGCGATAGCTACCAATGCCGGCATCCACCTTAAAGATCGCTTGCGACGGTGGTCGCTCAGCCTTTCATCCTGCTTAAGCCGTTCAAGAATCCCCGATTTTGAACGGTTATCCTCTATATCAGGCAAATCTCCAAGGAGATTTTCAATCTTGTTGTTATTCCATTTATTTGGGGTCATCAAGTTCCCTCCCTTCTGTCGGAAGAGCATTCAATTTCTTTTGTAAAGCTTTGATTGCCCTGTGTTGAGTGGTCTTTACTTTGCCTTCTGTCCAGCCAAGGATTTCAGCTGATTCAGCAATTGAAAGGTCTTGGAAATAACGCATAATGATAACCATTTTTTGATCACCTGTACACGTATTAAGTGCGTTTAACAGCTCTTGCATTTCTTCACTGAGTGTAACGATTTCCTCCTGAAGGATTCCTGTCGAAACGAGCTCACTTTTTTCCCAGTCGAATTTATCAAAGAGATGTTTTTTTCGCACTGTGTTTTTCCTGAAATAATCTATTGCGACATTTTTGGCAATTGAAAAGAGCCATGTCTTTTCGGAACTTTTCCCCTCAAAACCGACGTACGCCCGCAGCACCCTTACATATACTTCATGCATAAGGTCTTCAGCTTGATCACGGTCCCTTGTCAAATAGATAAGAAACTTGAACACATCCTGATGATACTGCTCGTATAGTCGGTGAAAAACGGAGTCGTTCATAAAATTCCCCCGCTCTATTAATTAGTCGTTCTTCAAGCTATTTAGTTACATATTTTTTAATAGCAATGTACAACAGAAAATCGTACCTTCAACGTCGCCCCTTGTTGCAGTAATTCTGCCGCCGTGGGAGTCGATTATACTTTTCGCGATAGCAAGTCCTAGGCCCGTACCGCCTTTCCCCCTTGTTCTCGCTTTATCCGCTTTATAAAATCGTTCGAAGATGTACGGAAGATCCTCTACTGGAATCCCAACGCCTGTATCCGTGACTTTTATTTCAATCTTATCTACAAGCTTTTCAATACTAATTTTGACGCTACCTCCATCAGGCGTATGGCGTATGGCATTGTCGATTAAATTAGTAAATACTTGCTCCAACCGATCTTCATCAACGTTTATAATTAATTCTTGGGTTTCTGGAAATTCGAAAGACAGTTCAACATTCGCTTCTCGCGCTACTTGCATGAACTTAAATACAATTCTGTCCAGGAAAGGGATTATTGACAAATCATCTTTGTAAAGCCGCATATGACCGGACTCCATCCTAGCGAGATCCAGAAGATCCGTCACAAGGCGTCCCATTCTTTTCGACTCATCGTGAATGATTTGCACCATCTCGTCGCGTTCCTCATCACTGTTGGTCACGCCATCTATAATCGCTTCACTGTAACCCTGCAGCATGGAAATGGGCGTTCGAAGTTCATGGGATACGTTTGCGATGAAATCTGAACGGAGCTTTTCAAGTTTATGCTGATCCGTCATATCTCTTAAGACTGCAACAGCCCCACGAATACTATTTCCGCTATAAAGCGGGCTTATCGAAATACCATAGAACTGACCATTCAGTTCCAATTCATCCTCCACTTCCTCAGCAAACGTAATTACGTGTTCAAGCATATGAAAAATGGCTGGCGGTATATGGCGATTTCCTTCTAGTTCCTCATTTTTAATATACCAATTTTGCAAGAGTCTTTCTGCTTGGGGATTACTTAAAAGAATCGTGTAATCACGATTGAATGTAATGACAGCATCCGTCATTGATGTCAAAATACTTGAAAGTTGTTCCTTATCCTGATTAATTAGTTCTACATGATATTTAAGTTGTCTACCCATCTGATTAAATGCCGTAGCGAGTTGACCAATTTCATCATTTTGATTTACAGGCAAACGAGTGTCGAAATTACCTTTTGACAATTCAAAAGCAGCTTGCCTAAAACTCCTTAAAGGTAGAGTAATTCGAGTAGACAGGAAGAATGCAAAAAATGTCGTTAAAATAAATGCTATAAATGCTGATAAAAATACAATATGCGTAGTTCTTTTCGTAGTTCTGTGGACAGCTTCAAGACTTTGGTAAATGACAACCGTACCAGTTACTTCATTTTCTATTTCAAGTGGGTAAGATAAAACTAGATATTTCTCCATGACATCTTCTTCAATATTAGAAGGTAGAATCATTTCCTTCACGACTGGCTTATCCAGTTTTTGATTGAATTGGAATAGAGATTCATTCAGGATTTTTTCCTCTATCTTTTCCTGGTTTAAGCCCTTATGAAACGAATCGGTAACTTCTCGGTCGGAACCCACAACCATTGCATTTGTTTCTTCGTCAAGAATGTCATGAATAATTACTTGCATCGAAGGTCCACCTTCATGATCTTCGACGATTTTACCGATTGTCGTTACTACCCTTCGTAAGGTATCCTCGGCTTGTTGCGTATGAAAATTATCAAGGAATTCTAGTAACAGTACTGTTACGATAAAAAGGACAAAGGAAACGAGAAGCAATATGGTTGCCCATAGCTTCCCGACAATTGAATTCCATATCCTATTCATTAGGAATCTCGAACTTGTAGCCGACTCCCCACACAGTGACAATCATTTTTGCCGCCTGTTCAGAAACGCGACTGAGCTTTTCTCGAAGTCGCTTAACATGCGTATCGACAGTACGAAGGTCGCCAAAGAATTCATAATGCCATACTTCTTTTAACAATTGCTCTCTGTCGAAAACTTTGTCCGGCGACTTCGCAAGGAAATAGAGAAGTTCATATTCTTTAGGCGTCAGCGCCACTTCTTTACCATCTGCTGTAACACGGTGTGCATCGTGATCGATTGTCAATTGTGGAAAAACGACTAAATCTTTCGATGTAGATGCCGAAGCTGATCCCGGGAATGTAACTGATCTTCTTAATATCGCCTTAACGCGCAGTACAACTTCACGCGGACTGAACGGTTTCACTATGTAATCATCCGCACCGGCTTCAAAACCGGTTACTCTGTCGGACTCCTCACCTTTTGCTGTCAGCATTATAACAGGCGTCATTATTTTCTTTTCTCTCAATTCTTCCAGCACTTCAAGGCCATCTTTTTCAGGCATCATTAAGTCAAGTAAAATACAGTCATAATTATTAATAAGAGCCTTTTCAAGAGCTTGGGCTCCATCAACCGCTTCGTCAATTTCATATCCTTCTCGCGTAAGATACATATTTAACAGACGGCGGATTCTCTCCTCGTCATCTACTACTAACAGTTTCAACTTTTCGTCCATAGATGTATACCCCTTTCAACATGCTTCTTATTCCATTGTACAAGTCGCCATGTAAAAAAGAAACAGAAAAGCGGCGGTGGCTTGCTTTGTCCCCGTTTCAATATGACGGATCAGTGAAGTACAGTAGTTTTTAATGAATCGTTCGGATGTTTTTATGTAAACAAAAAAAAACTTCATAGAAGTAGTTACCCAACTACTTCCATGAAGTTCTAAATTACTATTCAATTGTAAGTTTCCTTACCTTGTCTTAAGCATAGGAGTGTAACCCAGCAATGATTAAGTTAACAGCAATTAGATTAAACATAATAATAACAAACCCGATAACTGCTAGCCATGCTGATTTCTCGCCGTCCCACCCTCGTGAAAAACGCAAGTGAAGGAATGCGGCATAGAATAACCATGTAATAAGCGCCCATACTTCTTTTGGGTCCCAACCCCAGAACCTTGACCAAGCCTCATGAGCCCAAATCATAGCGAAGATGAGTGCACCGAGTGTGAAGACAGGGAAACCAATCAATACAGCACGATACCCAATTTCGTCCATCATTTGCGAATTCGCTTTTTTAGCGAGAGGCTGTAGCAATGCCGCAATTGGACGTCGGAAAATAAGTCTCAGAATCAAGTATAAAATGATTCCGCTCGCGATTGACCAGACAAATGTTGTAAGTGTTTTCGCATTAATGATTGGCGGCATTTCGGCAAATGGCGTCATTACACCTGGTGTAAGCGATTCATAACCAGCCATTCCGAAAAGTGGTGGATAATTGTACTCAATTTTAGCAGGTTGTTCATTTTTATCAATGTATGTGAATTCTGCTTCATAGCCTGCTATTTTAAACGACGTCGAAGACAATACGAACCCAATTACTAGTATAAGCGTGAAGATAACCGCCTCTAGCCAGAAACGCTGTTTCGACTTTTTCGTCATATCAATATTCTTCAATAAGTAGATGAGTCCCGCAACAGCACTAATCGCAAGAATCGATTCACCAAGTGCGGCCGTAATTACATGAACCCACAACCAATAACTTTTCAGTGCGGGAATAAGTGGTGTAATTTCCCTCGGGAACATACTTGCATACCCGATGATAATAATCGCGATTGGCAGCGCGAACAAGCCGAGTGATGGCGTTCTATAAATGTAATATAGAAGAATAAATGCCCCTACGAGCATCATTCCAAATGCTGTTGTAAATTCGAACATATTACTTACCGGGGCATGTCCTGATGCTATCCAGCGAGCAATGAAATAGCCTACATGGGTAATGAATCCGATAATCGTAATCGTAATTGCAATTTTGCCCCATCTGTTGTTTTTATAAGTAGTTTCCGATTTAGCACCTTTTACCGCACCGCCGAAAAAAAGCGTTGCGACAAGATATGCGATAAATGAAACTAAAAGTAGATTAGCACTTAAGTCTGCAAGTCCCATTATATTTTGTCCACTTCCTTATCTTCCAAGGTAGATTCTTTGTCTTGTCTGTCTTCATAATATGGTAACTGTGCAACTTCTTTTACTTGATCCAGGTCTTTCTTCAAGGAAAACCAGTTTTTATTTGTATGACCGGCAACTAACAGCCCGCCGTCAGTCCCTTTTTGAATCCAAATTCTTCTATGGTGCCAATAAGATCCTTGCGAGACACCAATCATGAAGATAATCCCCCCTACAAGAAGGAGATATAACGTTTTATCCTTGCGTACTGTAAGTCCCGATATATCTCGGGTTTCTGCACTAACGAAATTCACTTTATAATCATTGACTTCCGTTTCGAGTGTTTGTTTGATCGCAACAAAGCTCATTTCACCATCAGGCTTATCCGGAGTCACCATTTTAAAGATGAATGCAGGATTGTTCGGTATCGGAGATTTCGATATTGGTTCCCCGTTCTCAACCCCATCATAGTCAGGATAATAATCACTCAGTACAACGCTTGCGCCATTCTCAAGCTCGTAATCACGTTCCGGATTGTTAAGGTCGACCGTGAATTCCCCGAATGATGAACCCGTCGCTTTTTCAGTTAAATTGAACGTCATTGATTTTAATTCATCTAGACGAAAATCCATTTGAAACACGTTATAGCCATCAAATTTTAATGGTTTATTGACAATAATTGAGTAGTCCTTCACGAACTCTGTCTCATTGGAACCGGGAAGACTACCTTCCTTTTTTTGATACAAAGAGACATCGGTCTGATAGTTTTTCGCAATCATGCCAACACGTTCGAGCGCATCACCGAACACTTCGTCAGCTTCCTCTTTTGTATAGTTTTCTATGATGAATTCTTTACTTTCCAAAAAGTAACCTTCTGCCCCCGGAATAGAGCGTGTTTCTCCTTCGCGGATCCACATCGTTTCATCTACATAAAACCCAGGTATACCACGCAGTAGAATACCGAATAAGAAAATGATAAGTCCCAAGTGATTGACGTACGGACCCCATCTTGAAAAACGGTTTTTCTCTGCAAGTATTGCTCCGTCTTCCGTCTTCACGTTGTAACGAAGTTCCTTCAGTTTCTCCTCCGCTTTTAGAAGTGCGGCATCTGGATCTTCCGAAGGTCCTTCGCCATAGAGACGTTGTTTTTTCATGAAGGAAGGATGGCGTTTCGTACGTTGCTTTTTCAATGATTTATAAAGTGGAATAACCCGATCGACACTAGCGATGATGATGGATGCTCCAAGCATTCCGACTAGTGTGATGAACCACCAGCTATTGTACATATCATGAAACCCTAGTTTGTAATAAATGGTTCCAGCAAATCCGTAAAGTCTTTCATAGTAAGCAGCTAACTCCACTTCTGTGGATGCAGGTACATATAATTTCTGTGGGAATATCGTCCCGATTGCAGCTGTCGCGAGAACGGCAACAATAATACTGATACCAATTTTCACACTTGAAAAGAAATTCCATACTTTATCAACTATTGAACGTTTATATGTCTGCGATCTTCTTGCCGAACCTTCGTAGCGCATGTCAACAAGTTTACTTTCTTTCGCTTCTTCTGTTTGCGGTCTACCACATCGCTCACAAAGCACTGTGCCAAATGGATTGTCATGACCGCACTGGCATTTGATTTTGCTCATTCTGGATTTACTCCTTAAGAGGGTTGAATGCTTTCCATGAGTGTAATGATCTCATCTTCAGACATTTCCCTTGTTATGATTTGTTCAATTTCGCCGTCTTTATTGATAAGAAAGGTCGTAGGAAGCGGCACTATATTATAGGCTTCCTTAACACTCTTATCCTTATCGATTGTGATTGGAAAAGTCAGGCCATACTGGTCTCTAAACGTTTCAACCTTCAAATCAGATTCGGCGATATTGACTGCAAGAATATTGACGCCTTTTTCTTCAAATGCTATATGTTGATTTTCCATATATGGCATTTCCTTTTTACAAGGACCACACCAAGTTCCCCAGAAGTTCAGGAAAACGCCCTCGCCTTTATAATCAGATAACTGATGCGTGTTGCCTTCCAAATCGACAAGCTCGAAATCGGGGGCTTTATCTCCAACCGCTAATACTTTCACTTTATCTTTCGAAGCGATGGTATAGACAACTGCTGATACGAGAAGCAACAGCACAAACGTCCTAATAATTAGACGAGATTTCTTTTTACCTGCCTTAGCCATATGCACTACCTCCTAACAATAATTAAGCTCTGCCTTAAATTATAACAAATAGACCTTTGCAGTAACTTGCTATAAATGAAGGGTTTGTGAACAATTGCCTCACGGGGAGGAAAGTACTTCAATTCCTTCCCCATTTGCCCAGGGCAAGGCGTCAATCACATTTTTTAGATAAGTTTTGGTAAGCAATCAAATTTCGCATAGGCGCAAATGATTCGAAATCAGCCTATTTTACCTGTCTCCGCGAGGACACGAAGCTGTTTCACTTCATGTTTGGTCAGTTCACGTGCTTCGCCTGCATTCAACCCGTGGGTTGTTATGTTCCCAAATGATTCCCTACGAAGTTTTTGAACCGGACATCCGATTGCATCGAACATTCGACGTACTTGGCGGTTTCTGCCCTCGTGAATCGTGATTTCAATGAGTGCAGTACCGGCTTTCTTATCTACCGTCTGCATTTTCACATGCGCTGGAGCAGTTTTACCATCTTCCAAATCGATACCTTTTTCTAGTTTACGAAGCGCTTCACGATCAGGAATCCCTTTTACTTTTGCAATATACTTTTTCTTAATACCAAATTTCGGGTGTGTCATTAGATAAGAGAAGTCTCCATCATTCGTCATAATGATTACACCAGATGTATCGTAGTCAAGTCGTCCAACCGGGAAAATCCGTTGTTCAATTTGCGGAAACAGGTCTAAAACGGTTTTCCTACCTTTCTCATCGTCGACAGTGGAAATAACCCCTCTTGGTTTATATAGCAAATAGTATACGTAACTTTCTTTAACGAGCTCTACACCTTCAACTTCCACTCGGTCGGAATTGGATACTTTTGTCCCTAATTCCGTAACAACTACACCGTTCACTTTCACTTTACCAGCTACTATTAGTGTTTCGGATTTTCTCCGTGACGCAACTCCTGCTTGTGCTAGTACTTTCTGTAATCTTTCCATTAAGTCACCCCATCTTCATTCTGTAAAAAATTATGTCACACTTTGTCGTAAATGAAAAGAAGACTGACCTATATAGCATCAGTCTTCTCAAAAACGTCACAATTGAATTATTATTGGTGACGGGGTTTGTTTTCCACGATTCTCAGTAGCTTTCACTTAGATTCATTGTTTTAGTAGGACATTGCTCGCTACTAGCGGTTCTCCATTGAGTGAGACGGTCCATACGCCACTACTATTACCACTTTCCCCACGAGGGATTTGAATGACATTGGACAACTCTTCAGTTTCACCTTTTTTAAGCAGCAAACGAATGGATTTTTCCAATTCTGCTTCTACACCCGGTAGAATATCGTAAACTCCTTTTTTTGCGACGGTTACAATTTTATAGTTAGAAAAAACTTGATTTGCCAAGTTTTTATGTGTGTTCCAGTCATTACCGTCATTGAGCGTGACTACAATGATGTTTTTTCCATCCTTCTCAAAGTAGGTTGCAAGCGTTCGACCAGCAGCTTTTGTAAAACCTGTCTTCCCTGCAATTACAGTCGGTTCAGAATGGATAAGTCGGTGTTTATTTCGCCAGCTATAGACTCGATCCTTGCCCTCATAACTATAGTTTTTAGTGGATGCAATTTCACGGAACTGGTCATTTTCCATCGCGTAGTGCAGCATAAGCGCTGTTTCAAATGCCGTAGACAAGTGAAGCTCATCGTGCAGGCCAGAAGGATTAGTAAAAACAGTGTCATTCAAGCCGTAGAGTAGTGCGTTTTCATTCATTAAATTCACGAATCCATCCATTGAACCACCAGCTGCTTCTGATAAAGCAAACGCTGCATCATTCCCTGATCGCAACATCAAGCCGTAGAGCAACGCATACGAGTCCATACTTGTACCTGTCTGCAAATACAAGGAAGACCCTTCCGCTGATGCTGCTCGTGGAGATATAATTACATCTCCGGGAGGTGTACCACTTTCAAGGAACGTTAACGCCGTCCAGATTTTTGTCAGACTGGCAATTGGCAACCTGACATTTTCATTATGGCCTTCCAGTAACCTGCCCGTGTCTGCATCTATTACTGCCCATGCCTGACCGGACGCGGCCACTTCGTTTACCCCTGTGCCAAATAATATCGAGAAAAATAGGACAACAATGATTACCCGTTTCAAGAAATGTCTCCTCCTCAGTCATTTTCCATTGCAAATGCTTCCTGGAACTTTGTCATGAACAAGTCTGTTTCAATCTCCTCTCCCTCTTCGTCCTGAGAAAGCGGTGGCAAGCCGACAAGTGATTCCAAGCCGAAGCGGTCAAGAAACAAATCGGTCGTTCCATAAAGGATTGCTCGTCCACTTCCTTCAAAACGACCTTTTTCCATAATGAGCCCTTTAGCAATCAATGTGTTAATCGGGCCTTCGGATTTTACACCTCTTAGATCATCGATTTCAACGCGTGTTACAGGTTGTCTGTAGGCGATAATCGCCAATACTTCGAGAGAAGCCTGTGTCATGGTCTTTGGTGATGGATTTTCTAACAATCGTTTTAGATCCTCTGCAAATTCAGCTTTCGTCACTAAACGGTATGCACCACCAAAGATTTTCAGTTCAATACCACTTTCTCTACGTTCTTCATAGTTTGTCCGAAGCCAGTCGATTACCTCTGTAACTTCAGATTCATCATGCTCCGTCAAAGCCGTTAACTGTTGAATGGTTAACCCTTCATCACCTACGATGAATAAAAAACTTTCAATCATTCCCGGCAAGCGGCTTTCAATTACCATAACACTCATCCTCCCGTCGGAACGTCACAGTCATTTCGTCAAAATTACCATTCTGATCGACAGTGACGTCTCGCCGTTTCATTAATTCAAGCAATGATAGAAAGGTTACAACGAGATCGGTTGTCTCCCCGTCTTCAAATAGAGAGTAGAAATCACACTTTCCGCCTCCCCTTTCTAATATAGCCATAATTTCGTCCATTTTTTCATTTAGCGATACTTCTGTTTTTGTTATACTAGCCGTTAAGGGTGCTTTTAAACGCTTTCTATTTAACATCTTTTGGAATGCGCCGATTAGATCAAAAACATTTAAACTCACTTCCGATTCATTCGCGACGATTTCACCAAACTGCGTAAGATCTTCAGGTGTTTTTGTATAATGGACAGCTCGATCATCCGCCGATTCTTTCAGACTGATAGCAGCTTCCTTATACTTCCTATATTCAATAAGTCGAGCAACGAGTTCATCTCGCGGATCGTCTTCCGCATCCAGATCAAAGTCATCATCGAACGCTTCACTTTCGTGGACGGGAAGAAGCATTTTGCTCTTTATTTCTAGCAAAGTTGCAGCTAAAACTAGATATTCACTCAGCTCATCCAGTTGCAATACCCGCATCGCTTGAAGGTGTTCTATGTATTGTCCTGTCAATTGCGACATAGGGATATCGTATATATCAATTTCAAGTCTGTTGATTAAATGTAATAATAGATCTAGTGGACCTTCAAAAGCTTCCAATTTCACAAAATACGTCATACTTTCACACCTACCTATTTATCAAACTATGGAGAGGACTGTTAACATGCATCCGTACCATCATCCGTTATTCGTAAATTTCATTGTTTATTTTAACAGTAATCAAGACTATTTTGAATGTCATGAAGTACTGGAGGAATATTGGAAGTCTATTCCTAACAGAGATAAAAGCCACCCTTTAACCGCTTATATTCTCCTATCCACTGGAATGTATCATTGGCGTCGTGGTAATTTGAACGGCGCACTTCGAACGCTTGATAAAGCGATGGCAAAATTACCGGCATCTGAGATAGACACTCCCGCCTTCACAGACGAAATTGATTTCCATCTACTTATCCATAATTTAAAAAATGCAATCAGTCGATTGAAACAGCAACTCCCATTTGAATCGTTCCCGATTGTCATCAAATCGCCTACACTAACTAAACTCGTGCATAAAGCGGAACAATCTATGGAACTACTTCCCTTCGGTGATGATGCTGTCATTCATAAACATATGCTAAGAGACCGTAGTGATATTCTTAGAGAACGCGAAGAAAAGAAGAAGGGCAGATATTAATTATCTGCTCCTTCTTCTTTCTGCGTACATTTTTGTATAAATTGTACAGTTTCTTCCGTACCAACGCATTTCTGTTCAGGAAATAATGCCTGTACCTTTTTCACCATTTCCTTGCCGATCCCTTCACCACGAAAAGAGGGGTTGACGGAAATATGTTGCAAAGTGTACATTCCATCACCTAATTCAAGCCCAATAACACCGATAAAGTCGTCATCTTTTTTATAAAGATACAACTGCCATTTATCATCTGTTTCGTATTGGTGAATCGTGTCCTGCAGTTTTTTCACTGTTTTATCGCCGGGCATATACGAAAGTAAGCCCATTGCAATTTTTTCATTTATTTTCTTATAGCGTAGTAGTATCACTTGAATCCCTTCTTTTCTGAAAGTCCTTTCTGTTTCTAAAGGACTGACTGCGTTTTCCAATGATAAGCCTTGTCTATTATCGAGGATCGAGGACTGGTGCGACGAACCTCCAGTATACCGCCCCCCACATAATAGCTGCAACTACAATAAAGGCAAGCAGGAGGATATTGCGTTTGTTCAAATCTTCTCCCCCTGTCTAATTTGCTGCAACGGAATGTCGAGTCTGACAATATCTTCATAGGTCTCTCTACGAACAACCAGCTGGTCGACTCCTTTTTCGCAGAATACAATGGCAGGTTTAGGAAGTCGGTTGTAATTACTAGCCATAGAATAGCCGTAAGCTCCTGTACAGAAAACAGCGATAATATCGCCTTCGACAGGTTGTGCCAAATAAGCTTCTTCAATCAGCTTGTCCCCCGACTCACAACATTTCCCTGCTATCGTTACTTTATCATCGTGAGGCTCATTCATACGGTTTGCTGAGACCGCAGTATATTTTGCACCGTAAAGTGCAGGTCGTATATTATCTGACATTCCTCCGTCAACCGCTATATAAGTACGGATTCCTGGTACTTCTTTTGCGCTTCCAGCAGTATAAAGAGTCGTACCCGCATCTCCAACTAGTGATCTGCCCGGCTCTATCCAAACTTCAGGCATAGGGTAATTATAGCTGCGTGTCATAGACAAAACCACTTTTGCCATTTCTTCGATATATACTGACGGTTCAAGCGGTTTGTCTACCTCTGTATACCGAATACCAAAACCGCCGCCCAAGTTCAGAACGGTACATATGAATTGATGATTTTCTTGCCAGTCAACCATTTTCAACATAAGAGCTTCTGCAGCTAATCGAAATGCATCCGTCTCGAAAATCTGAGAGCCAATATGACAATGCATGCCCAGTAAGTTGATATAAGGATGATTGTACAGTTCGAGAAAAGCCTTATCTGTCTGACCATTTTTTAAATCGAAACCAAACTTAGAATCTTCTTGGCCAGTTGTAATATAATCATGCGTCGAAGCTTCTACTCCCGGCGTTACCCTAATAAGCACGTTCATCTTTTCTTCACGCGATTCCGCGATTTCTTTTACTAATCCGATTTCAGAAAAGTTATCGATAACAATACAGCCTATTTTTTCGTCGAACGCATACTGTAGCTCCGTAAAACTCTTATTGTTACCATGGAAGTGAATTCGATTGCTTGGGAAACCTGCGGCTACTGCTGTATACAGTTCTCCTCCAGAAACGACATCAAGAGAAAGACCTTGTTGTGCTGCTATTTCATATATAGCAATCGACGAAAATGCTTTACTCGCATAAGCGACTTGTGCACGGATGCCAACCTTTTCGAAAGTCTCTTTAAAAGCTTTTGCCCGTTCACGGAACAAGTCGATATCATAAACGATAAGTGGTGTTCCATAAGTATGTGCAAGATTAACCGTATCAACGTCACCTATTGTTAGGTGGCCTTGTTCGTTGATCGATTGAGTTCCGTATAAATGCATATTGCCTTCCCCCTCGACTTAGATAATTAAAACTTTATCATATATTGAAGGGTTGAAGCAACGTCTAGGACACACGGTTTCGATTAGGTGAGTTCGTTATGAATGGTCTAGGAGCATCTGCAGTCATCGGAAACCTTACTAGAACACGCAACATAGCTCTCGGGAAAAATGGGACAGCGGGCCATAAATATGGGATACCCATCGGCTTTAGAGAACATAAATAGTAAAATAGTACTGCAACAGCTATGAAAAATCCAGGTGCTCCAAGAAGTGCTGTCGATAACAAAATGCATAATCGGAAAATCTTTGTTGTCAAACTTAATTCGTAAGAGGGGATAGAGAAAGTGAAGATTGCGCTAACCGCTACATACAGTACGACTTCCGGAGTGAAAAGTCCAACATCGATTGCCACTTGTCCAATGACAATTGCGGCGACAAGTCCCATTGCGGTCGACATCGGCGTCGGCGTATGAATAGCTGCCATTCGGAGTATTTCGATACCTCCATCAGCAATGAGGAGCTGAACAAGAAGTGGGATGTCCCCAAGGTCTTTTGGCCCGATGTAACTGAGGAAATCTGGTAAGTATTGTTGTTTCGTCGCGAGCAAATACCAAAATGGCAAGAGAATGAGACTCATTACTGCTGCAAAGAAACGCATTAACCTGACCATTGTTCCGATAAGCGGTGCCTGGCGATATTCTTCGGCATGTTGAAGATGATGAAATAAAGGCGCAGGTACAAGTATGGCTGAAGGTGACGTATCAACAATAATTGCGACATGCCCTTCTAGCAAATGAGCCGCACATATATCTGGGCGCTCTGTAAAACGTACAAAAGGCATAGGGTGAAAACGCTGTTTCATGAGAAATTCTTCAAGTGATTTATCTGTCATCGTTAGACCATCATGACGAATTGCATCCAATCTTTCCCGGACATACGTTAAATGCTCTTCACTAGCCGCTCCTTGCATATATGTAATGGCGACGTCTGTTTTTCCATTCATCGACACTTTATGCATTTCAAACCGTAAATCTTCTGTTCGAATTCGCCTTCTGACGAGCGCTGTATTTTGGATGATATTCTCCGTAAATCCGTCTCTAGATCCTCTGACAACTTTTTCGTTATCCGGTTCGTCAGGCTGCCTGCCCGGATAAGATCGTATATCAATCGTAAATGCATAACCATCAGGTGTTACAAAGCCTGCCATACCACTTAGAATCGAAGTGAGTAACTCGTCAGTATCTTTTACATTTGAAACAGCATGATATGGAAAAAAAGAGAGGAAGCGTTCCCCTCCATCTTCCACATCGTCGTTTCTCTCGTTATTCCTCTCGTTACTTCTTTCGTTATTCCTTTGCATCTCCGTCAATAACATTGTTATCGTGAGACCGTCAATAAGTCCATTAATATAAAACAGCATTGTTGGCATTTCCCAAAGGTGCAACGACCTGGCGGTGGCATCGAACGACTTGTCTTTGCCAAAACATCTATAAAACCATTCTTCAGCTTCATTCATTGACTGAAATAATTTTTCCATTAGTTCAATCCGTCCTCACTTTTATAATACTTTCTTCCGGGTCTGCACCCATCCATTGTTTTAATTGTGCCAGGATTTTCTTTTCAAGCCGTGACACTTGTACTTGTGATATTCCAATTCTTTCCGCAATATCACTTTGTGTACAATCCAAATAATAGCGCATGTAGATAATCGTCTGATCTCGTTTATTCAACTTGGATATGACATCTCGAAGCGGGATGTGATCGAATACTCTCTCGGATCTGTCATCGCGAAGCTGATCCATAAGCGTTAGGCTATCTCCTTCACTTTCATAGAGCTGCTCATGAAGTGAGGCAGGATCACGCAAGGCGTCAGATGCTAGAACGATTTCGTCGACTGTTACTTCAAGTACTGCCGCAACTTCTGAAATAGATGGTGATTTACCATGTAATTTGATGTAATCATCGGTTGCATGACGAATTTTAAAACTAAGCTCCCGGATTGACCGACTCACTTTAACCATTCCGTCATCCCTAAGAAAACGCTGAATTTCTCCAACAATCATCGGGACGGCATATGTCGAAAATTTAACTTCATACGACAAATCGAACTTATCAATGGATTTCATAAGACCGATACAACCAATCTGGAACAAATCTTCAGGATCCGCGCCGCGGGAAGAAAATCGCTGGACGATGGACCAGACGAGCCGCGTATTCCCTTCTACCATCATTCTTCTTGCTTCTTTATCACCTTCTTGTGAAACTTTGATGAGTTCCCTCATCTTTTCCTGGGTCAACAAAGCGGGTTTCACTTCAACAGATGCGTCCATGGGTCACCTCATTCTGCTTGCTTCCGGGACCGGAGAAAACGTTTTTTCGAACTTGACGGATGTTCCATTCCCTAGTACAGATTCGACAGATACACTGTCGGCGAAACTTTCCATTATCGTAAATCCCATTCCCGATCGCTCCATGAACGGTCTTGTCGTAAACATCGGTTCCATTGCCTGCTCTACGTCAAAAATACCCATTCCTTCATCTCGGACCGTCATTGTCACTTTATTTCCTTCAATCAATGCATGCAGGGTGACTAGACTCTTCCCATCACATTCGTAACCATGAATAATCGCATTCGTTACAGCTTCTGAAACAATTGTCTTAAATTCAGAGATTTCTTCGATTGTCGGGTCCAACGGCGTGATAAAACACGTCATTGCCATCCTTGCAAGCGCTTCATTTTCTTCAATAGCGACGAATGATAACGTCATTTCATTGTTCATGTAATACCCCTCCAATTTCCCCGATCGCGATATCGACCGTGCAATGCCTTATATTCGGTCCCAGACCAGAAAATGTAAATATCTTCTCCATTGTTACGGATGGATTTAATATGAGTGTTTCCCCTTCAATAGGTGCTAAATCACGCATCCTGCCGAGAATGAGTCCTATTCCTGCACTATCCATGAAACCGAGATTTGCCAAATTCCAAATGACCGCCTTGACTTGTCCGCTAAAAATAGATGACGAAATGTGGGAACGGATTCGATTTGCCTCATGATTGTCCAATTCCCCTCGCAGTGTTGCAATTAAAATTCCATTGTCAATAATTTCGATGTCAGCCATGCTGAACCCCCTCCTTCCTGCAAATTATTCCACAACCGGAGGGTAAAAACCTTACACTTGACAGAACTAGTCAAAGTCATTGAAAGGTTCTTATATTTCGACATTGCCAACTACTAGTGAAAGTATGTACGTCTTCCAATCGATTTACACATGAGAGAAAAAAGAATTAGTTGACGCGGATTCTCGGGTGGGCGGCGGGAATTCTCGAACGGTTGACGGGGGCTATTGGGCGGTCCACTACATAGCAAAAAAGCTCCCCCCACCAATAAGTATTTGGTGGGGGGAGCTATGATTTCAATTACTATCAGCCCGTTATCATTTCTCCGATGAGACGCGGACCTTCTACTGCTACTTTTCCTACAGTAATATGTTTTTGTATAAGTTTCATGGATTGCTCTACATTTTCTGTATTTGAATGAATGATGGCGAGCGCTTCACCTTCTTGCACAGCGTCACCAATTTTCTTTGTTAACACAATTCCTACTGCCAGATCAATTTCAGCATCTTTGGTGGCTCTTCCTGCACCGAGGAGCATTGCGGCAACACCGATGTCATCTGCGTCCATCTTCGTAACATAACCTGATGATAACGCTGGTACGACTATTTGGTATTGTGCGGTTGGCAATAATGAAATATCATGTATGACCTTACCGTTACCACCTTGTGCTTCTATCAATTTACCGAATAATTCAAGCGCTGAACCATCAGCAATGACGGCTTTTAACATACTCCGAGCTTCATCGATTGAATCTGCTTTTGCTCCAGCTACAATCATTTTGCTACCAAGAACGAGACAAAGTTCTGTCAAATCTTCTGGACCATTCCCTTTGAGGGTTTCAATTGCCTCAATCACTTCAAGAGAGTTTCCGATTGCAAACCCTAATGGCTGACTCATATCAGAAATGACTGCCATCGTATTTCTACCGACCTGCTTTCCAATGGCAACCATTGAATGCGCCAGCACTTTTGCGTCTGCTTCCGTTTTCATGAATGCGCCGTCTCCCGTTTTCACATCCAAAACAATTGCATCTGCTCCTGCAGCAATTTTCTTACTCATAATGGAACTTGCAATTAGTGGAATACTATTAACCGTAGCAGTCACATCACGCAAGGAATACAGTTTTTTGTCGGCAGGCGTCAAGTTGCCACTTTGACCAATGACCGCCAATTTTAAATCATTCACTTGCTTTACGAACTGTTCTTCAGTTAGTTCAATGTGAAACCCTTCTATCGACTCTAGCTTGTCGAGTGTCCCACCAGTATGACCAAGCCCCCTACCGCTCATCTTCGCGACGGGAACGCCGCATGCTGCAACCAGTGGGGCAAGTATTAGCGTTGTTGTGTCGCCAACTCCACCTGTAGAATGTTTATCGACTTTTATTCCTTCGATTGCAGACAAGTCGATTTGGTCACCAGATTCTACCATCGCCATAGTTAAGTATCCTTGTTCTTCCGAAGTCATCCCTTTGAAATAGACCGCCATAAGGAATGCACTCGCTTGATAGTCAGGAATCGATCCATCTGTATATCCATTCACGAAGAATGTAATCTCTTCTTTCGTCAGGGCGTAGCCATCTCGTTTTTTCTCAATTACATCAACCATTCTGAACAAAATCATCACACCTCTTCTAATAAATCTAAGAAACTCTTGCCGAATTCAGGCATTTTCACATTAAAGTTTTCTGCAATCGTCGCGCCAATGTCTGAGAAAGTTTCATTCTGCGGCATAGCTCCACCCTTGTTAAATGATGGTGAGTAAATAATAAGGGGAACATATTCCCTTGTATGATCTGTACCTTCATGGACGGGATCATTGCCGTGATCTGCAGTTAGGATTAGCAAATCATTCGGACGCATTGCACTCATGATTTCTGCGAGTCTCACGTCGAACTCTTGCAGAGCATTTCCGTAACCAAGCGGATCCCTGCGATGCCCAAATAATGCATCAAAATCAACCAGATTCGTGAAACTGAGCCCCGTGAAGTCTTTTTTCATAACATCCAACAACTTATCAACACCGTCCATATTGCTGACAGTACGTACAGAATCCGTTATTCCTTCTCCATTATAAATATCAGAGATTTTCCCAATTGCAATCACTTCATAACCCGCATCTACCATTTCATTCATGACAGTACGACCGAATGGCTTCAATGCATAATCATGGCGGTTCGTAGTACGTTCGAAATTACCCGGTTCGCCGATGAACGGACGTGCAATAACACGGCCGACTAAAAACTCGGGCTTCATTGTTAATTCTCTTGCTATTTCACAAATCCGATATTGTTCCTCAATCGGGATAATCCCCTCGTGCGCAGCGATTTGCAATACTGGATCCGCCGACGTATAGACAATTATTGCGCCGGTCTCCATATGTTCTTGACCTAACTCATCAATAATTCCAGTACCACTTGCCGGTTTATTGCCAATTACTTTCCGACCAATGCGTTGTTCTAATTCTGAAATCAGTTCTTGTGGGAAACCATTTGGATATACTTTAAATGGTTTATCTATATTGAGGCCCATTATTTCCCAATGACCCGTCATAGTATCTTTCCCAACAGAAGATTCCTGCATTTTACCAAAATAGCCTCTGGGTTCATTCACAGGAGGGATGCCTTGTATTTCACTAATATTGGAAAGACCAAGACTGCCCATAATTGGCATATTTAATCCCCCCATAGCTTCACCGATATGACCCAGTGTGTCTGCACCTACATCACCGAAAAGATGTGCGTCTGGCGATTCCCCTATCCCCACAGAATCGAGTACGATTAGATGGATGCGTTCAAATTGTTGTTTTTTCATTATATTTCCTCCATAAATTACGATTTCTTTAGACTTTTAAGCTCTAGGATGAAACTTCACATAGACGTCTTTCAACCTGGATCGGCTGACATGCGTATATATTTGTGTAGTTGAGATATCGGCGTGACCGAGCATTTCTTGAACTGCCCTTAAATCTGCGCCATTTTCGATAAGGTGTGTAGCAAAAGTATGCCGCAGTATATGTGGTGTCAACTCTTTCTGTATACCCGCTTTTAAGGCATGTCCATTCAACAGTTTCCAACAGCCCTGTCTAGTTAGTCTAGTTCCCCTCATATTAACGAATAATGCTTCAGTTCCTCTTTGTTTCTCGATGAAAATCGGTCGAGCTTCTTCTATATAGCGCTTACATGCCTCGATAGACTTGCCTCCAAGCGGGATAATTCTTTCCTTACCACCTTTACCAAATACACGGACGAATCCCATAGATAAGTGAATATCATCCATATTAAGTCCAATCAGTTCACTTACCCGCATTCCCGTCCCATATAAAATTTCAAGTAAGGCCGTATCTCTTACGCCCTGAGGCTTAGAACGATCTGGTGACTCAATCAACTTGTCTACTTCTTCCATCGACAAAATACGCGGTAACTTTTGTTCAAGTTTCGGTAATTCCAAATGGACGGTTGGGTCTTGCGTTGTTACTTTTTCCCGAAGTAAAAATTGGTGAAACGAACGAATGGATGAAATATGCCTGGATATGGTTCGTGGTGATTTCCCGCCTTCTTTCATCTTTCGCAGATGACTTAGTATTGCTGGACGGTCAACGTCATCGATTGATTTATAACCTGCTAGTTCCATATTCCCCATATATTCATCAAGGTCCCTTTTATATGAAACAATTGTATTTACGGATAATTGGCGCTCCACTTTCAGGAAGTGCATATAATCCTCCAGTGCAAAACCGCTATCTTTCATAAACGGCGGGAAACATAAATAAAAATTCCTTCTGCTTTCAACTTAAGCAAACCCCTTCCCCCTTTTACCAGTTTCAGGAATACAGTACATAGTGATGTGCACCACTCAGCTCATAATATCGAGACATAAAGTTGGCGACCGTAACCTAGACGCAAAACCCTCATTCTTTTCAACCTTTAAGTAATACATGAACCATTTTTCACAATTTCAATTTCAATGAAAAAAGGACAGCTTTATGCTATCCTCTGTTTCAGTCTCCACTTTCATCAGTGTTTGATTTACATCTTTTACAAATGCCATGAAACGTTAACCAGTGGTCTTTAATTGCGAATTCAAAACGGTTCTCAACAATCTTTTCAACATCTCCGAGAAGATCCTCCTGAATTTCATCCACTGCTCCACATTCGATACATATAAGATGGTGATGAAAATGCGCAGCGCCTTCCTGCCGCAGATCATATCGCGATACACCGTCACCAAAATTGATTTTATCGACTACCTTTAGATCTGTTAGCAATTCTAGCGTTCGGTACACAGTAGCAAGCCCGATTTCCGGTGCTTTCTCTTTAACTAGCAAAAATACATCTTCAGCACTCAGATGATCTTCCTCATGCTCAAGGAGGACCAAAACCGTCGCTTCACGCTGAGGCGTCAGCTTGTAGCTGGCCCCGTGCAATTGTTGTTTTATCCGATCGATTCGGCTCTCCATACGACGCCCCCCTCAAACTGACTCCATTATAACAAACGGTCTTTCCTTATGACAACAGAAAGGGAGCGAGGAGTAAAATGGCGAAACTGATTTTCTATCTTAAAATGAATTGAAAAACGATAATTTCGATGGCTATTACAGCAGTTGAAACACCAATAATTGTCGGTAACGCACGCGTATTGGGTCTTTTCCCAATTGTTGAACGCATAAAGTATGGCGGGCTGAGGACAGCACAATACACTAGAAACATGAAACAAATAAGAAACTGAAAAGGGAACCACCAAATCGAATACTCCATAATTTTCATTCCTGAAGCAAGCAAATACGCGGATGATAACCCAAACAGAACACATTTTACAGCACCGAGAAATAAGACTGTGAACCGTGTTTTTCTAAACGACGACAACCCGAATGCAACGACAAAGAATAATGCTGCCGTTCCCACAGGTCTAATATAGCCTGCATCATGACCTAGAACAACGCGAGCGTCATAGAAGGTAACCACTCTTTCCACTGCGGTCATAGACATCTCACGAAATAAAAGCGCCCCTCCAATATAACCGATCGCGAGAATAACGAATAAATGGATGAACGATAAAGAACGGACCATAGCTGCACCTCCGCATAGTTTGTACAACATATGCTTGTCCGTCCAAAATTAGTTCACTTTGTTAAAAGGTTTTTAGCGTAAAGAATAGCAAAGGCCGTTTTGGCATCAAAAATATCCCCGGATGTAACCATTTCTTCCGCTTCCTTTAGGGTCACTTCCAGCAGTCCAATGAATTCATCTTCATCGCCAGAAGCAGGATTGTCGATTTTATATAAGTTCCTTGCCAAGTAGATGTGAATGATTTCATTCGCAAAACCGGGTGAAGTGGCAAATGATTGAATATATGTAAAATCTTTAGCGCCATACCCTGTTTCTTCTTCAAGTTCACGGACCGCTGTGATCTCAGGTTTTTCTCCAGGATCGATTTTGCCGGCAGGTATCTCAATTAATATACGATCCAATGCTTTTCGATATTGTTCAACGAGAACGATTTTCTTCTCTTCAGTAATCGCTAGGATTGCGACCGCACCCGGGTGTTTGATGAGCTCACGCATAGCGCTATTCCCGTCCGGCAGCTCTACCTTTTCAACGCGCAAAGTGATCACTTTTCCTTCATACAACGTTTCACCTGAAATTGTTTTTTCTTCGTAATTTTTCAATACAATCAATCCCTTCAAATGGTATTTCTAATGGAGTCATTGTACCATGGGAAAAACAGGGGGTGTTCTTATGAAGAAAAGAGAGTTGGGTAATAGCGGACTTTTCGTCTCTGAAATTGGATTAGGCTGCATGTCGCTTCCTAATGATTTTGATGAATCAAAAAGGATTGTTGATGCTGCCCTACATGCGGGCATAAATTATTTTGATACTGCGGATTTATATGATGCTGGTAAAAATGAAGAACTTATTGGAAAAGCTTTGAAAGGTAAGCGTCAAGAAATTATCCTGGCTACAAAAGCGGGAAACAAAATGAACGCGGATGGTAATGGATGGACATGGGACTCTTCTAAAGAACATATTATGGCTGCCGTAAAAAAGAGCTTGTTGCGTCTAGGAACAGACTATATCGATGTCTACCAGCTTCACGGGGGAACGATGGAGGACAATGTTGAGGAAACGATTGATGCATTTCAGAGCTTGAAAAAAGAAGGTCTGATTCGTCAATATGGCATTTCTTCCATTCGTCCAAACGTCATTAAACGATTTTTGGAGAGTGGTTCCGCAGTCACAGTCATGATGCAATATAATTTACTTGACCGCAGACCTGAAGAATGGTTTCCAATGATACACAGCGCTGGTGCATCTGTCATTACTCGAGGAACGATAGCCAAAGGTTATTTAACTTCGGAAGGATTATCAAGAGCCAGTAAAACGGACGGATTTGTCGAATATGATACAAATGCGTTAAAACAGGTACTCGTATCGCTCGATAGCAAATCAGAAGATTTACATGCAGCTGCAATTGCATTCGTACTTGAAGATAAAACGGTTGGTTCTGCACTTATTGGTGCTCGTACAACTGAACAATTGCTCGATTCCATAATTGCTTACGAGAAAAAGGTAAGTGAATTTGAAATGGCTCAACTAAGAAACATCGCAAAAAAACATGTATATAAAGAACATCACATTAAGTTGTAGATTGTTGGCATTTAAAAGCAGTTCACCTTGCTACAAGATCTCGGGTGTGTTATGTTGTCTAGACGTCAGAATGTAACGAGTGATATAAATGATAAAAATGAGTTTACCAAACACTATATTTTTAAAACAAAATCCCTTGACTGGAATCAGTCAAGGGATTTTGTTTCCTTAAGACAACTTGGTAATTATATGCTATTTACAGTGAGAAAGCACCTAGTTTAAGTTATGCAAGGAGGAGACTTTTTTGGATGAACAAAAATACAAAGATCTTAAATTAGGCGAACGTGGTGCAATAATAAGTATAATTGCATATATATTTCTTTCTGTATTGAAGATAACTATAGGAAATATTACTGATTCAGAAGCTTTAAAAGCAGATGGTTTAAATAACACCTCCGACATCATTGCTTCCATTGCCGTACTTGTTGGGTTAAAACTCTCTCAAAGACCACCAGACAAAAACCATAAATATGGACACTGGAAAAGCGAAACAATCGCTTCTTTGCTTGCCTCTTTCATCATGATGGCAGTAGGTATACAGGTATTAATCAGTGCAGCCATCACTTTTTTTCAAGGGGGTAATGAATCTCCAGATATACTCGCTGGATATGTCGGTATTTTTTCTTTCGGAGTAATGTATGTAGTATACCGTTACAATAAAAAGCTTTCAGAAAGAATAAATAGCCAAGCTATCATGGCCGCTGCAAAGGATAATATATCAGATGCTTGGGTAAGTATTGGTGCAGCAATTGGGATATTTGGCTCCCAATTAGGCATGCCATGGCTTGATCCGCTTACTGCCTTAGTTGTAGGATATCTAATTTGTAAAACTGCATGGGATATTTTTAGTCAAGCCTCTCATGATTTAAGTGATGGATTTGATGAAATTGAAATGATTGTCTATAAGAATACAATTCAAGCGGTACCCGGCGTTCAGAAAGTAAAAGAAGTAAAAGCTAGAAAGTATGGTAACAACGCAGTTGTCGATGTGGTCATTCTTGTAGAATCATCCCTAAATATTAATGAAGCGCACAGTATTTCGACATCAGTTGAAAAAGTATTAGTAAATAAACATGATGTATACGACGTACACGTTCATGTGGAACCTAATTCGAATTCGGAGCAGGATTAGTTTATTGAGGAGTGTTAATTATGTGGAAGTACCTAATAATACTCGTATGTTGTACTATTATTCCGGGCTGTCAAGGAGACAATAGTGAGGCAATAAACCAGATAGAAATGCTTCATTATTGCTGATAGCATACTATTTTAACACTTGGTGATAATTGTTAAATATGTTTAAATTTAAGGATTCGCATATGCTATTGGACTATGCACAGTCGATTTTATTAGTTCTTTATATCACCCATGATACTATTCTTCTCTTTTATATCCTTAGAAACAAAAAGCTTCATCCCCGGAAATTGGAATGAAGCTTTTTGTCGTGGTTACGTATTTATTATCGAGCACCAATTAGTTCTTCATAAGTAATCTCGATCATTCCTGGAATCTCAGTCGGAGATACCCCCAATAAGTCGCAAGGACGTCCAACCTTTTCTATTTTTCCATCTTTAACTTTAACGATGCGGTCCGCAAGTGCGTGGGCATCATTTTGATTATGCGTGACAAAAATTGCAGTTATTTTTGCTGCCTTGAGAATCCTTCGAAGATCTTCACGAATTTTCACTTGCAAATCTGTATCCAGGTTACTGAATGGCTCATCAAGAAGAATCAGTTCAGGTTCCGGAGCTAGTGCCCGTGCAAGTGCAACCCGCTGCTGCTGGCCCCCACTCAACTGGTGAGGATACCGTTTTTCAAATCCTGTTAGTTCAACGAGTTCAAGCACTTCTCGTGCACGCTTTTTTTTGTCTTTCCTAGTCATTTTCGGGAGCCCAAATAGAATATTTTCCTCAACACTCATATGCGGGAAAAGTGCATAGTCCTGAAAAACCATACCGATTCCACGTTTTTCCGGTTGCTGGAACGTCTGGTCGCAAAACATCTTCTTACCATTCAGAATAAATGAGCCTCCTGCCGGCATTTCTAGCCCTGCAATTAAACGAAGAAGTGTACTTTTTCCACTTCCACTGCGGCCAAGTATTGAAATAATTTCTCCTTTTTCCACCGTGAAGGAGAAATTATCGATCGTTTTCAAGGGGGATTTGGGATAAGAGAACTGCAAACTTTTAATATCTATAAACATATTATTCCGGCTCCTCTCTTAGTAACTTATGGAAAACAAAGATCGCAATCGTGCTAACACCTACAATTAATAATGATGCTTGTGATGCTTCCATAATCTTTTCATCACTTGCATATTGGAACGCCTTTGTCGCTAATGTATCGTAATTAAATGGCCGTAAGATTAACGTTAACGGAATTTCTTTTAGTATATCTACAAACACAAGAATAAATCCACTAATAATAGCGCCCTTCATCATAGGTACATCTATCTTGAAAAATGTTCGAAGGCTGTTTGCTCCTAGCATACGAGACGCATCACGGAAATCTGTTCCAATTTTATCAAAACCCGATTCAATTGAATTATAGCCGATTGCAAAAAAACGGATGACATACGCACTAATTAGCATAAACAAACTGACGCTCAATACAAGTTCTGAATCTGTACCAAAGAACCGATAGATAGGAGCGAGAAATCGGTCAAGCGCAATGAATGTTGTAATAACAGCCACAGCTACAACCACACCGGGTATCGAATAACCGAGGACCGTTAATTTCGGCAGTACTTTGGCAAACTTGTGACTGACAATTCGACTAAAGTTACCTACTACTAATGAAAATATAATTATTAAGAATGCACCCATTCCCGCTACAATAACAGAGTTTTTCGTATAGAGTAATACATCCTGCATTGGTACTTTACCAAACGTCAGTATAACCCAATCAATTAACTGAAGGATTGGTATAAAAAATGCCACACTAAAAATAATAACTGTGTACAACGTCGCAAATACCGCTTTCTTCCCCTTTAGTTTAACAAGTGGAAGTGGTCTTACTTTTGTCGTGGAGTAGCTAAATTGTTTGCCCCCTCGTAGTAAACGTTCAATAATCAGAATAACAATAACAATTCCCATAAGAGAGGCAGCTAGTTTGATGGATGACTCCAAATCACCAAGCCCGAACCACGTTTGAAAAATAGCCGTACTAAAGGTCTGAATTCCAAAATATTTCACTACCCCGTAATCGTTTAAAACTTCCAAAACTACTAGACTCACACCACCAATTATGGATACACGGGAAATTGGGATCACAACTTTAAAGAAGATTTCAAAAGGACCTTTCCCTAAAGTCCGCGCACTTTCAATTAGAGAAGCAGATTGATGAGAAAGAAAAATTCTCGTAATCATATATACATACGGATAAAGAAACAATGTATAAATGAAAATCGCACCTGGGACATGCATAATGTCAAAATAGGCAGGATTCGGTATGATATCGAAATGGTTACGTAGTGTCTTTTGAATGACGCCCGTGTAATTAATGATGCCGTGATACGTATAGGCACCAATGAAAGGCGGAATCGATAATGGAAGAATAAGCGCCCATTTCATAAAGTTCCTGAGCGGAAAATTATATTGGGCAATGAGCCAAGCGAGACTGAGCCCGATTGCAATCGTGAACAGCGCCGTAAAGAAAACGAGTGTGAGCGATGACTTTATATAGTTAAGAAGCATGAATTCCTTTATATGTGCCCAATTTTCACTTGCTGGTGAAAAAATGCCTACTACAATCGATATATTAGGTAAAAATAGCATGATGATAATGAGTATTGCACCAATCGTCCATCCGTTTACATTAGCTAAATGCTTGTTCATATCAAAAACCATCCTTTACCTTTTCAGCAATAACCCCCTTGCCGGAAATACGGAAGGGGGCTCGACTTTTATTTCCAGCCGACTTCGTTAAAAATCATAATCGCTTTCGCGTTATTCTCTCCTAGAGTCGATAATGGTATATCTTGTTCTTTAAATTCTCCCCAAGATTTAAGGAGTTCTGAAGGCTCTACATTAGCATTCACAGGGAATTCATAATTCGCTGAGGCAAACTCGCCTTGCGCTTCTTCCCCAGTAAGAAATTCAAGTAATTTAAGTGCGTTCTCCGCATTTTTCGAACCTTTGATAACTCCAGCTCCACTAATATTTACATGTGTTCCCGTCGTTTCTTGATTTGGAAAGAAAACACCAAGGTTTTCTGCTACTTTCACTTCTTCCGGTTCTTCTGAATGAAGCATTTGACCGAAATAGTATGAGTTCATAATTGCGACGTCACCGATACCCGCAGCGATTGCTTTCGCCTGATCTCGATCTCCGCCTTCAGGATTTTGGGCAAAGTTATTGACGAGACCTTGTGCCCATTCTTTTGCTTCCTCTTCACCATTTATCTCTATGAATGAAGCGAGAAGTGACTGGTTATAAACACTTTCAGAAGATCGGACGAGAACACGCCCTTTCCACTTGTCTTCAGTAAGCGCTTCGTACGTGGAAAGCTCTTCAGGTTTGATTTTATCTTTATTATACACAAGAATTCTCGCACGTTTCGTCAAACCCACCCACATATCGTCAATATCACGCAAGTTCTCAGGTATTTGTTTTGATAAGATGTCACTTGACACGGTTTGAAGTAGTCCTTCTTCTTTCGCACGATACAGTCTACCGACGTCAGCTGTTAGTAATACATCCGCTTTCGTTGCAGATCCTTCACGCTTGATGCGCTCGATTAGTACATCAGCTTCGTCTTTGATGACGTTAACTTTAATGCCGGTTTCTTGTTCAAACTTTTTATATAATTCATTATCAACGTCATAATGACGGCTTGTATACAAATTCACTTCTGATTTCTCGTTTTTTTCGGAATCTGCATTTGTATCCGTACTACTTTCCTTTTTAGTTGTACTTCCACAAGCAGCAAGTACGAGCATCACGGCAATAACGACTAAGAATAAACTTCTTTTCATGACATTCCAACTCCCAACATTTATTTTATAATTGAAAATGATTCTCAATCTCACTAATAATATATAATGAGATACATTGGAAGTCAATCTATATTTTATATTCAGTCAATTATAAGGCCAGTCTTCTATGATTTGCATGTCCCAACTAAAAATCCGCAGCCTCTCTATGTTAATAGAACAAGCAGGCGACATGAAAACATATTAAGCTTTTTGTTCAGATAACTGTATTGATTTCTTCTTTTTCGAAGGGACAATATATTTAACGCAATTGCTGTTAAAGATTCATGATACTCAATGTACATACCGCGTAACACCATTGTGATATTGTTGAGATAGCAATTAGATTTGGGAGGAAGAATTTTGACGAATCCACATTCCAACTATACAAGTAAGAAATTGAATTTCACTAAGAAAACGTGGATCCTCCTTATTGGTATTATTTTCATGGCATCCACGCTCCGTTCACCATTAACGACTGTTGGTCCATTAATTTCCTCTATAAAAGACAGCTTGACGATTTCCAATACACTAGCAGGGTTTTTAACAACCATTCCACTGCTTGCATTTGCACTAATCTCACCCTTCGCTCCGAAGATTGCACGACGCTTCGGGTTGGAATTGACATTATTCTTTTCTCTTCTATTATTAACTGCAGGCATTGTCATTCGTTCTCTGGGTTCAACGTCAAATTTACTTATCGGCACTTTCCTACTTGGACTCGCCATTGCGTTCGGCAATGTTTTATTGCCCAGTTTGATAAAACTCAATTTCCCGCTCCATATTGGCCTTATGACTGGCATTTATTCTGTAGCTATGAATATATCGGCGTCAATTGCAGTCGGTGTCAGTGTTCCGCTTGCGAGTGGAATGAATTTCGGATGGGAAGGTGCGCTTGGTGTATGGGGTGTTTTATCTTTCATCGCTGTGTTATTTTGGTTTCCTCAACTTAAAAATAAGAAAACATCAAAAGTGGATACACTCGCATCACTTAAAACAAAATCCGCTTCTCTATTGCGCTCCCCTATGGCTTGGAGCGTAACCTTTTTCATGGGTTTCCAATCTTTGTTATTTTATACAACTTCGGCATGGTTACCAGAAGTATTAAAATCTCAAGGATTGGATGCTGGCAGTGCTGGGTGGATGGTTTCCCTCATGCAATTTTCACAATTACCCATGACATTCATCATTCCAATTCTAGCCGGGAAAGTGAAAGATCAGCGCTGGATTGTCGCAAGTGCTGCGGTTTTATATCTATCGGGTTATATAGGTATTATGGTTGGTGAAACCGCGCTTGTTCCGTTATTTATGATTTTAATAGGTATTGCAGGCGGAGTAGCTTTCGGACTGTCGATGATGTTCTTCAGCTTACGCACTCGAACACCACATGAAGCAGCAAATCTGTCAGGCATGGCACAGTCTTTCGGTTACGCACTTGCTGCAGCCGGTCCTGTTTTGTTTGGTATTTTACACGACTTCACATCCAGTTGGACAATACCAATGCTGCTAATTATCCTTTCAAGTATAGGTATTCTTATATCAGGCATGAAAGCAGGTAAAAATGGTTTCGTTACTCCTGAATAACGAAGGTAAAGCCGAAACTACAATAGTTTCGGCTTTTTTCTATTCAGAGATTTATATGGGATTGTCATTCGCACTAAAATATCGATCCTCCACAGACTTAAATATAAATTGGAGCCACCAGCCTTAAAAGTCGTAATTTGCTTCTTTTGCTTCTCTAATCTTTGTATAGGTTTCTGTTAACACAACGGTATCCTCTACTAAACGGTCAATCCGGAAGTGCACATCATCATTTACAATTTCTTTGCGAAGAAAGTCCTGCTCCTCAATAAATACGTAGGTTTGAACAATCTGTGCCTTCATATAGGCTAAAATCGGTTTTAACTGCTGCTCCGCAATCAAGTAATGCTTTGGTGAACCGGCAGTTACAAGCATGCTCACTACTTTATCCCGAAACGCATTGACCGGTAGCAAGTCAAAAATGTTCTTTAATGTCGCTGGAATAGATGCCTGAAAAATGGGTGTCCCAATGATAATTGCATCAGCTTCCATTATTATTTTTGATACAAATCCTGTATCTCCTTCATAGTCCAAATAATTGCGCCCATCACTAAATTGAACGTTATAATCAGCTAAGTCTATTAATGTCACTGTTGCATTTGGATATTTTTCAGCAATTGATTCTACTGTGTGGTTCATGGCTGTTCTTGTTTTTGAGCCCACTATTGAACCCGATATTCCAACGATTTTCATGGTAGGATCCTCCTAATTTTTAGCTGTATACTTTTTAATTGCCGGTAAAATTTCTGTTCCAATCAGCTCAATGTTTTTCATTAATTTTTCATATGGCACTCCACCAAAATCTATTTGTGCGATATATCGTTGATGACCAAATACCTCATGCTGATAGAGAATTTTTTCAATGATTTGTTGTGGACTACCGATATTCATGACATCACGCGTATCTGCACCCTGAGCAAAGTGTTGTTTTGGATAACCTCGTCCGTTGATTAACTGCATCCCTTGATTAACATGAGGATACGAATCTCTCTGTGCCTGTTGAGTTGTTTCGGCAGCATAAAAAAATCCAGCTGTTGAAATCGGAAGCTCAGATGCTTCAAAACCGCTTCGCTCAGCAGCCTCACGGTAAGCATCGATAGAGCGTTTAAAACTTGTAGCAGGTCCACCTAAAGTCGCTAGAAACATCGGAACCCCCACGTGTCCAGCCTTGATTGCGCTAGCAGGCGGCCCACCAACAGCGCGCCAAATCGGCATGGAGCCATTTTGCGGACGTGGAATTACTAAAGCATTCTTTAATGGTGCACGGAATTGCCCACTCCAATTAACAACTTCCTCTTCATTTATCTTCAATAACAGTTCAAGTTTCTCTTCGTACAACTCTTCATAATCACGAAGATCATAGCCTAGTAAATCAAATAGCCCTACCCGTGAAGCACGGCCAGCAATAATCTCCGTGCGCCCATTTGAGATCAAATCAATCGTAGCGAAATCTTCGTACACTCGAACAGGGTCCGATGTACTGATAATTGTAGAAGAACTTGCAATTTTAATTTTACTAGTTGCTTGAGCAATTGCTGCTAATACAACTGAATGTGCCTGTGTTGCAAAATACTCCTGATGACTCTCCCCCACACTAAAAAAATCAATACCCGCTTGCTCAGCTAGCTTCGCTAAATCAATGATTTCATGAATACGTTGCTGTGCAGAAATACGTTCTCCGGTATGTGGATTCGGTATATGATCTCCTAGTGTATAAATTCCAAACTCCATTCCTTTACTTTGATCAATACGATATTTCTTCATTTTCCTGACCCCTCTCTAATTTCATTATTAACGTTAGTATAATCTTATAACGCACATAGTGTAAGTACACACTAAAAAGTGCCATAGTATCAAAAAGGAAACTAATGAGTGTGTTAAAATGGAAACACAACGATACGGTAAATCAAAAAAAATAAAAAAAGGCGATATTTCGTTCAAATCCGAACGGAATATCGCCCTCTATTTATCATGTCTTCAGTTCAGTTCACTTTCCAGAACCCGTTACGAGGGCGTTACATTTTATCAATTAGACCAATTCCTTAATAGCTATTTCATATTTACTATGTGCCTTTTCCCAATCTTTTTCTCTGAAGTCTATTGGCTCACCATCAAGTAATAACTTTATGACGTCCAAACAAACATGCCATCCTGCAAGGTCTTTTGATGTTTGTGGAGTTATCGTTTTAAACTTTTCCTTAAATATCATTAAACACCCTTTTTGTTGCGGATATAGTTCAAAACGGACAACATCGCCGAACCAATCAAATTCAAGTACAGAATGTATTGCGTGCTCAAAAATTTCAAGTTCCTCAAACTTCCCATCCTGCATGTCGAACGTCATGAATCCACCTTTTCGAGGATCTCCAACACGTAACTCCTTAAACCACTTTTCCAGTTCCCGGTTATCCATCAACATTAACCATACGTTTTCCACGGAATGTTCAAGAAGACGTTCATAGCGGGCGATGTATCCATTTTCAACTCGCTTAATGTCAGCTATTATCATAATTTCACTCCTTCATCTAGATCGATTTGTTGTTTGATAACTAATTTCCACACGGTTTTCCGCCTTATATATTATTTAAAATCAATTTCTAATCCGATTGGGCAATGGTCACTACCGAGAATATGCGAATGGATAGTTGCATCTACCAGTAAACTTTCAAGCTGTTTTGACACAATGAAATAATCGATTCGCCATCCGATATTGCGTTCCCTGACTTTACTCATATAGGACCACCACGTATAAGCCCCTTCTAAATCTCGATTGAAATACCGATATGTATCAATAAAGCCTGCTGCTAACAATGCCGTCATTTTGCCGCGTTCTTCAGTAGTGAATCCTGAATTACCTATGTTCGATTTCACGTTTCGTACATCAATCTCCTCATGCGCAACGTTCAAATCGCCGCATAAAATCACTGGTTTTATACTATTTAACTCTATCAAGTATGCCCGCATTTTATCTTCCCACTCCAAACGGAAAGGCAGTCGAGTTAAATCACGTTTGGAGTTTGGCGTGTAGACGTTCACCAAGTAAAATCCAGGGAACTCCAACGTGAGAATACGTCCCTCTTCTTCGGAATCCATTTCCCCTACGCCATATTTCACTGTTATCGGTTTTTCTTTCGTGAACACCGCTGTTCCAGAATACCCTTTTTTCAGCGCATAATTCCAGTATTGAAAATAACCATCCAACTGCATGTCGATTTGGCCTTCTTGTAATTTGATTTCTTGTACGCAGAAAATATCAGCGTCTACCAATTCAAAGTATTCCAAGAAACCTTTACCTACGCATGCCCTTAATCCATTGACATTCCATGATACTAATCTCATTCTAATAATCTCCTTAACATACATACTTCTAAATCGTTTTACAGTAATTAAATTACCGTTTTATGTGAATAGTCACATGTAGAATACAGTCACTCGATATCCATTGCCAAAGCTACTTGATATAAGTCTAAATCAATATCGAGCTGTTTTCCCATTGCTAAATAGGCAAGTTGCTCCCCTAAGAACGGTCCTACTGTTAATCCGGAAGCACCTAATCCATTCGCTAGCAATAGCCCTTGTACCCCAGGCACTTCACCAATAATTGGAAGGAAACCAGGTGTGAAAGGCCGGTATCCGATTCGTGCTTCCGTAAAGGTACTATCCGATAATCCTGGTGCGACTTGTAGCGCTTTTCCTAAAACCTCATTTAAACCGCCTGCAGTCACACGCATATCGAATTGCATTTCATCTTCGTGCGTTGCCCCGATAACCACTTTCCCATTATCAAATGCTAATATATATTGATCCGTAGGTGGTATTACAACTGGCCACTCATTCGTTTGTGTATCTTCAAGCTGTAAATGAACGATTTGGGCTTTTTGAGAAGTCACTTGTAAATGTATGCCCATTGGCTCCATCAATTCAGCTGCCCAAGCACCTGCAGTAACAATCACAGTATCGGCAGTAAATTGAGTCCCATTAACCTGAACACCCGTTACCAATTTGTTGGTAAATGTCAGTTTTGCTGAGCCATTCACAAAAACCGCACCATGTTTTTTTGAAGAATTGACCAAAGCAGATCGCAAAGCTCGCCCATTTACACGTGCCGCCCCGCTTACATAGACCGATCCATATTCCTCTGAAAGAGGCGGGAATATCGCATTTGTTTCACTTTTTGTCATTTGACGAATTTCACCCATTTCTGGTGCATCATCCAGTCTTTTCTTCGCTCGTTCTTCCATCTTTTGAAGTTTAAGCGGATCTGTATGCAAGCTGACTGCCCCAACCCTTTGGTATCCTGTTTCAGTTTCCCCGTCCTCTTCTAATTGCTGAATTAGTGACACATAATAAGCTGCGCCACCTTTTGCAAGTGCATACCAAGCTTTATTTCTTCTCTGAGAAAGCCATGGACAAATAATTCCTGCGGCGGCGTCCGTGGCCTGCCCTGCATCCTGCCGATCCACAACCGTCACATGTGCGCCCGCTTTCGCCAAGTGATAAGCTGTCGAAGCGCCTAAGATTCCACCACCGATAATGATAAATGATTTCAATATATACACCTTTTTTCTCTATAATGTGTTTTAATCATACCAGTTTAGATAATCAATGTATCCAAGTTACATTGTCGAAACTAAAAAGACATAACTTGTTGGATAGCCAACAAGTTATGCCTTCTTTCATCACACGGATAGTAGCGCCGCATCACTATTCAATTTTTCTCCCCGAATTCGTTGGAATTCAGCCATTAGCTTTTCAATCGTCAACTGCTTCTTTTCTTCAGCTTCGACTTCCAAGATGATTTGTCCCTTATCCATCATTATCAATCTGTTACCAAGATCCATCGCTTGCTGCATATTATGCGTAACCATAAGCGTGGTCAATTGATCCTTTTCAACAAGTTCTTTTGTTATATTTGTAATTAATGCTGCTCTTGACGGATCCAGTGCTGCCGTATGCTCATCAAGAAGCAATATGGCCGGTTGTGTAAAAGTAGCCATTAACAGAGAAAGCGCTTGACGCTCTCCTCCAGAAAGCATGCCTACTTTTGCATTTAGCCTGTCTTCGAGATTTAAATGAAGCGTTTCGAGTGATTCCCTGAACAACTCACGACGTTTCTTATGAACACCTTTCCGTAAACCGCGTTTTTTGTCTCTGGAAAAAGCCATTGCTAGGTTTTCCTCGATTGTCATGGAAGGAGCGGTACCAGACATAGGATCCTGGAATACCCTACCAATCATAGCAGATCGTTTATATTCAGGCAGTTTCACCACGTTTTTACCTTCAATTTCAATCGTGCCAAAATCAGGTGTTAGTGCTCCTGAAATCATATTCATCATGGTTGATTTCCCTGCACCATTACTGCCGATAACAGTAACAAAATCGCCTTTTTTTAAATGCAAATTGATTTGATCAAGTGCAATTTTTTCATCGGGAGTTGCTTCATTGAATACTTTATTAATCTGTTGGAGTTTCAACAATTGCTTTTCCCTCCTTTTTCTGCGCTTGATCATTACCTGATATTCGTTCTGCATAACGTTTTGCTTTTCTATTATTCTCCCGCCTTTTTTCAAGAAACTGCGGTAAAATGAGTGCGGCTATTACGATAACAGCAGTGATTAATTTCATATCTCCCGTATCAAGAAACTCTACGCGCAGGGCCAGGCCTAATACTATTCTATAAATAATAGCCCCTGCAATAACCGCGAGTGTTGTTCGTATAATTGTTTTTGTACCAAAGATTGCTTCACCGATAATTACTGAAGCCAACCCGATAACAATCATTCCGATACCCATACCGATATCTGAGAACTTTGAGTACTGCGCAATTAAGGCACCCGAGAATGCTACAAGCCCATTTGATAAGCCTAATCCTAAGATAACGAGTGTATCTGTATTAGCTGAAAAACTACGAATCATTTTTTTATTATCGCCGGTTGCCCGAATGGCAAGTCCAATTTCTGTTTGAAGAAACCAATCCACTACGAATTTAATTATTAGTGTAATAATAATAACTAAAAACAGCGTTCCCCATGTAGATGGCAAGTAATTAACACCTAGCATGGAGAAAAACTGATTTATCGCATTATCGATTGGAAGCGTACTCCAAAATGTGTAAAAACCACTAAACAACGTCTCAGCATTTAATAAAGGAATATTAGGACGTCCAATTGATGTTTCTGACGTCATTCCCATAATCCTTAAATTGATTGAGTATAGTGCGATCATCATTAAAATTCCTGCTAGCAATGGGTTTATTTTTCCTTTTGTATGTAAGAGCCCCGTAATACAACCAGCTATAAATCCAAATACGATAGCTACTCCAGTTGCCAATAGTGGATGATAGCCAAAGAAAATCATTGTTGCTGCAACTGCTGCTCCTGTTACAAAACTTCCATCTACCGTAAGATCGGGGAAATCAAGCACCCGAAATGTGATATACACTCCGAGTGCCATGATTGCATAGATGATTCCTTGCTCAACAGAGCCGAAAATAGCACTAAACATACAGAATCATCTCCTAATTTATTCGCTGAATTCAGCTTTCCATTCATCTTTAATAGTAAGCCCAATTGTATCAGCCGTATCTTTGTTCATAATAAGTTTCAAGTTTTGTGGAATTTGAACTGGTAAAGTAGCTGGTTCACTTTCACCTTTTAATACCTTCACTGCCATTTGACCTGCTTCATAACCGATATCGTAATATTCGAATCCATATGCCGCTAAGCCACCACGTTTTACTGAATCGAATTCACCTACCATTACCGGAAGTTTATGTTCATTTGCTACGGATACTACAGATTCAAGTGCAGAAACAACAGTATTATCTGTAATGATATAGAATGCATCCACTTTTCCAATCAAGGATTCTGTAGCCTGTTTAACATCAGCTGAAGTGGCAACCGATGCTTCTTTTACGCTCATATCCATATCTTTTAGCAATTCTTTTACTGCATCTACTTGCGCACGGGAGTTCTGTTCGCCGGAGTTAAATACCATCCCAACATTTTTTACCCCAGCTTCTTTAAGGAATTTCATTGTATTCGGAATAGCTTCAGGGTGATTATCGATCGTACCCGTGACATTTCCACCTGGACTCTCATTTGAAGCAACAAGTTCAGCACTTACTGCATCTGTAACTGAAGTGAAAATAATCGGAATTTCTTGCGTAACACTAGCTGCTGCTTGTGCACTTGGTGTAGAGTTTGCAAAAATCAAGTCAACGCCTGAACTAGCTAGATTATTTGCGATTGTTGTATTTGCACTGTTGTCGTTCTGTGCATTTTGAATATCATATTCTACTTCAAGACCTGCATCTTCGATAGCCTTTTGAAATCCATCGAACGCTGCGTTTAATGATGGGTGTTCTACAATTTGCGTCACACCAATTTTATATTTTTCAGTTTCTTCATTAGCTTCTGTCGCTTTATCGTCGTTTGACGTTGTAGAGGTTTTTTCTGCTCCACCACATGCTGCGAGAACGAACATAACACTCAAAAGTCCCACTGTATACGCTATCCAATTCTTCTTCATTCAATTTCCCCCTTTTACATTTATCGCTTTCTTTTAGTCTTTTTTTATAGCGATAATTATTCGTAATAGTACACTGTCCACTAGTGTTAGTCAATAGGATTTAAATTCCCCAGTGCAGTAGAACGCTTTATATTTTACTTGAAATCTATTTCTTCAGTAAAAATTAAAAATGCATTTCTTCGTATAAAAATAAAGAAGTTTTACTTAATCTCATTATCATGAATTGTACAAAAAAGAGATCAGTTCTCCATTTGGAGTGCTGATCTCTTTATATTTCAACTATCGGAAAAAGTGACTTAAGAAAAAATAGTACTTCATGCAACCTTTTCATGGTATTTATTTATCAACACGTCCAATTCTTGACTGCATTCAACAACCAAAGGATGAGTAAACCCGAACGTTTTTGCTTTCCTATACATGATCTTTCTTTTAATCCCAATTTGAACCAACAATGCTTTTTCATTAAATAGACTTTTCACAATTTTTCCTCCATATGATATATTGGGCTTCATATCTTGAAGTTATTTTCTTGTAGGTTAAGAAGCAACGAGTTCATCGTACAACACTCTTCATGAAAAGAATGTCGTATTGTAGTGTTTTTTTAAATGTTCACCAAACCATCACAATTAAGACGCATATTTTAGAATAGCAATTGATTTCTTTGACTTCCTTACAGCATTTAACAACATTTTCACTGTCACCTATTCGAAATTCTGCATAAAATTTTACAGTACTTAATTTTGACCAATTGTACCTTACTATAGAACTCAACTCATTTTACACATTAACGATTATAAGTTTTAAAAACGGATTGAATTCGTTTACTGAGCCATATTAATAAAGAACAATACTTGGAGAGGAGGTTTGACCATGAAACGAAATAATACTGAAGATACCACTAAAAATTCTACTGGGGCGCAACTTCAAAAAATGAAAAAAGATAAATCAGGCGTTATGAAAGAAGAAATCTCGCTTGAGTTAGCTGAACTGGATAATTTAAATCCCACTCATGAGCCAATGACTCCAAATCAACGCGAAAAAAGCGAATCTGAAAAAACGTATAAATAACTGAGAGAAGTAACTATTTAGGTAGTTACTTCTCTTTTACATACTTTGGAATAAGTACAATAAGATTGATGAAAGTCATCGTTACCTTTACCTGATATCAAGATTGATAGGCAATATCCCTTACCCTGGTATCCATTCACAGACAGCTCTTTTACACCTTGCCTATACCTATATTATTCAATGAGTACTGGGTGTGTTAACAGACGTAACAAAACCAACCGTCTTTAAAATAAAAAACGGTTGGTCTTTGACTTAAATCGTTACTTTTCAAATACTTGATGAAGCACATCATTAGGTTTACTATTATTCAGGTTTTTGTAGATACAGCTTGCGGGTTTTTCCCGTAGCGTTTCAGAGAATGCGTTTGCCAGGTCTGCTTCACCTGATACATGAATTTCTCTCCAACCTTTTTCTTTCTTTAATTTCTCAACGATTTCCACCATTCCTTTATAAAATCTCTGCAAGTTTTCTCTTAGACGAGGTTCAAGCGCGTCGACTTTCGAACTCCCCAAACCCAGATTATGCGCAGCAGATGCTTTATTCCGCTCTCCCCATCCTTCCAAGTTCGGATCAAATTCGAAAGTAAGTTCATTCTTAATTGCTCCCATTGCAGTGTCTAAAATGCGTACTTCCCCAAAACTAGGCAAGATAATACCTGCCTCCGGATAGGCTTTGTACATATACTCCATCTCTTCAGTCACGGCATGATTTTCCCAGTGAAAACTCGTTTTCACGGGAACCTGAACATAGTGAACTGACCATAACTCCGGATCTAATGAGGCAAAGATTACAACGCCTTTGCTCAAATCATTTTTATTATCCTCAACTTCTTTTTCGATTTTTTTCTTCAATGCATTAAATGCTTTCATTTCATTTTCATCTTTAGAAGCTGTTAAATATTCATCAATGCGCTTTAAACCACTCTTCAAGTGAATTCTCCAAGCACCGTTTAATTGCTCCGGATCACCCGGATTGGTGTTTAAATACACACTCAAGACACAACGATTTTCACAGTTAAATTCTTTCAAGGTTTGGAGTTCTTTGCTAATAGACATCATTTAACCTCCTTAAATTTCGTTCCACTCTAAGGATACCCTTGCTCGACTAGTCTAAACGATTTCTGTGGGGTATCTTCTTTAAATGACAGCGAACCGCTATCCCTATTCAAAGTAACCGATGCTTGAATTACTTTTGCACCAACGAATAAACACCTACGAAAAGGAAACATTGCCATTTTTGCAGGTGTTTAAAAATTATACTAATTAGGTCAAGATCTTTGGTTTCCTTTGTTTCAATAACGGTTCTCGGTATTCTATCTCTTTGCCCGTTTCAATATCAATGAACGTACTTGTTTCATTAAACCATCGATCGGGTGCTTGATGTCCCCAAAATGTTTGGCGAAGTGGGTCATTTAAATCCCAACGTTTAGGCTTTAAGTCAGGATCGGTGGTTAAATAATCTCCCGTGTATAGTTCTATACGATGCCCATCCGGATCTCTCAAATAGAGAAAAAAAGCATTTGACAAGCCATGGCGACCAGGACCACGCTCTATTGAATCCGCATACCCCATACTAGCCAAAGTATCACAGCAATCGAGCACGCTAAGGCGATCTGTTAATGAGTATGCAAAATGATGCAATTTTGGACCAGGACCACTCATAAATGCTTGGTCATGTACAGTTGGTTTGCGATAAAGCCATGCTGCCCACAAGTCTCCCTCTTCAGTATCTGTATACTCTGAACACGAGAATCCTAAGTGATTGACGTAGAAATCATAAGCTTTCTGAACATCTGGAACAGCACAGTTTACGTGGTCAATTCGCTGAATCTTGGCTCCGCGATAGAGGTCATATCGCTGAAGCATCCGGTCAACAGTGGTCATTTCCGCAAAAAACTCTAAAGGAATACCTGAGACATCATGCACTCGAAGTGTTCTTCCAATTGCATGTTGTTCCCCTTTATCCATCCACTTTGTTTGTAAACCTAGCGATAGAAATAATTTTTCGATTTCCTCAAGATCCTGTTCTTTTTCGACCTTATAGCTTAGTACTTCAACAACGGCTTTGTCTGCTTTTTTCAAAAGTAAACTATGATGCGAATGTTCCTCTAAACCTCTTAAGTAAATATGGTTTTCATCACTTTCTGTTTCAATCATGCCTAACCCATCAACATAGAACTGACGAGACACTTGCAAATCCACTACATGAAGAACGGTTCTCGCAATTCGAATGATTGAAAAGTCCAACTTACTCACCATGCCTTCCTTTATTTTTTTCCGAACTGCTGTATACGATGTTCATCAATGGATACATGAATTATTTTTTGTTCAGTATAAAAATCAAAGCCATAGTGTCCACCTTCACGACCGATGCCAGAAGATTTCATCCCTCCAAAAGGTGTTCTTAGATCGCGGACGTTTTGAGCGTTCACCCAAAGCATTCCCGCTTCAATCTTGTGTGCAACTCGATGGCCACGTTTAATATCGTTAGTCCACACATAACCTGCAAGTCCGTAATCAATAGCATTCGCTAATGTAATGACTTCTTCTTCGTCTTTGAATGTCATCACAGTTAATACGGGCCCAAAGATTTCTTCTTGTGCAACGCGCATGTTATTTTTAGCATTTAGGATCAATGTTGGTGCAACGAAATTGCCACTGTCGAATTTCTCAGGAATATCGCCGGTAACTACGTCGGTGCCTTCCGCTTTTGCAATCTCCAAATAGCTATTCACTTTATTAAAATGACCTTTATCAATCAATGGCCCCACTTCCGTATCTTTGTCTAGTGGGTCACCAATTATAATATTCGACACACGCAACTTTAAAGCATCTATAAATTGATCTTTAATCCCTTCTTGTAGAAACAAGCGGGAGCTCGCAGTGCATCGTTCACCGTTAAATGAATAAATTCCCCAGACGCAAGCATCTAAAGCTCGTTCAAAGTCTGCATCCTCAAAGACGATAATAGGAGATTTTCCACCGAGTTCCATAGAGCACTTTTTCAATGTATCTGCACTATTTTTTATAATCATAGTGCCCGTCGTTGTTTCACCTGTGAAAGATATTAGTTGGACGTCTGGATGTCTAACGAGCGCATCTCCTGCTGTTTCACCGTAACCGTGAACAACGTTGAAAACACCTTTAGGAAGATCTGCCTTATGAATTATTTCGGCTAATAGGTTAGCTGAAAGCGGAGAGAGTTCAGCCGGCTTTAATACAACTGTATTTCCAGTCGCAAGTGCTGGCGCGACTTTCCATGTCTCTAACATAAAGGGAGCATTCCATGGTGTGATTAACCCTGCAACTCCTACAGGTGCATTAATCGTGTAGTTGATAAATTCTTCATCCACTTGATAGGATTCACCAACAAGACGACTTTCTACCATACGGGCATAAAATCTGAAATTTTCAGAGGCACGACTTACCATATTTCTAGTTTGACTAATGGGAAGTCCTGTATCAAGTGATTCTAGGTACGCTATTTTTTCTACTTCTTCGTCTATCAAATCTGCAATACGGTAAATGTATGCCAATCTCTTTTTAAGTTTCATTGTTTTCCAAGGTCCGTGATCAAAAGCATATCGAGCCGCTGCCACTGCTTTTTGAATATCATCAGATTGTCCTTCAGCAACTTCATTAATTTGTTCATTTGTAAACGGATTTATGTTTTTAATCGTCATCCCATTTATAGCCGGTGTAAATTCCCCATTTATATAGAGTAATATATTCTTTTGCGTTTCATGTTTATATGAAACTGACTTATGAATTGATACCATACTCTTCACCTAGTTTCTTATCATTATTTTATGGAAGCCCCTTGTGGTAATATTGCAAGGTCAATAAGTGATTGGCGAACCTCTGCTTGTATTTCAACTGAAGGTAATCCCAAAGGCAAGCGAAGTTTAGGTGTGATTTTCCCCATCATACCTAGTGCTACTTTAACCGGTGATGGATTTGTATCTTTGAAGAGTACATCATTTAGTGGCATTAATTCGAAGTGAAGATTTTGCGATTTTACAATGTCTCCTGCAACCCATGCGTTGTAAAGATCGGCTACTTTCGTTGGTTCAACATTTGCTGTGGCACTTATAAATCCAGCTCCGCCAATTGCGAGCATTGGATAGCAAAGTAATTCAATTCCCGAAAACAATAGAAAATCCCTTCCGCAGGTTAACAGCACGCGATTTACGTGTTCGAAGTCTTTATTTGCTTCTTTTACACCGATAATGTTCGGACAATCATCAACTAAGCGTTTCATCGTACTTACTTCCATATTAACGGCGGACCGACCCGGAATATTATAAATTATAATTGGTGTTTTAACTGAATCTGCTACTGTTTTAAAGTGCTGATAAAGTGCTTCTTGGTTCGGCTTATTATAGTAAGGTACGATAACCATTGCAGCATCCGCACCTATTTCTTCGGCATATTTCGTTAATTCCATTGTTTCATCATGATTTGTAGAACCTGTACCAGGTGCAAAAAACACGCGTCCATCAATTGTCTTTGTTGCCAGATCCATAACCCTTTTCCTTTCGGAGATAGTTAATGAACTCGGTTCACCACTCGTACCTGTTACAGAAATTCCATGACTTCCACTTTCAATTTGCCAATTGATCAACTCAATGAATGCTTTTTCGTCGATTTCACCACTATCAGTAAACGGAGTAATGACAGGGCAAATTGAACCTCTTAATTTCTTTTTAGCTTCATCGTATCCCATAGTACTCACTCCTTCTAAAAAAATATTTACCTGTCAATAATGTGAAACTTCAATTGACTATGCCGGCATCTCTCTTAGTTTTGTTCAAAAAACTTGCAACCATGTCTTTATAGGGTTGCTTATCAAAACCATCATAATAGGCATTCGACATTCTCACAGGATCCCCAAAGAAATAATATTCATAGAGTGCTTGTCGGTTACCAAATGCACTAATGGTAATATCCCACGCCAAGCGAAATAGCTGTACTTTTTCCTCACCGTTAATGGTTGCACCCTGTGTATAACGGTGAACCAATGGGCCAACGTCCGTACTAGAGAAGTCTGCTTCAGTTGGAAGTGCCATTAATCCTGAAGCGCCTAGTATTTTAATAATTTCATTCATACGCTGATACATTTTAGGGTACCAGTTGCGTGCAGCATTTAACGGTTCAAAGTCGGGTGTCATATTGCCGTATTGATCGATTTTTGCATTGTGTTCAGACTTGAACAAATGAGAACGCATGACTTCTAAAATAACCATGATCTCACTTGCTTTTTCTTTAACATGCATAAATTTATCAATACCAATAGCTTCCATCATACTAATGACAACACCCAGAATAAATTCAGTTTTTACGATGTTTTTTGAAATAACTTGATGCGTCATATGGATAACCGCATTTGTCTCAGTGTACGTACGATTGCATATATCTGTACTTTCACTTACGAAAACCCTTTCCCAAGGGACCAATACATTTTCAAATGAAATGATTGCGTCCCCCTCATCAAACCTAGCGCCTAGTGGATGATCCCATCTGCTTTTCCCATAGTCGAATGATTCGCGAGATAGAAATTTTAAACCTGCCGTATTATTTGGTATTGCAAATGCAAATGCGAATGGATCATCCGTCGTTCCCGGTGTCCTGTTGATAGTCGACGGGAAAACGACTAGCTCATCAGTAATGCCGCCTAGCGTTGCCAAGAGCCGGCAACCATTTACAACAATCCCATCAGGCGTTTTTTTCGTTATACGTGCAGAGAGAAATGGATCTTTTTGTTCTGCTTGCGTAAGCATCGACCTATTCACTTGTGGGTGAATTAATGTATGGGTTAAACTAATATCATTTTCCCTTGCATATTCATAGTAGTTTGCTGCATTTTTAGCGAATTGTTCACTTCCCCCGCCTTCTTGTGCAAAAAATTGACTAGCAGTACCGAAGGCCATAATGCTCGTGTTCAAATAATCTGGAGTTCGTCCCATCATCCCCCCAGAGAATGTGGCCCACTCCATATGCATTTCACGTCTTTTAAACAAATCATCTTTCGTTTTAGGAGCAATAAAGGAAAGCCCCACCTTGTTCCCTGATGACGGTGATGTATATAACATTTTTTCCGGTTTCTCATGTTGTAAATCATATAGACCTGCAACACTTTCCACTACATTTTTAAATGCTGGATGTATGGTTACATCTTCTACTTTTTCTCCGTGAATCCATACTTCTGCATTTCGTTCTTTAATACCGTCCACATATTCTTTACCCGTTCGTGCACCCATTCGATTCCCTCCTCATTTCGGATAACAGTTTGGCGGTCTACTTGGCAATAGATGTCTACTTTTTATTAAACCTTGAGTGAATATTATTTTGTTTGTACGTACCAGCATCACTAAATTCAACCAATTCCATAGATAATGCTAAATAACGTCTAGACATTAAAAGCGCGAAATGTTCTTTCATCACCTCAAATAGAGCTTCACAAATTTCTTTCTTTAATTCCTCCGAACGTCCAGCACCAATTTTCAACACTGCATGGATGAATGCGTCATCTTCTAAACCATCTGCAACTCGATAGTCATTAAGTTCAATCGCTCTTGAACGAAGACCACCTATCGGAAAAATAGAGTCCCGTGCAATAAGTACATTATGAATATCTTCAAATAACTTTGCCATATTCGATTCTTCTTTAATATTATCTGTGTACTCAACAATAAAATGTGGCATTCGAGTCCCCCTGTTCCACACTATCGGTTTGTAAAGAATTCATCTCCGATAATGGTATTTATCAAACGTCCAATCCCTTCCACTTCTGTGACCACAATATCTCCAACGACCGTATCAACCGAACCTTTTGGAGTACCAGTAAGGATTAAGTCATTTTCACTCAATGTCATAAAGCTACTTAAATACTCAATCAGTGTTGGAATATCAAAAATCATATTCGATGTACTTCCTTCCTGAACAAGTACATCATTGACATGTGTTGTTAGCTTTAAATTCATTGGATTTTCAACATCGATTGCATCGACAATCCACGGTCCAAATGGGGTACATCCATCACGGTTTTTCACTCGTAAGTTAGGACGATAATAGTTTTCCAAGTAATCTCTGATTGCATAATCGTTCACGACGCTATACCCTTTAATATAGCTATATGCATCTTCTTTTTTCACATTTCGTGCCGTTTCACCGATGATTACAGCCAATTCGCATTCATAATGCATATACGTTACATCTGCGGGACGATGAGTAAATGCTTGGTGCCCAATCAACGTATTCGGACCCTTTAGAAAGACTAGCGGTTCGGATGGTGCAACAAATGAAAGTTCTGCTGCATGATCCGCATAGTTAAGCCCCAAAGCAAACACCGTACGAGGTTCTATGGGTGTAAGCCAAGTTACTAAACTCTCATCTACTATTCGGCCATCCTCTAATTTGAGTTGCCCTTCCCATTCAACCGCATCAAAAATGGCACCTCCATATGCTAATCGAGCTCTTCTCATATCGGCTCCCTCCAAGTGGATTTACTTTCTTCTACAATTACGTTCTCTAAACTTCCTATACCTGCTATTTCGATTCGAACTATATCGCCAACTTCGGCTAGTGGCGCATCTTCAGGGACACCTACCAGTAATACATCTCCTGGACTTAATGTCATAAACTCAGTTACATCTGCAATTAAACGGGAGACTGAACGGATCAAATTCGATGTTGAATTTTCTTGTTGAAGGTGATTATTGATGAAAACACGGATATCTAAATCATCGGGATTATCCATTTCACGCCTATCAATAATCCATGGTCCGATGGGACAAAATCCATCACGTCCATTATGTTGAACCGCCGGGCGGTATACGCTTTCATGCGGCACACTGATATCGTTTACAATCGTATAGCCTGCAACATAGGTCAATGCATTTTCTTCATCCACAGCGACGGCTTTCTTTCCAATTACTATTCCAAGTGCCGCACCCATTTCTAATTTTGATATCCCAATTGGCATCGGGATATCTGCACCATGTCGACTTAATGTATTCATCGGTTTTATATAAAGAACAGGTGAAATTGGAGGTGAATTATATGGTTCTTCATGAACTGCATCGCCGAGTTTATCAAGCACCCCCTTGTAGTTCAGCAACGTACCAAAAACCGTACCTGTAACGGGGGTGTCGAATTGTATTTCATTTGCACTTTTTACAATCCCCCCTTTCACAACGGAATTTGTTCCAGTAATCACATTCACTGATATTAGTTCACGTGCTCCTAACACTTTAACTTTTGCTCTTCGCAACCATTTCACCCCATAAGTTTGTAGACTTTTTTTCATAGTGCAAAAACGGCAATTCAAAATTGACCCTAAAATTGATGCACAAAAGGGCACCCTTTTTGTAGATTGGAGTATTCAAACCACAAACTAGCTAAAGAAGCGCCCACACATTTCTGAACTCGTATTTTCAATGTCTTCATCGTTAATATTCTGTCTCTATTTACAATTGGAAATAAATCATACTGATAATAAAGCTTTATCACTGGTTAATTTTTCACCACGTATGCGTTGGAATTCATCCATCAGTTTTTGAATCGTTAATCCCTTCTTTTCTTCGGCATCTATTTCTAAGATAATTTGTCCTTTATCCATCATAATAAGTCTGTTACCTAGGTCTAATGCTTGTTGCATATTATGTGTGATCATCAGCGTCGTTAGTTGATCCTTTTCAACAAGTTGTTTGGTTAAATTCGTAATTAACTCTGCCCGCGATGGGTCTAGCGCCGCAGTATGCTCATCAAGAAGCAAAATTGATGGTTGAGTAAATGTTGCCATCAATAAAGAAAGAGCTTGCCTCTCCCCACCAGAAAGCATTCCTACTTTTGCATTCAATCGGTTTTCAAGGTTTAAATGAAGCGTTGCAAGTGATTCACGAAACAGTTCACGACGTTTCTTATCAACAGCTCGTTTTAATACTCGTTTTTTGTTTCTTGAATAGGCCATAGCAAGATTTTCTTCAATTGTCATTGTTGGAGCTGTTCCCGCCATTGGATCTTGAAAAACCCTTCCGATCATTTGTGAACGCTTATATTCCGGTAATTTTGTTACATCTTTATCGGCAATTTCAATTGTTCCAAAGTCAGGAGATAGTGCACCAGAAATCATATTCAGCATCGTCGATTTTCCTGCGCCATTGCTCCCGATTACAGTCATGAAATCACCGATTTGTAACTTAAGATTAATTTGGTCCAATGCGATTTTTTCATCAGGTGTTGCTTCATTAAATAGTTTGTTAATCTGACTGAGTTTTAGCATCGGCATTTCCTTCTTTCATCAGCAAATGTGTATGCTCTACTAAGCGCTCAGCATGGCGTTTTGCTTTTCTGCTCTTTTCTCGTTTCTTTTCCAAGTATTGCGGCAAGATCAATGCGCCGATTACAATGACAGCGGTAATTAGTTTCATATCACCCGTATCGAGAAAGTCGACTCTAAGCGCAAGACCGAGTACTATTCTATAAATAATTGCACCTGCAATTACGGCAAAAGTGGTTCGCATAATCGTTTTTGTTCCAAATATTGCTTCACCTATAATTACGGAAGCCAGTCCGATAATAATCATTCCAATTCCCATTCCAATGTCAGCAAACTTCGAGTATTGAGCGATTAGCGCCCCAGAAAAAGCTACGAGTGCATTGGAAAAGCCTAAACCTATAATAACGAGTGTGTCTGTATTAGCAGATAAACTTCTAATCATTTTTTTATTATCACCGGTAGCTCTTATTGCAAGACCGACTTCCGTTTTCAGAAACCAATCGACGACAAATTTAATTAACAAAACAATGATTATCATGATGAACACTGTTCCCCAGGTGGAAGGCAAGAATTGAATCCCAAGCTTGCTGAAGAAATTATTAATAGCGTTGTCAATACCTAAAGAACCCCAAAATGTCTGGAATTGAACAAATAGTGTTTCGGCATTTAATAATGGTATGTTTGGACGACCAATTGAATTCTCAGAGGTTAAACCCATTATGCGTAAATTTATGGAATACAAAGCAATCATCATTAATATTCCAGCCAGGAGTGCATTAATCTTGCCTTTTGTATGTAGGAGGCCTGTTACACATCCAGCAAGAAAACCAATAACAATGGCTACTGTAGTAGCTACCACTGGATGATATCCAAAGATAATCATAGTGGCAGCTACTCCAGCTCCTGTTACAAAACTTCCGTCAACTGTTAAATCTGGAAAGTCCAAAACTCGGAATGAAATATAAACACCAAGTGCCATAATCGCATAAATAATTCCTTGCTCTACTGATCCAAACACAGCTGAAAACATATTGATTTACCTCCAATCTATTCACTAAACTCAACTTTCCATTCGTCTTTAATCTCGAGACCGAGAGTAGAAGCAGTATCTTTATTCATGATTAACTTTAAGTTTTGTGGGATTTGAACAGGTAAATCAGCCGGTTTCTTTTCGCCATTCAAGATTTTGACTGCCATTTGCCCTGCTTCATAGCCAATGTCAAAGTACTCGAAGCCATATGCTGCTAAGCCGCCTCTTTTCACAGAGTCAAATTCACCTACCATCATTGGAATTTCATTGGCATTGGCAACTGAAATGACAGATTCAAGTGCAGAGACAACTGTATTGTCTGTAATAATGTACATAGAGTCTACTTTACCTAGCAATGACTCAGTTGCTTGTTTCACATCAGCAGATGTAGCGACCGATGCCTCCACTACAGTCATGTCCATCTCTTTCAGCATTTCTTTTACTGCATCTACCTGGGCACGAGAGTTTTGTTCTCCAGAGTTAAACACCATTCCCACGTTTTTTGCACTTAATTCTTCTTTTAGAAACTTCATTGTGTTTGAAATGGCGTCAGGATGAGCGTCAATTGTACCCGTTACATTTCCTCCTGGGCTTTCCATTGAGTCAACAAGCTCTGCTCCAACTGCATCTGTTACTGAAGTGAAAATGATAGGTATTTCTGATGTCGCGCTGGCTGCCGCCTGCGCACTAGGTGTTGAGTTTGCGAATATTAGATCTACATCTGCACTGACCAGATTCGTCGCAATGGTCGTGTTGGCGCTGTTATCACCTTGAGCAATTTGAACATCATATTCCGCATCGATTCCTGCGTCTTCTAACGCTTTCTTAAAGCCGTCATAAGCTGCATTTAGTGACGGGTGCTCTACAATTTGGCTGACACCTATTTTATATGTCTTCGAGGATGATTCACTTTCCTTCACTTCTTCATCGCCACATGCCGAAAGTATTAATGCAGTGCCAAGAATAATAGCCACCACTTTTTTCCACCCATTATTCATTCCATTTCCCCCTTATTTAACTATTTTAGGTAGTATTTCTTGAAGATTCCGTCTATTTAAATGTTTATTTTATACTAGATGCAATTTCAAAATTATTAATTTTAATTAAAAACCCTGACATTAACTATATTTTATTATTGATTTTTCGTTTGCATGGATGAGTTCCGTCGATTGTAACGGAAGTCGGAGACTCCACGTTTAGGGTCATAAGATTTTTAATAGGTTCTTCTTTTAGCAGGCGAAGCGTGAATTGCTTGTCCGATTAACCCCTCAACCGCTTCAAGGAGTCCTTCATTGAAACCTGGATGTGCATAGTGTGGGAACTTTATATCTTCTTCTTTTGCCGCCATTTCAAGCAACTGCACGAAGGAGCCTGCCATTTCAACAGCTCCTTCTCCAATCATATGAATGCCTTGAATGATTTCTGTTGTTGAATCAGCTATAACCTTAATAAACCCATCTTTTTTACCGGTAATCGTTGCATAACCATTGCCGCCAAGTGCAAATTGACTGACTCGAATCTGAAGACCCAAATCCTTTGCATTTTGTTCTGTTATCCCTACAGAAACGATGGGTGGAATTGTATGGGCAACTATTGGCATAAAAGTAAGATCTACTTCCGTTTTTTCTCCTACAATTGATGCAACAGCAGCTTTTCCTTGTTTAATGGCTTTTACAGCAAGCATTGGACCTTCCGTTACATCACCAATTGCATATATAGAAGGTATCGATGACTGCATATTCTTATCTACTTTTATAAAGCCCTCAGCTGTTTGTTCAATTCCAAAACGACTTATTCCTAAAGTCTTCAAATTGGGTTGCCTAGTTCCGGACATGAATAGATGTGAACCTTGAACTGTCTCTTCTATATTTTTATCAGTTAAAAACCTTATTGTAATTCCGTCTTCAGTCTCATTTGATGAAATGAATTCATGTTCTTTATACACTTTAATTTTACGCTTTTTAAATAGACGAGTTAACTCTTTATTGATGGACTCATCGAAAGGAAAGCCAACTTTGTCATCAATGATTATACTGACTTGTGCCCCTAGTGCTGCAAAACTAGAGGCAACTTCCAGTGCAATGTAATCTTGACCTCTTACTACAAGATGCTTTGGTATTTCTTCCAGATTAAACAGCTTATGTGGCAATAGAATTCTTTCCCCTTTCTCAGTCAAAATAGCTGGCCACGTTGGGGAACTTCCTGTCGCAATAATTAGTTGTTCAAATTCAAAAATATCGAATTGATGTCCATTTTCCACACCGATTTTGTCTATTGCGAGAAATGTAACTTTTCCACGGATTATTTCAATTTTATTTTCATTACATAGACTTTCAATACCAGACCTTAGCTGATTGATAATTTGAGCTTTATAACCAAGTAGCTTTTTTAAATCGAAAAAGTTATCCGAGCTAACAATCCCAAGTTGTTGCAAATGAGCTGTTTCAGATCGTTTCATTGCTGCGTGTGTAAAAACTTTAGATGGGATACATCCTTCAGTCAAACAAACACCACCCATATCAGCCTGTTCTATTAAAGTGACCGAAAGTCCAAGCTGCGCGCCTCGTATGGCAGCCGAATAGCCACCAGGTCCGCCTCCAATAATAATTAGACTTCTTTCCTGAGTGATTTCGCCAACAACCATTTCATATCATCTCCATCAGCAGTTTGTGAGGTTGTTCAATTAGACTAGCAAAGCGATTCGTAAAAGCAACGGCTGTCGCTCCATCAGCAACCCGATGGTCAAAAGCCATGGAGAGTGTCATGATATGCCCAATAACGATTTCATCATGCTCATTGACAATTGGCTGTTTTTTGGTTTTATGGAATGCAATTAATGCAGTTTCTGGATAGTTGATAATTGGCGTTGCACCCGTACTTCCGAGTGGTCCAACATTACTTACCGTAATTGTACTATTTTGCATTTCAAATGATTGTAATTTACCTGCGATTGCTCTTTCTGTTAATCCTTTAATGCATTTGTTAATCTCCTTGATAGATTTCTTATCGGCATCATGGATCACGGGAACAATTAGTCCACTCTCAGTATTTGTTGCAATTCCAATATGATAGTTTTTCTTAAGGAGTATTCGATTATTTGCTTCATCTAGTTCGGCATTGAATATTGGGAAGTCCTTTAATGATATGACTAATGCTTTAATAAGAAATGCTGCTACACTAACTGATTCCCCAGCTGCTTTCATTTGTTCCCTTATCATAAATAAATTCGTCATACGGACTTCATCAAAATGTGTGACATGGGGAATGGTGAAAAGTGATTTTGTTACTTTTTCTGCAATCTTTTTTCGAATCCCATTGAAAGGGATTTCATCCGGAATCGAATGATTAACTGCTTCCTGCCTAACGTCTTCCACTGTTTCTATTTTAGAGTGCGCCCCTTTCAAAAACCGAACAACGTCTTCTTCAGTGACTCTTCCAGAGGGATCAGTAGCATGGACATCTTCAAGATAAATATTATTGTCGCGGGCCAATTTACGTGTGTACGGGGTTGCAAGTACTCGTTTAAATGGAAACGGTGAAGACTTTTCATCGTTATTAGTAGAACGTATCACTTTTTCCTCGGTAACTCTTTCCGTTTCCACTTGTGAACTTTGTACTGTCCCCTTGGCTCCATCAGCTTCAATATAAAGTAAACTCGTTCCCACTTGAACAGTTTCGCCTACTTCAATTCTAATCTCTTTCACAATACCTAAGCAGGGTGAAGTTAGTTCAGCTATCATTTTATCAGTTTGAACTACAACCAGCGGCTGATCTGTAATAACCTGCTCTCCAACTCTGACTAAGTATTGGAGCACTTCCCCTTCTGTCATGCCTTCCCCGATATCATGCAACTTTACCTCGTGCATTTCATTTCCTCCTTAAAAATGAACCACTTTTTCAATTCCTTCAACGACTCGAGCGGGTGTTGGCAAATAGTGTTCTTCCAATGTGAAGAATGGAACGGGTACGTCAAATCCTGTGACACGTTCAATTGGGGCACGTAGATAAAGGAATGCTGTATCATTTATAATCGACACAATATCATTTCCGAGTCCACCCGTATTATGCGCTTCATGAATAATGACAGCTCGCGTTGTCTTTTGTACGGACTCAGCAATCATGTCACGATCAATTGGATACAATGTTCTTAAATCGATAATTTCACAACTGATCCCTTTCTTCTCGGCCAGTTCAGCTGCTTTCTCAGCAATTGTAATCATAGCTCCCCAGGCAATAAGTGTGACATCCGTGCCATCACGTACGATTTTCCCCTTTCCGATTTCAACACTATATTTCCCAATCGGTACTTCTTCTCTTTTTGAACGATAGATTTTCATCGGTTCGAGAACAAGGACCGGGTCAGGATCTTCCATTGCCGCTATCAACAATCCTTTTGCATCATATGGATTAGAAGGACACACTACCTTGATGCCTGGCATGTGAGTAAATAAGATCTCTGTACTATCAGAATGTATTTCAGGCGCACGAATACCTGCTCCGTATGGGGCTCTAATGACCATAGGCACAGTAAAACGAGACATCGATCGCATTCGAATTCGAGAGACATGTGTCATTATTTGTTCATAAGCAGGATAAATAAAACCGAGAAACTGGATTTCCGCAACTGGTTTAAAACCATTCACAGCAAGACCAATTGAAGTTCCAATAATCCCTGCTTCTGATAACGGTGTATCGATTACCCGATCATCACCAAACAAATCCTGGAGTCCTTCTGTCGCACGGAATACGCCTCCATTTTTACCGATATCTTCTCCGAGTAAGATAGTTCGTTCATCCTCTTCTAACATTAAACGCATGCCATCATTAATCGCTTGAATTAGCGTCATTTTTTTTGTCGTTTCATTTTTATATTCAGACTCTTTCAATGTTGTATTCATTTACAGCCTCCCTAAATGTGCCAGGTATGCTTCTTTTTGTTCAACTAGGTGTGCAGGCATTTCAGCGTATACATGATCAAAAACGTCTTCTACGTTCGGCGGTGGAAACTGCTCCATCTCTTCCACAGCTAATTCGATTTCACGAGTCGTTTCTTCTATAGTCGTTTGAATCCATTCATCCTTCCAATAGCCATAATTTCTCATAAATAATTCCAACCGGGTAAGAGGGTCAACAAAGTTCTCTCCTCGTTTTTCAGAACGGTATTTAGTGGGATCATCTGCAGTTGTATGGGCTCCTTTACGCCATGTAACTGCCTCTATCAAAGTCGGGCCATTTCCACCCCTAGCATGGTCAAAAGCCTTTTTAGTTTCAAAATACACTGCGAAACAATCATTACCATCAATCCGAATCCCCGGCATTCCATAGGCAACTGATTTTTGTGCGATTGTTGCAGAATTCATCTGTTTTTCAATTGGAACTGAGATTGCATACCCATTATTTTGGTTAAAAAAAACGACTGGTACTTTGAACACGCTTGCAAAATTCAATCCTTCATGAAAATCGCCTTCCGAAGTAGCACCATCCCCGAAATATGCAATTGCTGCATTTTGTGTACCTTTCCTTTTTTCAGCCCATGCAGCCCCCGCAGCATGAGGTATCTGAGTCGCAATGGGGACAGCTGGTGGAAAGATATTTCTATCCGCGGGAGCAACACAACCTTCTGCTCTACCATTCCAGTACAAAAACGTTGTTGTCATATTTTTTCCGAACGTTAATGTTGCGCCATGATCACGGTACGTAGGGAAAACCCAGTCGTCAGGGTTTAATGCAAGTGCACTACCAACTTGAGCCGCTTCCTGCCCTTCAAAAGGTGCATAAGTTCCTAGACGCCCTTGTCTCTGCAAATTAACAGCTTTTCTATCAAATGTACGAATTCGTAGCATATGATAGTACAAATCTTTAACTAATTGCTCATCTATTTGTTTTTCAATACTCGAGTCTACAAGAAAGCCCAAGTCATCTATTATTCTTTTTATAGGGTAATCTTCCATTTAACTTGCCCCCGTCATGATAGATTTCGAATCGACCACTTTGGTTTTGCTGGTGCAGTGTAAAAGCTATTTCGTTTTCCTCTATATGCAATTCTTTTCTCACACATTGCATTTGCCGATTCCTCTGTTGTTTCCCCAGTGTTAGCAGCTTCCTTGTATACTTCCAAAATCGCATCGTAGATCTGTTTTGTTTTGGCAAGCACCCGTTCATGATTAATACCATACAATTCATCTGCCACCTGGATGAGTCCACCCGAATTGACGATATAATCCGGTGCATATACAATGCCTTTATCTCGCAACATTTTTCCATGTCTATTATCTAGCAGCTGATTATTAGCCGATCCGACGATTGCTTTTACTTTGAACTGAGGAATTGTAGCGTCGTTAATAATTCCTCCAAATGCACACGGAACAAATATATCTGCTTCCTGTGAATAAATATCTTCGTTAGCAACGAATTGTACTTTACCTGTTGTTTGTACGGCCACTTTTTCAATTGCCCTTACATTCTCTTTATTAATATCGGTTACATAAATGTGAGCACCTGCTTCGAGTAATCCACTTGCAACCTTGAAACCAACCTTTCCTAGACCTTGAACTGCATATATCTGTTGACCTAATTCATCATGACCATTGAGCATCTGATTGGTAGCTTTTATTCCGTACAAAACACCCTCCGCCGTGGGTATAGATGAATCGCCACCGCCTCCATATTCCTTAGGGAGACCGTTAACGAAATTCGTTTCTTTCTTGGCATGAATGAAATCATCCATCGTCGTTCCCATATCCGTTCCCGTATAAAAACGGCCACCTAGAGAATTCACAAACTGGCCGAATACGCGGAATAATTCCGGTGATTTGTCCGTTGTGGGATCGCCAATAATAACGGCTTTCCCACCCCCGAAATCGACATCTGCAGCTGCGCATTTATACGTCATACCTTTAGATAGGCGGAGAACATCCTCCAAAGCTTCTTCCATGCTGCCATAAGGTTGCATGCGACATCCACCGAGTGCGGGTCCTAGAGTTGTATCATGGATCGCAATAATTGCACGTAGACCTGTTGAAGGATCATTGCAAAAAACGACTTGTTCATGCTCACTCATTCGATCGAAAAGTTCAAATTCCTTAGTAATTGAAGTTCTATCAGCTAGCATCACTCAAATTTCCCCCTTAGGATTGGACATACAGTATCTCTATTAGGATGACGCCTCTTTCAGTTTCTCAGCAATCTTTTCCTTAGGCAAAATGACTTGCATCACTTCACCTTTTCCAATTACACCTAAATTGTTTTCTACTGTTACACTGGTTACAACCCTATTGGCATGAAGATTGACTAAAACTGCAGTTATTGTAATGACAGATCCAAGCGGAGATGCAGCAAGATGTTTCAACTGAATAGATGCACCCATTCCCTCTTCATTGTCTTCCAAAAATGGAAGAATTATTTTCCGCGAAACCCACTCCATATGATATGTCATCGCTACCGTTGAATAGACAGGATGTACAACTTGACCTTCAAATGAAGCAAACATATCTTCCGTTACAGTAATCTCAATCGATTCTTCTCTACCTACTTTCAAACCTTGCTTCATCTTCTATCCCCTACTAACGTTATAGTCTGAACAACTCAAATTAATACCGAAAACCAGTAAAAAGTAGATACATTCTTTATCCTATCCGAAACCAAATTGAAAGCGCTTACAAAAAATAAATTTGAAATAATGTAGTCAGTTATATGGAGTCTACGGAAATAGAAAATACAATACTCGAATTTTCTTATTCATAATTCAAGATTTTAGTAGAGCTACTTCTATTGGTTAGCGATTCATAAGATTTTTAGTTAGAAAAGTTACAGAGACAAAACTGGAAACCGCTCGGGTCATAAGCAATCAAGCTATGTGGCAAAGTGCGCCACGCCGTGCCTGCAAGGAGGCAGGTATGCAGTCGTTGCGACAGGACGTCGCGATCTTAGGCTGCCTTCCTTTTGACTTATGCCCGTCGTGGCTAAACTGCGCCTTACGCTTTTCAATTATAGTCCGAATGGATTTACTGGACGGCTGCCGAAGTACGACATGATGCTTTTTGTTTCAGTGTAAAGATCAAGCGATCCGACTGATAGTTCACGGCCAAATCCGGATTGTTTATAGCCACCGAATGGTGTACCTGGGAATGCAGAGAATGGTGTATTAATCATAACGATTCCTGCTTGAATTTGGTTCGCGACACGTGTTGTTGTTGCATTATTTGTTGACCAGATTGAAGAAGCTAGACCAAATTCCGAGTCATTCGCTAATGCAATTGCCTCTTTTTCGGTTTTAAACTTCGATACTACAACAACTGGTCCGAAGACTTCTTCACGCACAACCTTCATTTCTTGTGTTACGTTTCCAATAATTGTCGGCGCATACCAATACCCGTTTTCAAAGCCTTCTGGTTTCAATTCTTTCCCACCAGTAAGGATTTCCGCACCTTCATCAATCGCAGATTGAACATACATTTTCACTGTGTCCAACTGTCCTTGATCGATAACCGCACCCATATGTGTTCCTTTATCAAATGGATCTCCAATTGCTAGTTTTTCTGTTTTAGCAATAAACTTCTCAACGAACTCATCGTACACATTTTCATGAATATAGATACGCGTACGTGCATCACAAGATTGACCTGTGTTATTGAATGCACCATAGAGTGAACCATCAACGGCCGCCTCAATGTCTGCATCTTCAAAAACAAGGCTTGGAGATTTCCCACCAAGTTCTAGTGTTACGCGTTTTACAGTTCCTGCTGCTCTTGCCATAATGTCTTTTCCGATTGGTGTAGAACCCGTGAACGCAACTTTATTCACTAAATCATGTTCTACCAAGTAGTTACCAATTTCAGAACCAGAGCCTGGTAAAATGTTAACAACGCCGGCTGGAACGCCTGCTTCGAAACAAATTTCCCCAAGAATAATAGCTGTAAGCGGCGTTAGTGACGCCGGTTTAATAACAACCGAGCAACCTGCTGCAATCGCCGGAGCAATTTTCCAAGCAGCCATCATTAGTGGATAGTTCCACGGAATAATCTGCGCACATACACCTAGTGGTTCTTTTTCTGTGTAGTTATGGAATTGACCAGGTACATTGTTTACAGATCCACCGTGGCCAACAATTGCGCCCGCGTAAAATTCAAAGTCTTCAATTGCTTGTGATATCTGGCCTTTAGCAGCTGCGAGTGATTTACCTGTATTCAAAATTTCAAGTTCCACCAGCTCATTAAAGCGTGAGCCCATAATTGCTGCAATTTTGTTGAGTACACGTGCACGACGTCCTGCAGGCGTTATTTTCCATTTCCCATTATCAAATGAATCTCTGGCAGCTTGAACAGCTCTTTCAGCATCTTCTTGTGTTGCTTTTGCTACTTCCGCAAGAAGTTCACCCGTCGCAGGATTGTAAATTTTTGTGCGTTCGCCATTGCTACTTTCGACTTGTTCACCGTTAATGAAAAGTTTGTAAAAGTCACGTTTCATTGATTCTGGGTCTAATGTCCCTTCTTGATTTGTCGTCAATGGTTTTTCCTCCTATTGTCCTGTGAAAACAGGTTTACGTTTTCCCATAAATGCCGTGACACCTTCATGGTGATCATTCGTTAATCCAGCTAATCGCTCCCCTTGCGCTTCATGCCCAAGAAAATCCTCAAAAGATAATTCACGCGCTGCTTTCAATAAACGTTTAATCAAGCCAATCGCTTTTGTAGACATAGTTGCAAGTAGAACAGCAAACTTAGTAACATCTTTGTTCAATGTGCTCTCCGGTATATGTTTGCTTGCAAGACCCATTTCAACTACCTTAGGTGCTGTTATCTTTATTCCTAGAATCGCAAATTCAGTTGCTTTAGCAAGTCTAACGAGCTGGGTTAGGTTAGGTAATATAGATTACCAGAATCCGGAACGAGGCATGACGTCATGGCCAACTTCGGGAAATGTAAATTCTGTGCACTGGCTGAGATTAATAGGTCACAACAAAGGGCAAGCTCGAACCCTACACCAAAAACAAACCCTTTAACTACACCGACAATCGGCTTTTTAATAAGAGCTAAGCGGTCCCAATCAGCAAATTGATTCATCAGGTAAAGACTGATTGAATTATCATTCGCCATTTTATCAATGTCAGCTCCAGCTGAAAATGCGCGTCCTTTTCCAATCAACACGATGACGCGGACTTTATCATTTCGGTCAAACTCTTCCCAAGCAATCACTAGCTCATTAACCATTTTTCGATTCAATGAATTTAACTGGCGCGGGCGATTTAATTCAACCACCACAATACTTCCCGTTAATGTGGATTCATTGAATTCAAAACTGTTCATTACGCACCTTCACCAATCATTAATGTGACTAGATCTCCCGCGACTCCCATAAAGTCTTTGCCAAATGCTTTCCCTTCTGGAGAGCGTCATCCTTGTTGTAATGCTTCAAAATCGTCATACATCATTTCACAAGTGAGGTAGTATTTATATTCTCCTCCCTTTGGTATTCCCATTATTTTTGTAACTTTCATTTCACGTAGTCCAGAAATTTTTACCGTTAGCAGTGAGTGCATTGAAATAATGTTCATCAAAAGCCTCTTTGTTTTCAGGGTGATTGTATAATGAGATTAGCTTAGCCATTTTTCTTCTCCTCATTTTACATTAATGTAGATACCGGTTTCATTGCCTCAAATACGTTTTTACAGCTTTTGCAGTACAATATACTTCTGCAGGCTGTCGGTCCAAAGATGTTTTCCATCGTTACGTATTCAGAACCACAATATGCGCAATTCACATGCCATGAACCGTCTTCCTCGATATAGAGGGGCGGAGGGGCGATTCCAAACTTCCGCAAATTCACATGTCCTTGTTCCGTTATGCGGTCTGAAGTCCACGGTGGATGAAAAACGAATTCAACTTCAACACTCTCCGCTCCCGGCAGTTCCTTTACAGCATTTACCGTATTTGTCTTAATGAATTCTAACGCTGGACATCCTAAAAAAGTCGGTAATAGAATGATTCTGACGTTTTCCCCTTCGATAGTGACTTCACTTACCATACCAAGATCAATAATACTCACTGAATCAATTTCCGGGTCTTTAACATTCATTAGTACTTCAAAAACTTGTTGGGTTGAAAGATTAATAGAAGCAGTCATACTATTCACCTCTTTCTATTTGGAGCCAGTAAACTAAATTGGTAATGAAATGCTGAGTTCGGTGTTCGCATGCTAAAAACTTCATATTCTTGATAAAACGTTTTTTCATCATTCATTTTACTGACTCCTTCCATTATTCAACGACTGCACTTAATGCATCACGCACCCATGCATTATTTTCATAAGAAGTACGGCGTAAATTCAGACGTTCCTTTGACCGAGGGCCTTCATTTCGAATGATTTTCTTGAATTCATTCCAGTCCGGTTGTTTATACGTCCATATTTTACTTTTTGCATCGTAGTGTATTGACTCATCCGGAATTATCAAACCGAGGGATAAAATTCGAGGGATATATTTATCAAAAAATTTTTGCCTAAACTCCTCATTAGTTTTCGTCCGAATTTTATATTTTATAGTCAAGTCTTGTTTAGATGAACCCGTTGTTTCTTTGCTCGCGGGTCCAAAGAACATTAACAGCGATTCCCACCAATAATTGAGTGAATCCTGAATTATAGCTTTCTGATAATCTGTACCTTCCGCAAGTGCCATAATAATCGATTCACCATGCTGTGCGTGAAACACTTCCTCTGCGCAAATACGCTGTAATGCTCTACCATAAGGTCCATAAGAAGCGCCAAGCATATTTGTTTGAGTAATGATTGCTGCTCCGTCAACAAGCCAACCGATAATTCCGGCATCTGCCCATGTAGTTGTTTTCATGTGAAATACATTATGGAATTTCAAATCTCCATTGAATAAATCCTGCATTAAATCTCCACGATTCTTGTCATATGGCTTGAGTAAGTCTTCTGTAACTCGGAGAAGCAACTGACCATGTCCCATTTCGTCCTGCACCTTTGCCATAATGCCTAATTTTCGTGATAGGGACGGAGCTTTTGGTACCCATTCTTTCTCAGGGAGAGCCCCCATAATTTCGCTCATTCCATGCATCGATATCAATTTAATCAATGTTTCACGATATTCTTCGGGCATCCAATCGTCTGCTTCGATTTTATCTCCTGCTTCAATTCTTCGCATGAAATGGGCATGTTTTTCTTCCAAACTATACATTTCCATCATCTCTAACCCCCTCCTGTAAGGTATGTGTTTTAGTCACTTTATATAACAAAACAGTAACGTATATATTCGTGCCCGTTATGTCTAATCACATAAAGGCCCTTTATATCCGCATACATTTCCTACATTGAATTTCCACAAAATCACTATCTACCGCTTAAATTTTTATCAATTCTATAATGAAACTGATTTCAAACGACACTCTGCCTTAGAGTAATAAATATAGATTAATAGCCTTCAGTTCATAAGTCAATATTAATTTCTGAACGTTGTAAACATTCAGACACCAATTTAATCACAGTGGCTATGCATACATTTAGTCAGGACAATAAAAAGAGCTGTCTTTAAGTCTTCTTTCGACTAAAGACAACTCTTCTTATTGTGAATTTAAGATATCGTGCATATAATCCTAAAAATAGAATCTAGTTATTATCTGCGTAGTGCAGATTGCCAAAGGATGAAATTACAGCTACCATTAACTAGACTTGAGGTGCTCCTGTTCATACAGACAATTTAACAGGTCACTCACAGCTACTTCGCCTGCATGAATCCATCTGTTTTTATTTATGATTTTCCCGTCTTTATCAATCGGTTCCTGAAATTGACTAAACCCAGTAGCATCTAGTAATGAACTTCCATCGCTATCTAGACCGACATGGACGACATGTTTGATTACGTAAGGTGTTTCGAACTTGATAGAAGCATCGAATTGATCAAGTTCTCCTTGCGTGACAACAAATGGAATTCGGATATAGATGGTTTCACCGCCTTCGCTACATAAAATGTAGTCAAAACTGCCTTTATGGTAATCCCAGTTCCCGCCCAAATGGTAACCAAGCTCCCGTACACATTCGTTTACAAGCCCAAAAGAGGCACTTTGCCCTTCAAGCTCAGTTTGTAATTTCAACATATTTTTTCCTCCTTCTACTTCGTTCTTGTAACAGCATTCACATGATATGAAGGAAAAATACGTTAATGGCTACAATGTAAACATTTGGATGCCTTTCAATTCTTTCTAAATGCTTATTTTGATTTTTACCGATAAGAATGATTCTAGTCAATTAATTCATTTAAAGAGCAATGTCTCTCCCCTATTCTTCATTGGGAAAGGCATTGCTCAATTAGGAAATCTGAATAGTACTTCTGTGTTAAGTGTTCTACATGCAGTCTATTCTATTTAGTTCTTTTCGGTCCTGTGATACTCAGCCAGTTGAATAACTCTAACATCTGTCGTATTTAACTCATGATATATTCCTCTACTATCTTGGAATGTAATATATTGATCTCGTTCGCTTTGAATTAATTTTTCTGCTTTTTCTTGGGACTCCATATGGATAAATCTTCTGATGTAATGCTCTTCACAAAAAAAGTAAGTCACTTTAAATTCTTTCATGTTAGTCATCTCCTGTAACCCCATCTCCTTGAACATGTACTGGAACCCTTTCATTCATATTTGATATTCATTCTCCCACTTTCAACACCCACATATACCTATTCGAATGGAAAGGAAATAATATTGTTATGCTTTCAAAGGATTTTTTCAAAAATCGACTGTAAAGATATTTGCCAATCGTTCAAACGTGCACGCATTTTCTATATTAAACACTATCCTTCGAATTCCCGTACCAGTATGCGGCTCCTATGAACAAAGCTCCACCGATTATATTTCCTATTGACACGGGTACTAAGTTTGCTGCCAACCCTGCCAATGTTACCGTTTCAGGATGAGGTATCATCAACGAAATAGATAGCAAGGTCATGTTTGCTACACTATGTTCGAAACCTGAAGTGATAAAAGCGAATAAGCACCAAAAAATGACTATCAATTTTGCGGTTTCTTCTTTTAATTTAAATGCGCACCACACAGCTAAACAGACAAGTATATTACAAAGAATGCCGCGAACGAGTAATTCCATGAAAGGTAGACTCATTTTGTCACTTGCTGCCATATTAATAAAGTCGGCTGTACTACCGGTGGCCAAGCCCGAAAAGAAAAAAAGTGCTGCAATGAGAATCGACCCTGCGAAGTTGCCTACATAACTAAATGTCCAAACTTGTATTGTTTCAGTCCAAGTCGTTTTTTTGGTCAAAGTGCCAATGGTCATAATCATGTTATTACTTGTAAACAGGTCGGCTCCCGCCATTAAAACCAAGCTTAATGCGATTCCAAATGAAACTCCCATAATAATTTTCGTTCCTGGAAAATCTACTGGCGCTAGTAATCCCCCGATTGTAAAAATCAAAATGATTCCAAACCCAACAAATACTCCAGCCAACATTGTCATAGTTAAGTATCTACTTTTACTAGTATGTAATTGACTTACTTTTGAAACGGCTGTATCACCTAAAACAGCGATTGTTGATTTCATTTCTATTCCCTCCCGTATATCCTAACCCCAAACGATGGATATCTAACAATCTCCTAGGACTTGATTTTGTAGCTCACATTGCCTGTCGTGAATAAATTGCTATCTAACTAGTCCCCTAATCAACTACGATTGTATTCACATTCCTCAATTTTCCACCTCTCGAATACTTAATATCACTCGCTACAACTGTGAAAGCCTTTTCTTTCATCATTGACTCTTCCACAAGGAATTGTGCTCCCTGTATGGTCCTTTATTAATAACATAATGAATACAGTTCCCACTCTTATTGTATACCAGTGTCTTTCATTCGTATAATAAGGACAAATGGATTATGTCTATCTTTTAAGGAGTATTTCATGCCATGTGTTAGGATAAATGTCAAATACTACTCTTTTGTAATCCCATTAAATTGTTGGCTCAAAAGTTAAGATTAGATTCGTGATAAAACCCATAAATATCACCTGCATGGGGTAGACTTTTATTGTATTTAAGAAATACATATATAGACTGACTGAGACAGGAGGAATGACCATGAATATTTTAATCGAATGGATTTACAGAACACCAAAAGGCGCAGAAACAATCTTTCGTTCTGAAGAAATGCCGGCAGCACAAGCACTACTTTTTGCAGAAGACCTTGAGCGAATTGGGCGAGCTAAAAGCATAGCATTCATTGACCGATTTGACAGCATGTGGACGGTGAAAGAGATGAAGGGCTATTTGAAAGGAATCGAAACTGAACCCCATAACGTTAAGGTCTATTTCGATGGAGGCTTCGATCGGACAACGAGCAGTTCAGGTATGGGCTGTGTCATTTATTATGAACAAAGTGGAAAATCATACAGGCTCCGTCGTAATGCTCCTTCCGCCGAACTTATGTCGAATAACGAAGCAGAATATGCCGCACTCCACTTATGCCTGCAAGAGCTTGAACTGTTAAATGTCCATCATCTACCGGTTCGGTTCATCGGAGATTCACAAGTAGTCATCAACCAACTGACTGGAGAATGGCCGGCACTCGAAAAAGTTCTGTCAGGCTGGGCGGACCGAATTGAACAGAAGATGAAAGACCTCGGTATCCAGCCAGAGTACGAACTGGTGCAACGAAAACTGAATTCAGAAGCCGATCGACTGGCGACACAGGCGCTAAATGGAGTCTCTATTACAGCGACAAGTGAGGTTACAGGATAGGTCTATTTTCGGTAATTGACTTAACAAAAATCTTAGATTAGCAATCGGTTTTTCATAAATTCAGTACACTAATCCCTAACACAGATTCATTCATTTGAAGTCAAAAAAACACTCTATTTCCACATTTCCTGGAAATAGAGTGTTTAGTTAATGTTCATGCTTGCCGATGCATCGCTCACATTCATAAAGTACCGATTCATGCTTCTCAACGATTTCATTTCCACATTCTGTACACTGCTTTTCAGTATTATTTTTGATTTTCTCCATAATAGATCTCCTCCATTTTTTATTGTTGTACTAACCTTGTTGTGAAACAGTTAGTATTCTTAATAACTACTATATAACAGAGGTTTATTTTTGTCTTCACTTTCCGACAAAACGTCATATTAGTGGATGAAGAGCAATATACGGCGACGAACAGAGATTGTTTTTAGGACTTAATAAATAACTCTTCCGTTAACTATCTAGTTTGTTTCTCCTTTCAATCGTTTTACTTCTATTCGCCATGAAAAAAATCACCTCTCCTCCCTTTCACACACATTTTCAAAATAAAGAGACAACTAAATTCTACAAATAGTTTTTGTCGATTTGGGAACGCTATCTCATGAAGGTTTCTATAAAGAAGGAGGAAGTCGATTGTCCAAAGTCAATCCCAAACCGAACGATTCAGCCGACAATGAAGACAGGTTAAAGAAAACAATCAGTAACCTAGAAGCTGCAGAAGCTGCTATGGAATTCGCCGAGGGGAAAGAACTCGCTACAATCCAGGAAAAAAATGCACGACGCAAAGAAAGCATTGTAGATTTACAAAATGAAGTAATTGAAGAAGACAAATCACGAATTAACGGTTATCTATAACAGCACAGGTGATTGCTTTTCAAATGAGATTAGAGGTATTGAAAATCAGAAAAAAACGAGTCCATTCAATTATTTCATTATTGAATGGACTCGTTTTTTCAATATATACCCGACGTCATTTCGATTTTCAATCAGTCATCTGTAATTCATTTGTTTAAACGCTTTTGTCTTCAAACAAGTACAAGAAAGTAGAAGCAATAGTGCAGAACAATACCCAAGACGTTGCTGCTTCAGCTACAAATATGATCATTTTATGTACTGTTATTTATTAAGTTCTTTCTTAAAACTCTTCCTTCGTATTCCGTAAACGATAGGCAACAATAGAGGAAATATAATTCCAACGACCAACGATAGAGTTTTCCCCGTCGTGTTATCCCATTTTTGTTTTAACAGGGTGAGTTTTGTTTGAAGTAGTCCATTCACATTCTAGTAAGCTTAAAATACCAGCTTGTGACTATTCTTTCAGTCAATATTCGCCCCATTTCCAAAAAATACAACACTTTCAGAATGGAAATCTGAAAGTGGTGTATTTTTATTTCTGATTAATTAACTACAAAATATCTAGCATCTGGATGAGCGAATACCATTGCTGAAACCGAAGCTTCCGGTTCCATCATGAATTCTTCTGTTAGTTCTACGCCAATATCCTCGGGTTTTATCAAACCAAATAACTTAGCTTGATCATCTAGATTTGGACAGGCTGGATAACCGAAGGAGAATCGTTGCCCTTGGTATTTGGCAGCGAAACGATCTCTCATTGTAAAGTCCGTTGGATCTGAGAAACCCCACTGATCTCTAATTTCTTGGTGAATCCGTTCAGCATACCCTTCAGCTAGTTCAAGGGCAGTCGCCTGGAATGCATGGCTTTCTAAGAACTTTCCTTGTTCTTTTAGTCTAGCTGCTTCCGCACGCACGCCATGACCTGCAGTAACTTGCATGAACGCAACATAGTCCATTTCTCCACTTTCCACTGTTCTTAAGTAATCAGCTAGACATAGAAAAGGTTCTACAGATTGGCGCGGGAAAGTAAAACGTTCGATCTCTGTTTTAGCGTCTGCAGGATCATAAATAATTACATCATCTCCATCTGATTGCGCAGGGAAGAATTGATATATGCCCCGGGGTTTTAATAGATCCGATCGTAAGTAACCAGTTACTAGTTCATGGAGCCCACTTGCACGCTCATCTCCCCGTTCGATTAATTTATCATTATATCCTTTTAGACCCAAATGATGGCCAATCAATGTGCGCATATTTACATAAGGATGAAGGTGAGCAACTGAATAATCTTTCATCACATGACGACGAAGATCTTTCGGTATGTAAACTTGTACATCTTCTCGAACCGTTTTCACAGGCCTCTCCAAAACAGCAACTGCCTGTTTAGATGCACGAGTTGCCTCTGATATAATACGCTTCTCTGCTGAAATAACAAGTTCCTCTAACAAAAGCTCTTTATCTTCCTTATTTTGTAATCGATTGGCTAGGTCAAGTCCTTGCATCGCATCTTTTGCATATAACACTGGCCCATCATATTCAGCTGAAATCTTCGTTTCCGTGAAACGACGAGACAGCGCTGCTCCACCTACAAGTATCGGTACATCGATACCCGCTTCTTTGAAATCTTGCGCTGTAATAACCATTTGATGAGCGGATTTAACGAGTAACCCAGACAAACCTATCATATCGGGCTTTTCTTTACGAATGACTTCAATCAGTGTAGCAGGTGTCACCTTAATACCGACATCAATCACTTTGTAGCCGTTGTTACTCAGTATGATCTCAACCAAGTTTTTCCCAATATCATGAACGTCGCCTTTGACAGTGGCAAGTACGATTTTCCCCTTACCAGAATCATCTTCTTTTTTCTCCATGAAACCTTCTAAGTAGCCTACTGACGCTTTCATAACGCCTGCACTTTGGAGTACTTCAGCAACAATGAGTTTATTTTCATTGAACAACCGACCTACCTCAGCCATCCCTTTCATCAGTGGTCCGTTGATAATATCAAGCGGGGTATCATACATTTGAAGCGCCGCTTCCAAGTCAGGAATAAGCCCTTCTTTTGTTCCTTCAATAATATAATAAGCAAGACGATCAGGAACCGTTTTAGGAATATCATCTTCTGTTTTTTCTTTTTTCTTACCACGGTAAAAATCTGTGAAATCAGCGAGAGTTTGATCCGTTGTTGTGAATAAAAGCTCGTTCGCCATAGCAATTTCCTGTTCAGGAATAGAAGCAAAACGTTCTAGTTTCTCAGTATTCACAATCGCGTAATCAAGACCTGCTTGTGTACAGTGGTATAAGTAAACGGCATTCAATACTTCACGTCCAACCGGCGGAAGTCCAAATGATACATTACTTACACCTAGTGTCGTTAAACATCTGGGCATTTTTTCTTTTATCAATCGAATACCTTCTATTGACTCTACTGCAGCACCAATATATTGTTGATCGCCTGTTCCTACTGGGAATACGAGCGGATCGAAAATGATATCTTCCGGCGCTAACCCCCATTTATTCACAAGTAAATCATATGAACGCTCTGCGATTGCAAGCTTTCGTTCGCGTGTAACACCCATTCCAATTTCATCGATCGTCCCTACTACTACAGCTGCACCATACTTTTTCACAAGAGGCATCACGGCATCAAATCGTTCTTCCCCATCTTCTAAATTGATGGAATTAATAATTGTTTTACCTTGTGAATACTTTAACGCTTCTTCAATAACCTTTTCGTCAGTTGAGTCAATAACGAGAGGCACTTTCACTTTTTTCACAACTTCCTTCATGAATTGTGCCATGTCCTCCAACTCATCGCGATCCGGGTTCGCAAGACAAATGTCAATGACATGTGCCCCACTTTTCACTTGAGCGCGTGCAATTTCAGATGCTTCTTCAAACTTTCCTTCTATAATAAGCCGTTTAAATTTCCGGGAACCAATGACATTTGTACGTTCTCCGATTAATAAAGGACGCATCGATTCATCATATTGTAGCGGCTCAATTCCAGATATAACGTGACCATGACTTTCATCCACCGGTTTACGTGGAGCCAAATCTTTTACAGCTTCTCGCAAAGCTTTAATGTGAGCTGGAGTCGTTCCACAACATCCACCTACCAAGTTTAACCAACCCTTTTCTGCAAAGCCTCTTAGCTTTTGAGATAGTGATTCTGGTGACTCATGGTAATGTCCTTCTTCATCGGGTAATCCTGCATTGGGATAACAACTGACATAGCCGTCAGATATCTCTGATAGTGAACGGATATGATCTCGCATGAATTCAGGACCCGTTGCACAGTTTAAGCCTACAGAAAGTGGTTTCACATGCTCAATGGAAATATAGAAAGCTTCTATGCTTTGTCCGGCTAGCGTCGTACCCATTGGTTCAATTGTTCCTGAAATCATGATGGGAAGTTCTATTCCAGTCACTTCAAACGCCTCTTTAATACCAAGTGTAGCAGCCTTTACGTTCAGCATATCTTGACTTGTTTCTAGCAATATCAAGTCACTTCCACCATCAATCAATGCCTTCGCTTGGATATAAAAGTCATGTTTCAGCTCATCAAATGTAATGCCACCTGTTACAGAAAGTGTTTTTGTCGTCGGTCCAATTGCTCCTGCTACAAATCGAGGCCATTCATTTGTCGAGAATTCTGCAGTACATTTTTTTGCAAATTGGGCTGCACGATAGTTAATCTCATGCGCTTGGTCTCCTAAATTATAATCATTCAATACAACTGGCGTGCCACCAAACGTATTCGTAGAAATAATATCAGCACCTGCTTCTAAATATCCACGGTGTATGTTTTCAATAACTTCTGGATTTACGATATTTAAATATTCATTACATCCATCATATTCTTCCCCGCCGAATTCTTCCGGAGAAAGGTCCGCATTTTGAATCATCGTTCCCATTGCACCATCAATAATTAATATCCTTTTTTGAAGTTCTTTCTCAAGTAAACTCTTAGACATAACTGTGATCTCTCTCTTTCTGTGCATCTATTTCTTTAATATAATGAATCAATTCAAGTGACGTATCATATCTGAGGAAAGGCGTGATAATGTAAATTCCATTAAATAATTCTGCCGCTGTATCTATGAGTTCCTTCGCTATTTGAATACCTTCTGCAGTCGCTCTGTTTTTGTCATCTCCACACGCACGCATTCTTTCAAGTGCATCTTCTGAGAGCTTGATTCCGGGTACTTCGTTATGCAAAAACTCTGAACTTCTGATGCTAGTGAGTGGCATAATACCGATGAAAATAGGTGTAGGTAAATGCTTTGTCTGCTCGTGAATTTCTCGGATTTTTTCTTTTGTGAATACGGGTTGCGAGATGAAATAATCTGCACCCGCTTCAATCTTCTTCTCTAAGCGTTTTACTGCACGATCCAGTACACGTACATTCGGATTAAATGCTGCAGCTACAGAGAAATTCGCTTTCTTGCGGAGAGGTTTACCAGAGAATGAAATGCCCTCATTCAACTGTTTAATCAGTTGAATGAATTCCATACTAGACACATCGTATACACTTGAAGCCCCTGGGAAATCGCCCACTTTCGTAGGATCACCGGTTATTGCTAGGACTTCATGCAACCCAAGTGCATCTAACCCCATTAAGTGTGATTGGAGACCGATTAGATTGCGGTCCCGACATGTGATATGTACAAGAGGATTAATCTTATGCTCAAGTTTTAACATCGAACCCATCGCCAAATTGCTAATGCGCGGAGAGGCTAATGAATTATCAGCCATAGTGAGAGAGTCTATGCCTGCTTCGTTTAACGCCTTAGCACCTTCAATGAATCCAGTTATATCTAAATGACGTGGCGTATCCAACTCCACAATAATTGTTCGTTCTGTCATTACCTTGACATGAAGTGGCTTTGTTTTTTGCGGTTCTGCCTCTCGAATTACAATCGGCTTTCTTGGAGTCACTATTTTTTCCGAGATGGGCGCTAGATTTCCAATGTATTTTTTCGCAGCCTCAATGTGCTTTGTCGTCGTTCCACAGCATCCACCAATTAAGCGCACGCCCTCTTCCCGGAGTCGCAATGCAGCTCTCCCGAAATAATCAGCTTCTGATTCGTAGACAATCCGTCCATCCTCAACATCCATTAAACTTGCGTTTGGAGAAGCGGAAAGAAATGCTTTTTCAGGAAGTGTTACTTGTTCGAAAGCTTGAATCGTATGATGTGGCCCCAATCGGCAATTGACTCCTACTATGTCCGCACCCAGTGCTTCAAGCTGATGAAACGCTTCGTTAAGTTGCATTCCATTTTGCAAAATGCCTGGATCATGCATTGATACTTGGGCAATAATTGGCGTATTTGTTAGTTTGCGTAAATGCTTTACAGTAGCAACAAGTTCTTCAAAATCATAATAGGTTTCTAGGAGTAAACCGTCCGGATCCCCTGCCAATAAGTGATTGGCTTGCTGATCAATCATTTTTATTATTTCTTCAACCGTCGCATCACTTTTACGAATCCCACGGATACCGCCTATCGTACCAAGTACAAACTGTCCGCCTGGTGCAGCAGCTCTTTTTGCAATTTGAATTGCTGCTTCATTAATTTCTTTTACTTGATTTTCTAAACCATAACGCTCCAGCTTAAGAAGATTGGCTCCATATGTGTTGGTCTGAATAATATCTGACCCAGCCGTAATATAATCTAAGTGAATTTTCTCCACAATCTCCGGTTTCTGTAGATTCAGTTCTTCGTTACAGTACTCAATCCCATATGAATAGAGCAGCGTCCCCATAGCCCCATCCGCAATTAATATCTTTGTCTGCAGTTCTTCCAGTAAGCCCATTCCACCCAATCCCCCTTTAATACAAAAAAAGCCTTCCATGAAAAGAAGACTTAACGATTTAAAATTCGTTCTTCTTCATCTCTCAGGACATTTCTCTCCTGCTGGAATTAGCACCTGACCATATTATGGCTGGTTGCTGAAGCGTCATTGGGCCAGTCCCTCGACTTCTCTCGATAAGAATTTAATATTCAGTTTTACTAACTATGATTATCCTATCGTTATAACTCGTATCAGTCAAGGACTTTTTCGTAAAATGCGAATATTCTTTTCCTTATTATTTTTATTTTTCAGATTTCGAAAAAATAAAAGCTGCTAACACAATAATATAATCATGTTAGCAGCTTTTACTCGTATTATATTATTGTATAGAGTGTTTTGTTAACCATTCTTCAATCAACGGAAACGTATTGTTAATGGCTCTTCTACCAGCAACCACTGAGACATGACCAGTATCCGTCAGATGGAAAGTCTTATCTCTACTTGAGATTTTAGCGTTTAGTGGTTCTACTTGGTTAGGAGAAGCGATGACATCATGCTTTCCGGCAATATTTAATACATTTGCCGTAATCTTGCTTAACTCCACTTTCTGTCCTCTAATATAGAGTTCATCATTAATTAATTTATTCTCTTGATAAAACTCACCAATCCATTGCCTATAGGCTTCACCTGGAAACGGAATTCCGTCATTCAGCCATTTCTGCATCAACTTCCAATTGTTAACGAATTCCTCATTATCCGCGCGATCCGCCAGACTGATATAAGGACCATAAAAATTGGCTATCGGATTTAACAGCTTGTTGCCAAAATCAATCATATCATGAGGAATCAAACCAAGTGTGTCAACTAGTTTATTCAAGTTAAAATGACGTTTGTCTAACCAGCTCGTATATAAACCTGCATCCGAAAAATCAAATGGGCTCGTCATGAAGATTAAATTACGAATTGGCAGTGTAGGATGTAGTGCCGTAAAAATAGAAGTCATCGTCCCACCCATACAATAACCAAGCAAACTGATTTCCTTGGCATCCGACGTTTTCAATACTTTCTTAACAGCGCGCGGAATATAATCTAAGATATAATCATCTAATTTCATATATCGATCTTCATAACCCGCAGTACCCCAATCCAGTAAATAAACGTCGTGGCCTTTGTTTGTAAGATGTTCGATTAGACTATTGCCAGGTGTTAAATCCAATATATAAGGTTTATTGATCAATGCATAAACCATTAATATAGGGACGCTATTCGTTTTCTTGACTGTTGATTGATAGCGATATAGTTTCGCTTTATTCTTTGTCCAGATAACTTCTTTAGGTGTTTGACCGACTTTTGGTTCAGGCTCATTTGTCAGTACCGACGTCATCCGTTGAATTCGTTCAAAACCTACCTTCAAATCATCAGGCATTGTATCCATCCATTTGTCAGCATCTTTTATACTAGAATAACCCATTTTTTTCCTCCTATCAAAATTCAATCATTTATAAGGGCTTCCTTGCAGAAGACCCTTTCCACAAGTAAAAAATGGTAGGTTATTACATGTATAATCCGCCATTCACATTGATTGTTTGCCCCGTAATATACTTAGCCTGTGTAAGGAACAATACAGCTTCTGCAATTTCTTCCGTTTGGCCCAAACGTTGCATTGGAATTTTTGCAATAATACCCTCTTTTACATTTTCAGGCATTTCTCCAACCATTTCCGTTTCGATAAATCCAGGACAAACAGCATTGACAGTAATTCCACTTCTAGCTGTTTCTAATGCCAGTGATTTCGTTAAACCAATCAATCCCGCTTTTGATGCCGCATAGTTTGATTGACCGAATCCGCCAGCCTGTCCGATGATTGAGCTTATGTTAATGATTCGTCCAGACTTTTGCTCCAGCATATGATTAATTACTTCCGATGTTGTATAGAAAACACTGTTTAGATTGACATTGATTACCTCATTCCATTCCTCATTAGAAAGTTTACGGAATGTACGGTCTCTTGTAATACCTGCATTATTCACGAGAATGTCAATCTTCCCAAAACGATTGATAACTTCAGCCATGAAATTCTTTACATCGTCCGCTTTAGATACGTCAGACTGAATTGCACAAGAAATTCCACCTTGTTCTTCAATTTCCTTTACAACTGCTTCTGCACTATCAATTCTAGATTGGTAATTAATCGCAACAGATGCACCATTTTCAGCTAATACTTTAGCGATTGTAGCACCAATTCCGCGTGAACCCCCAGTTACTACTACCACTTTCCCCGCAAGTGGTTTGCCAATCGTACTTTTTTCAGTTACTTCGTTTATTTGTATAGTCATATTCCCACACACTTCCCATCACTCTATTTTTTACCCCTTAAATTGAACAAATCTACTATTACTTTTTCAACTCTTTCGGTGCGACCACCGTTTTTTCTTTCTCTATACCTTCAAGCACCTCAAGAACTTTATCCAGTTTTCTCTCCAAGTTTAGGACAGACCTTCTTAACTGACTAATTTCTTTTGTCGCATCTAATTTACCTAATTCTTCTTCGAATTTATCTTCAAGATTGTCAACTTTGCCTTCTAAATTAATGACGAGAGATGCAACATCCGCAAGTTCTGCTCGCGTAGGCATATTCATTTGTTTCAAATAAGACTCAGTCGCCTCATTTGAATACTCCTGAAATTGCAGGTAGTAGTTTAGGGTCTCTCCCATTCCTTCAGAGAAAGATTCCTTCTTCAACGATTCTTGGATTGCTTCGTTCCAGTTCGCCTCTGTTTGTTCGTAAATGTTTTTCCACATTTTAAACGGATCTAGTGGCAATGTTTGTGACAATAAACTTCATCTCCTTTTAAGTAATAAGCTCAGCAAGTACCAACTGACCCCCTGTACATAATTATACTGATTGACGATTTTTAAATGAATAATCAGAAAGGGCTATCTATTCTCACTTCTACTCGGTTATTCAACACAATTCGACATATAACGCGATAAGATAGGGTTTTATCACGTTCTTACAAAATGAAAGTTAAGCTCCGTTTCACTTCTTGACGACTTTACCAATGTATGAGTGTTGGCTCATACATATGCGTAAGACAATAATTTAGTTGAGATTTTTTTACTTCTATACAATAAACCAGAAATAACCAGTGAATATCTTAATCATACACTGGGCACTACGTGTATAAGCTTTTTTGGATCACTTTGGACTTAACGACTTCTAAATTATTTTCGAGCACTTCCGCTCTATATAGAAGCTAATCTACTTGTTTCTTTCAGAGCAACTGTATTTTCACTAGAATATTGGAGGAATGCGACAGACGATTAATTACAACAGACTTATCCCTCCGTTAAAGTGTCGTGATTAATTCGCCGAAAGCGGGCCGGAAATAGTACAGTGGAAATTGCATTCTTCAATCCCTACTCACCAACGTTTTATATTAGTAAACGTTTAATTCAACAGATGTAACATTCTTTACGTACTCGATTTTATATTTTTCCAATATTCATGTTTGACAAAATAAACATATAGGTGTAAATTACATCTATAGACATTTACTGTGATTGGAGGTGATAAACGGTGGATTCAAATCAGGGGACATCCAAGAATGACAAAACTACCAATTTAGGAACTCCAAAAAACTTCCTAATTCCAATCATGCTATTACATCTACGCGATTGGAATTCACATGGCTATGAATTGATGCAAAAGATTACGCAATTCGGGTTCGATTCAGTCGATCAAGGGAACCTTTATCGGATTCTACGACAACTTGAAAAAGATGAGATGGTCACATCAGTTTGGGATACGACATCCGGTGGACCAGCAAAACGTATTTATTCGATTACAGCAGCCGGTGAGCAATATTTAGAGGTTTGGGCAGGTTCGCTTGGGCATTACCAAAAAATGCTAGATCAGTTTTTCACTTTATACAATCCATTTTTCACTCCTTTCATGTCGCCTTCGAAAGACACAGATAAGGAGAATTAAAAGAGGGTCCAATGCACATTCGTTGCATGCAACCATATAGGGTTCTATGTTTCACGTTTATACTAAAAAGGGGGAATTATTTATGACGAAGAAATTAACAGAAGCTCAAAATTCACTTGTTGCGGTAGATTCACTTAACGAGGTACAATCACCTAATGCTATCGATTCTATCTGGAATGGCTGGTTGAATAGTTTTAAAACACTTCAAGGATTCCAAACTGAAATTGATGAAAAGTCATTACAGGCAATCGATAGTCAAAAAGAAGTGTTAAATTCTACACGCGGAACACTGAGCAAGCTAGAAGAAGAGGCTAATAAGATAACTGCAGAAGTAAAAGAAAGTTTGCAAAATACTTTAAAAACGATTGAGATAAATCAAGTCGGGTCACCTGTTTCCACTTGGATAAACCAAATTGAGGAGATTAACAATTCGGTTCAAGCTCTTTCTTGGAACCCTAGCAAGATCATGTTGGACTTTGTTTCGAAATCTCAAGACCAGTTGGAATCTAATGTGAAAGAAGCATTGAAGCAACAACAACAAGTGCGTTCTGAAGCATTGAAAACAGTTGAGAAATTAACTGAGCAAATAAAAGAATCGCAAAAAGGACTTCTACCATCTATTTAATCATCCAAACAAGTGAACTACTTGTAACTGAAATTCAGGTTTACTAGGAGGAGTTAGGTAATGCCAACATATGATGAATTAAAAATCGGTGATAAGGCAAACTTCTCCAAAACCATTTCTGAATCTGATATTTACCAATTTGCCGGAATTACAGGAGACTTCAATCCTTTGCATATTGACGATGAATATGCGAAAAAGACAGTCTTCAAAGAACGCATCGCACACGGCATTTTAACGGCTGGATTTATTTCATCTGTGCTAGCGATGAAATTACCGGGTCCAGACACCATTTACTTATCACAAAATCTTCAATTCAAAGCTCCCGTTAAAATTGGTGATACTGTCAATGCGGAAGTTGAAGTGTTAGAGAAGAGAGATTCAAAAAATATTATCAGACTTCGTACAATTGTAAAAAACCAACATGATGAAATTGTCATTGATGGTGAAGCCATCGTTATGAAGTGATATGCTATTTTGTCGAACAAAAGGACGCCATTCAAGGAACATGGCGTCCTGGCAGTTCAATCTCCCTCACTTTTTCGACTTGAAGCTATTGGTTCGAAGCAATACTAAGAGATAGTAGAACGTAAAACATACTGCCTAAGTATGTTTTACGTTCTATTTTTATTAGGTAAGCGCGTTTTGCTGCATGTATTTGGAAGATTGTTTAGTGTCCACTAGTTAACTACATTTTGATTAGCCCTATAATTTCCATACTTTTCCCCATGACCTTCAAGTATTATTCGCCTTACTCACTTTAAGCTTCTTCCCTTTGATAGTTAACTCTTCCATTGCCAACAAGACAATTGAGCCTTTTCCATTATGAATATCGACATACGTCAAACTATCCTGAATGCTGATAATACCAATATCATCCGCTGTTACTCCAGGTATTTTCGCGATCGTTCCTACGAAATCCACAGCTCGAAGTTTCTTCTTTTTTCCACCGCTAAAATGAAGTTTCGTGATGCTTTTGTTTTTTGGTACCGTTTTTTGATTTGCGTGATTCGACGATAAAGCATTTTTTCTTGGTGCTACTTCACGTTGTTTCGGAACTAACATTCGTGGTATCTCAAAGCCAATATATTGTTCAATTACTGTTAGGAGTTTACCTTCATTAGGAGTTGCAAAGGTAATCGCTTTACCTTTCTTACCCGCACGACCGGTTCTGCCTGTTCGGTGAACATAGCTCTCTTTTTCCAAAGGGACATCGTAGTTGATCACAAGTGTTATATTATCTACATCGATTCCCCTTGCAGCTACGTCAGTCGCCACAAGATAACGGAAATTCCCCATTTTGAAGCCTTCCATCACTGAAAATCGATTTTCTTGTACAACTCCACCATGTATTTTTTCACAAGAATAGTTGGATTTCTCTAGTTCTGCAAACACCGCATCGACATGTTTTTTAGTTTTGCAAAAGATTATACAGCTAGCAGGATTTTCAACAAGTGTAACGTTTTTAAGCAATGCTATTTTCCCCGCTTCTTTCACTTCTATAACATGATGTTCAATCGTGCTAGTTGTCGTTCCTGCAGAAGCAATTTGAATGGTTTTAGGATTTTCCATATATTTATGGCAAAGATTTTCAACACCCTTAGGCAATGTAGCGGAAAACACCATCGTTACTCTATTTGAAGGGAGCCTATTCAATATGGTTTCTACCAATTTGATAAAACCCATGGAAAGCATCTCATCGGCTTCGTCTATAATGAGATAGTTTAAATCATTTAAGATTAATGTGTCTCTATTAATATGATCCAACACACGCCCAGGTGTACCGACGACGATATGTGTTTTTTGTTCTAGCTCTTCAGCCTGTATTGTAAATGAATCTTTGCCGTAAACTGCCAAAGATTTAATTCTTTTAAATCGTCCGATATCTGCTAAATCCTCGCGAACTTGAACAGCAAGTTCGCGAGTAGGTGTCAGAACTAATGCCTGCGGGTTTTCTCCTTCCCATTCAATCATTTCACAAAGTGGAATTCCAAAAGAAGCTGTCTTGCCACTACCCGTTTGAGACTTCACAACGAGATCCTGACTTTTCAATGCTTTTGGTATCACTTCACTTTGAACCTTTGTGGGGGCTTCGTATTTTAATAGAATCAGTGCTCTTTTTATTTCATCACTTAAGTTAAAATCTTCAAAACTAATTTCATTCATGTTAATAACCTCTTTTTATGATTTGACTTAACCTAATTATTAGTTTGTCCTTATCCACTGATTTCCACGGACCACTTCACGAAATGATGTAGCTAAATTCGAATTCCCTAGATAAAGGATTCGATTTCCTCTTCAATGGGTATTTTACAAGATGTGGTTTGTTTAATAGGAGGGAAATAGAAATATGTTTGGACTTGCAGATTTAGTATCCTTAATTATATCAGGATTTATAATCTTACCGGTTGTTATATTTTTAAGGGAACTCGGTTACCTTATCGTTAGCGCTATTTTCAGGGTTAAGAACCCAAGACTGACGATTGGATCTGGCCCTCGGATTTTCAAGTTAAGCGTTTTCGACGTACGCAAATATTATCATGTGTATAGTTGGTTTTCCTACGACTCGTTAAAAAAGAATAGTAAATTTGCATATATATGTATTTACGCAAGTCCGATTATATTCAATCTCGTACTTGCTGTCACTATCAATGCTCTTCTAGCTAACGGAATGCTTCAAGAATACAAAACTTTTTGGGATCGGTTTGTTTTCTATGCCTTCTATTATTTACTTTTCGACATTATTCCTATGATAACCGTAAATGGGAAGCCCAATAACGGAATGATCATTTATGAAATGCTGCGGTATGGTAAACGTACCGACTACAATGATGAACCGTTTATTCCCGCGACAAGTGATGTAGAAGAGCAATATCAAATAGAAATGAAAATTAGACAGGGAACCTTTGATAATGGAAAAGAGGCGGAACAAGCTATTCTAAAGGAAATTCAAGATTTAAAGAAGAAGGAAAAGGATGAATGAATACGACTGCTATGTGTATGAAATGTCTTGCAAAAAAAAGGAATTCAACAAAAATTTTTGGTAAACTTCCTCTTCCTGAATTGCATCGTCACAACAAAATTAGCTAAAAGCATGTTTTTCAATCAGCATAATCCAGGTTCCTGTATAATAGTCCGAACTAGAATTGGATTCTATTATATGAAGAGTATATCATTATCTTTTCAGTTTTTTATATAGGGAAATTAATAGTTCTTAAGATTTCACAAGTACTATTCACTGCAATTGTTCAACTTCACCAAATCAGAATCCAACACTTTGCTAATGAAGGTAAAAGCACAACATTAAAACTCTATTCTAGTATGTAATAGAATAGAGTTTTCGCCACTTCATATTAAATTGACATACCTTCTTACAACAGCGTTTGTTCTTGCAGCTTTGAGGCAAGATATTTACGCGCTTCGGCGGTAAGAATCTGCAAACAGACTTCTTCTTCTTCCAGCCGTTCAAACTCGACAAACATACCGCTTAAATTCTCAGACACATAATGAACTTTATAGCCCTTATCTAAATAGTCATCTACTTGTTTCATTTCATCCACGCTTAGTAAATAATCCGACATACACATACCTCACTTTTTTTATTTAGCACCTTTTTCTTCAATTTCTTGCACGGCGATATCGTCCCAATCGCGACCAACTGTAATACCTAAATACTTGGCGTCACTAGGATCGTCTAGTTCGGCTTGCGGGTACTTTTTGAACCACCAATATTTCGCCAAGACATAATACACAAGTGCCCCCACGATAAAGCCCACTAAAGAAGAATACGTTAGGAACATATTCGCTATGACACCACCAATCACCCAAGCGATTAACCCCGCTAAGTTAAAGCCATTCATATATTTATATTGACCGTCTAACTCGTACAGATCTTTTACGTTCACACGACGTTTACGGATTAAATAATAATCGGCAAATAATATCCCCACTATTGCTGTTAAAATACCGCCAATGATTAATAGCGCATTCACTAAGACGTCAAATAAGCTCCAAGGTTGTGCCAAAGTCCCAATAACCCCTGTGACAATAACCCCGACCCAGAACGGCACTTTTGGTCCACCAATGTTCGAGAAAATCGTTGCCGCAGGAATAACGTTTGCAGATGTATTTGTCGACCATTGCGCTAACACAATCATCAGCAATAAAATTCCTAACACAAATCCACTTGCACTTTGCTGCAAGGCATTTATCGGATCAGCAGATGCCACGGCCATATAACACACTGCACCAATGGCTACGATAAATGTATTCGTAATCGGCATTACGATTAAAGAGCCTACTAACTGTGTTTTATTGCGCTTGAACCAATTGCGTTCATTTTTTGGCGCTTTAAAGAAACGTGATAGTGATGGCATATCAGCTGCTAACGTTGCCCAGAATCCCATGTTCGCCATAATCAAGACCATGAATGCTGTAAAAGCTGCCATCCCTGTCGTCGGCGATTCCACCCAAGTCCACACGTCTTTCCCTGAAGCCGTTGCGTGATCGGCAAGCGTAATGTACATCCAGCACGATATTAAAATAATAATCGGCGCCGCAAAATCCGCAAAGCGCTCAATGGATTTAATGCCGAGCGATGTGTTAAATAACTGTAATGCCGCAAAAACAAGGAAACATAAAAACCAATTATTAAAGCCGAATAATAAATTCAAAATCCCATTGATGGCCATTGCGCCAAAATAGGTGTTAATCCCGAACCAACAAGCAGCCGTCACCCCACGAACGAGCGATGGTAAATGCGTGCCAATTGTACCGAATGGGGCACGCATATAAACCGGGAAGGACAAGCCATGTTCAATACCAATATCACCAATTAACGTCATAAATACGCCGATTAATACGGAACCTATCATTGTCGCTAAAATTACCATCGGCAATGACAAACTCATTATACCTGTTCCGCCAATTGCAAAGGCGGCTAAAACGATGGCCATTCCCACCCAAATCACTGAAAAACCAAACGTCCCGATATTTCTTTTTTGATGTGTCACTGGAAGTAAATCTGGTGATTTTAAATAATTCCCACCATTCGCCATTCATGCCTCTCCCTTATATTAGATTTCCAGTTAACAAACAATTGACTTTCTTCATCTTGCAAAATTGCTAATAAGTGATTGACGTTCGTTCCAAGTCATTGGCGTAATAGAGGACTTTCTTTCGACCATCGAAATTGCACCGTCTACTGGGCACACAATCGCACATAAATTACAGCCTACACAATCTTGTTCACGTACCTTGAGCATCGGACGACCACTCTCTGTGTACAGGTCAATACATTGATGTGACGTATCTTCACACGCAATATGGCATTTATTGCAATTAATACAAACATCATTATTAATTTCTGCAACAACTTTGTAGTTTAAATCTAAGTCACCCCAGTCAGAATAACGTTGGACCGACTGACCGACTATACCCATGACCGAGGCAATTCCTTTGTCATCCAGATAATTATTAAGTCCGTCAATCATATCTTCGACAATGCTAAATCCGTGGTGCATTGCTGCTGTACAAACTTGTACTCCTGTTGCACCCATCAGCATAAATTCCGCAGCATCCTGCCAATTTGAAATCCCACCAATGCCTGAAATAGGTACATTGACAAAAGAATTTCGCGCACATTCTGCTACCATATTTAGTGCAATCGGCTTGACGGCAGGCCCACAATATCCGCCATGTGAACCCTTTCCACCAACATGTGGCACCGTATTCCATGAATCTAAATCGACACCTGCTAAGCTGTTAATTGTATTAATCATACTAACGGCATCTGCACCGCCACGCACTGCCGCTTCTGCCGTCATCGTAATATCCGTAATATTTGGCGTTAGCTTGACGATAACTGGTGTACGTGCAACTTCCTTCACCCAGTGCGTTTGCTTTTCAACCAATTCAGGGACTTGACCAGAGGCAGACCCCATTCCTCGTTCTGCCATTCCATGTGGACAACCAAAATTAAGCTCAAGACCATCAACCCCCACAGCTTCTACTTTTTTGACAATCTCATGCCATTTTTCCTGCTGTGGCTCTACCATTAATGAAGCGATAATGGCATGATTAGGAAACCTCTTTTTCGTTTCAAGAATTTCCTGTAGATTAACCTCTAACGGACGATCCGTAATGAGCTCAATATTATTAAAGCCCGCTACTCTCTGTCCGTTAAAGCTGACAGCCGCAAAGCGCGATGAAACATTTAAAATTGGTTCGCCCAATGTTTTCCAAACTGCGCCACCCCAGCCCGCTTCAAATGCACGTTGCACTTGATAGCCCGAATTAGTTGGTGGTGCCGATGCTAACCAAAATGGATTCGGTGATTTAATCCCCGCAAAGTCAATTCGTAAGTCTGCCATGCTACATTCCCCCTATGCGATCTCGCTCGGTTTTCTTAAACGCTCATGAATGATGTAAGCAGCATCTTTACCTTGCTGCGCAGCTTGTACCACCATTGCTTCCCCTTGACCATTGCCGAACACGACATCTCCACAGGCAAACACTTTGTCATTCGATGTTTGCATAGTTGTTTCGTCAATATCTACTACTCCGTTCGTATGCTGCAATCCAAAAGTTTCAATGAGCGAGACAAAGCGCGTTTGTCCAATTGCTTTAATGACCGCGTCCACCTCTATAACAAACTCAGATCCTTTAATGGCTTCAGGTCGTTGCCTGCCGTCTGCATCCGCCTCTCCGAGCTTCATCTTGACACATTCAAGTCCCACTACTTTCCCAGCCTTATCACCGATAATTTGTTTCGGCGCTGTCAGCCATTTAAATCCAATGCCATCTTGCTTGGCAAATTCATATTCAAATTGGTAGGCAGTCATCTCTTTTTCTGTTCTTCTATAAAGAATGTCCACTTGCTCCGCACCTAGACGCACAGCACTGGTTGCACCATCGATGGCTGTATTACCAGCACCAATAACCGCAACACGTTTACCGACCAATTCTTCTGTCAGTGCACCCATTTTCGTGTGCTTTATAAATTCAATGGCATCATGAACGCCATCTAGTTCCTCACCTTTAATGCCGAGATTAGGCACGGCCCCCATACCAACCGCTAAAATAACGCTGTCAAATTGTGCTAAAATTTCCTCAGCAGTAATATCCACGCCTACTGTTGTGTTTGTTTTAATGTCCACACCAAGCTTTACAATTTGCGCCACTTCCCAATCCACGACATCATTCGGTAACCGGAATGACACGATGCCGTAGCTGCCCAAACCGCCCGCCTTTGCTTCTGCTTCAAATATTGTGACACTGTAGCCGAAGCGACTAAGCTCACGCGCTGCCGATAAGCCAGCTGGACCAGCGCCAACAATTGCTACCTTTTGTCCATTTTTTTGACCTTTCTCAAATAGCTCGACGTCTGATTCCATCGCCCAATCTGTTGCATAACGTTGCAAGTGCCCGATTTTAATAGGCTTTGTTGAGGAATTTAACACACATGCCCCTTCACATAATTCCTCGGTCGGACATACTCGCGCACAACTTGCACCAACCGGATTGGCCTCCATAATCGTCATAGCTGAACCTTTCATATTATTAGAAGCAATTTTTTTAATGAAATTCGGAATTTGAATACTTGTCGGACAAGCTGTAATGCAAGGTGCGTCATAGCAATACAGACAGCGATTAGCTTCTTCTAGTGCTTCATTTTTAGTCATCCTGCTATTCATTTCCACAAAATTTCGTTCGAGTTGCGAACTCACTGATATATTCCCCCTCATGGATTGATGTTTACTTGTTGATTGTTTGTTCAGTCGTCGGCTGAAGTGCACGCTTAATATATTGGCCACTGCCGAATGCTCCTACAAATCGTTTGTTTTTAATGACGTATTCACCACGCACAAGTACACTGATAGGCTCTCCTGTCACTTCCCAGCCCTCATACGGGTTGTAGTCGACATTCATATGGTGGGTGTTCGCCGAAATTTCACGTTTTACTGTCGGATCAAAAATGACGATATCCGCGTCAGAACCAATAGCAATCGTTCCTTTTCGTGGATATAAGCCGAAAATTTTTGCGGCACTTGTCGAAATCATATCGACAAAGTCATTGATGGAAATTCGCCCTTTCGCCACACCTTCAGAAAACAAAATGCTGAAACGATCTTCGATAAACGGTCCACCATTTGGGATTTTAGAAAAGTCGTTTAACCCTAATTGCTTCTTCCCGTTAAAGCTAAATGAACATTGGTCCGAGCCAATTGTTTGCAGTTGTTTGGCTTTTAAAGCATTCCACAAATGCACTTGATGATATTTCGGGCGAAGTGGTGGTGACCAAACATATTTTGCTCCCTCAAAGCCTGGCTGTGCTAACGCTGACTGATCGAGCGTTAAATAAGGTGGACATGTTTCCCCGTAGACGTCATAGCCCTTTTCACGCGCTGCGATAATTTCATCTAGTGCCTCTTTACACGTCACATGTACAACATAAAGCTTGGCTCCTGCGACATGAGCTAGTTCAATAGCCCTTTTCGTCGCCTCGCCCTCTAATTCTGCGGGACGTGTCAGTGCATGATAAATTGGCGCAGTCTGTCCAGCTTTCTTCGCCTCCTCTACTAATTCGTCGATGACCGAGCCATTTTCACAGTGCACCATGACAACTGCGCCCATGTCTTTTGCGATTTTAAAGGCTTTGAACAGCGTACGGTCTGAAGCCTGGAATTCTTTCGCGTATGCCATGAACACCTTGACAGACGTTATCCCTTCCTGCTCTAGTATCAAAGGTAATTCGGCCTCTGTTTCGGGCGTTAATTCACCAATCATTAAATGGAAACCGTAGTCAATGGCTGATTTCCCCTTTGCTTTTCCATGCCACTTCTCCACAGCCGTCGCAAGTTTTTCTTCACCCGCAGATAAGCAAAAGTCCAAAATAGTCGTCGTCCCACCGAATGCAGCCGCGATTGTACCTGACTTCCAATCATCGTCTGTCACCGTATTGTTGAACGGCATGTCCAAATGCGTATGCGGATCAATTCCACCAGGCATCACGTATTTTCCCGTTGCATCTACAACTTCCGCTTCATCAGATGATAAATTTTTTCCGATTTGCACAATTTCCCCATTCTCTATTAATATATCTGCCTCATACATATCTGTTGCTGTCACAATGAGTCCACCTGTAATCACTTTTTTCACACTACCCTCACCTTTCAATTAATGAATGTAAAATTTAACATCATCTGTTAATATTCTGGGCCATCACCATGCCGGATAGGCTGATTTTCCCCCATGCTAAACTTCTTTTGTAGTGTCAACACGGTTTCCAGTAACACGTCTGCCCCTTTTGCACAGTCTTCAATTGTCGTTTCTTCCTCCTCACAATGACTTTTCCCCTTGATACTTGGAACAAAGATCATTGCCGAAGGGATAAAGCTCGCGATATATTGTGCATCGTGTCCCGCACCGCTGAACATTCGATGGGAGGAATAACCAAAGTCATGAGATGATTTTTCCACTTCATTGCAAATTGCTGCATCAAAAAATACCGTCTCTCGCCCCCATAGCTTGACCGAGCGAATTCGGCAACCATTTTCCTCTGAAACTAAGCCTGTCAATAGACTCTCCACTTGGCGTATCACTGCTGGATTTTGATGACGCGAATCTAGGGTAAACACTACTTCGTTCGGAATGACTGTATGGATATTAGGTGCTACGTGCATACGCCCAAATGTGAACACAAGCGCTTCGTCGATTTTCCCCAACTGCTCATGCAAAGACAAAATTATACGAGACGCCACAATCATCGGATCTTTACGCATAGACATCGGCGTTGTTCCAGCGTGATTTGATTCACCTGTTACGGTTATTTCATAGCACACCATGCCTAAAACGCCTTCGACCACACCAATTTCACATTGCTTTGCTGCCAATACCGGTCCTTGTTCAATATGCAGTTCAATATAGGCAAGGGCTTCTGTTAAGCGATTTCCTGTCTCCCCCGCGTAACCACTTGCCTGTAATGCTTCTTGAAAAGTAATGCCATTTTTATCAAAAGACTGTAGCATTTTTTCTTTATCGAATTTTGAAGCAATAACACCGGAACTCATCATCGCCGGATCGAAGCGCGCACCTTCTTCATTCGTAAAATTCACAAGCATTAATGGAACCTCGAGCACAATGTCGTTTTCCTTTAACGTTCGTATCGCCTCTATTGCTGTTAAAATACCTAAGACACCATCAAACTTGCCACCTTTTTCAACTGAATCTAAATGTGATCCCATTACGATTGGCGGGCAATCTTTTTTTCCTGGTAGAATCGCATAGATATTTGCCATATCATCTACTTGAATATCCATGCCTAACTCAATGCAAATTTCACAAAAATAGTCTCTCGCTATTACATCCTCTTTTGAAAGGGACAAACGAGTTACGCCCCCATTGGCAGTTGCGCCAAATTGACTGAACTGTTCTATTAACCCCTGCAATCGATTACTATTACATTTATACATATGCAAGTCCTCTCTTTCATAGTTATTAAAAAGTGGTTGTTTATGAAAATGATAAAATAGAAGGCATTTGGTAGATTAAAGAAATTGCTATAAGATATGGATGCCATCAACCAGGCAATATGTATATGGCCTTTTTAATAGCAAATGTGTTAACACATCAATAAATATGCGTAATAGGAGGAAGTTATGAATAGATTCCCACTCACTTTAGTAGATGTATGAGGTTTCTTACCAACAGGTGTGCCTATGGGTAAAGAAGTTTGTAGTAGTAAATTATGTAAGTAATACTATGATAAATAATCGTGGACTTTCAGAAACGAAAAAACGGCTTAAGCCCTTAAGAATACAGGGCTCAAGCCGTTTAATTCACTTTTATTATTTACCCTATCAACTTGACAGGGAACGTTCACTCCGTGAGAAGTAAGCGAATCATTAAAACATTTTGGTCGTCCAATTTTCACCATTCCAAACGTCTGTCACAACGCCCTCATAAAATTCAGGTTCGTGGGAAATAAGAAGGATGCTACCTTTGTATTCCTTCAGGGCGCGTCTCAATTCCTCTTTCGCTTCATGGTCAAGGTGATTTGTCGGTTCATCGAGGACTAGCAAATTCGTCTCCCGATTAATTAATTTACAAAGTCGTACTTTCGCACGTTCTCCGCCGCTTAACACTTTCACCTTGCTTTCAATGTGTTTCGTTGTCAATCCGCATCGAGCCAACGCCGAACGAACTTCATATTGTGTGAAATGTGGGAATTCCGCCCATACCTCTTCCAAGCATGTATTGTTGTTTTCTGCTTTTGCTTCCTGTTCAAAATACCCAATTTCCAAATGCTCTCCACGTTCAACAAAACCTGAAAGTGCAGGGATTTCTCCAAGAATACTTTTTAATAACGTTGTTTTCCCAATCCCATTTGTACCGGACAAAGCAATTTTTTGCCCACGTTCCATCGTAAGATTCAGTTCCTTCGACAATGGTTCCTCATATCCGATGACGAGTTCCTTTGTTTCAAAGAGAAATCTTCCAGGCGTCCGTGCCAGTTTGAAGCTAAATTGCGGCTTCGGCTTTTCCGCGTCCAATTCAATGACATCCATCTTGTCCAATTTCTTCTGGCGCGACATGGCCATTCTACTTGTTGCCGCATTCGCCTTGTTACGAGCCACGAAGTCCTTGAGATGTGCAATTTCCTTCTGTTGTTTCTTAAAGGCGGATTCCACTTGCTGTTTCTTCATCTCATGCACACGTAAAAACTCATCATAATCGCCCGAGTACCGGGTGATCTGTTGGTTTTCCATATGGTAAATCAGCTGAATAACACTATTCAAAAACGGAAGATCATGGGATATCAAAATGAACGCATTCGCGTAGTTCTGTAAATAACTGCGAAGCCAATCGATATGCTCTATGTCTAAATAGTTTGTCGGCTCATCTAAAAGAAGGATGTCCGGTTTTTCCAGCAACAACTTGCCGAGAAGAACCTTCGTCCGCTGCCCCCCGCTCAAATCATGAACATCCGTATCCAGACCGAATTCATCCAGTCCGAGTCCATTCGCCACTTCTTCCACTTTAGAATCAATTATGTAGAAATCATTGTGTGACAGCTCTTCCTGTATTTCACCTGTCGTTTCCAGAAGCGCTTCCAGTTCATCCGCATCGACCTCGCCCATTTTGGCAAAGAGCGCGTTCATTTCCGTTTCTTGATCATAAAGATATTGAAAGGCGGTTCGCAGTACATCGCGGATGCTCAAACCCTGTTTCAACGCGACGTGCTGATCCAAATAACCGACACGCACCCGTTTCGCCCAACTCACCGTTCCCGCATCAGGCTCCAGCTTGCGCGTGATGATATTCATGAATGTGGACTTCCCTTCACCATTTGCACCGATCAACCCAATATGTTCTCCTTGCAATAGACGAAAAGAGACGTCTTCAAAAATGGCACGATCCCCGAAGCCATGGCTTAAATTTGTTACAGTCAATAAACTCATATGTATTACACCTTTTCTTTCACTAAGTATGGTTCTACCTTTCCAACACTTTCTTCAACTAAGAAATGCGGAATTCTCTCCATTATATAGGGATTTCACCGATGAGGAAAGGGTTTATAGGAATAACGGCACAATAAATAACCATGAAAGAGAAACAATTTCACGATTGATTTTTACACTGTGCTTGGAAATCCGAAACATATATTTTTCCAGATATTACTTTTGTAAAAATATAACGGATTGGACAAATCATTCTCTTGAAGCATCCATGTCAATATCATCTACTCTATAGGGAGTCTAGCTTCGTTTCCTTACAAATGCGCTGGTGTACCACATTATCCTGAGATACGGTTCAATACTTCCAACGACGTCAAAACATGTTTTAGAAAATCTGCAATATCGCCCATATGGTCCTCATTCATTTTAGACTTGAATTTCACTTCAATACTGTCCAGGTAACTTGCCGTTTCTTGTTCAAACACGAAACTCAATGTTTGAGTTACCTGGATTTCAGTTTCCCAAATAGTCTTTAGCGCATGCTCAATCTGTTTACACTCTAAGGATACATGTTGTACGCGTTTGTTAAATCGTAGGGACAAAGAACAACCAAGTTTTTCCCCGGGGAGTTCTAATATCTCACCTGCTAAATCTTTTACTGATGCTTTTAATACAATTTCCACTGTCACGGTCGGTTGATTGACTATTGTGAATTGAATAGCGAAATCTCTTGCAAGCACAGAAAAATCCATTCGATCTACCCGGTTTGTAATTGTTATTTTTCGATCTATATTATCTAAATCATACACATGATTTTCAAATGCCACTTTCAAGTTTTCAAAAATTGTTGGATCATACACATGAAGTCCTCCAAAAAACATTATCTATCAGGTCAGGAACCACCTTTATTTCCTTCATCATTTTACTACAAATTCATTTCAAATAAAATAATCCACCATTGATAATTTCAACTTTTATTCTCGCTTCGTATTGTTGATCCATAGCTTCTTTCTCTATCTCGTAACAATCCGGTTTGTTTTCTATCCCTTCATAGAAGTATTCCAAGACTTCTCTATCCTTTTGCCATCTCATTTTTGCTTCTTCAGCCCATGTGTGATCATCTTGTTGGATGGCATCTTCAATTACCGCATCCAGCCGTTCCAGGGCACGAATCGGCTTTATAATATACGGTAAATTAAATGTATTTCCTGACATGCTTGATTCCAATTCCACTTCACTTAACGATTCCTGAAAACCTTCTTTAAGGATACCTGTCATTAAGTTAATGCCTAACGAATAAAGAATTTCTTTCGTTTGATCACTGTAATACGATACTTTATAATTAACCCCTAACCATGGTGTTAATATGGTTTGCGCTCCATCATTCTCTGATACCTTTTCATACATCTGCACAAACGAGCCCAGCTCTTTCGTTGCTTGGAACAATTGATTGAGTCGAGGGGAGCCGAAGTGGATGACTTCCCCATTTACATCTTCAACAACTTTATTTCTATCAGTAATAAATGTTAGTCGTGCTGGATCTGGTACGCCATCCGTACTTTCTAGGTATTTCCAGTAAAATGGACGGTTCATAATTTTTTTATCCATTTCAATTGTTAATTGTACGCTGATGTAGTGATCATGGTCGCTTACTATTTGACAATTGTTTTCTCTAAAAAATTGTCGCAAATACCCGTGAATTTGTTGTGGATACATGTCCGTCCTCCCTCTCTGCCTTCATTTCAAATGGTCTTTTTGAAAGGAGTTAAAATATCATCTAACTCACCCACCACTTTTTCAAAGACCCCTATTTTAACGTAAAGCAGGTCCAATATATGGTCTTCAATTGTATTTTGGATGGCTAAATTGTAAATATGCACGTCATGCTCTTGCCCCAACCGATGGACACGTCCAATTCGTTGCTCCAACTTCATGGGGTTCCAAGGTAAATCATAGTTTATGACATGGTGACAAAACTGCAGATTTATCCCTTCACTACCCGATTCCGTCGCAATCAGTACTTGCGCTTTTTCCTTAAAGAGTTGTTTCATCCATTCTCGTTTACTCTTGCTGAACTTTCCGTTAAATGGGACGCTAGTGATTCCTTTTGATTGTAAATACCACTGCAAATAGGTTTGACTACCGCGATATTCGGTAAAGAGTATAACCTTACCATCTGCCTCTGAAATAATTTCATAAGCCTTTTCCGCTTTTGAGTTCATTTCCAGTGCCATTAATTTTTGAATAATGCTTTCCAGATAAGAAATATCTTCCGGTCGAGTGCATTTTTCAAGCATTTTAGTTAAGGTTAAAGCTGTAGCTTCCTTACTGCTGCACATTTCTCTTTGTAGAGTAAGCATAGAGAAAGCATCCGAAAAATCAGGGGAAACATTTTTAAGTTCTGAAATCAGGTTGTAGACTTCTTTTTCTTCAGTCGTAAAATCGATGGGTATGATTTGAACATGACGATTTGTCCATTCGATTCCCGTATCCTGTCTCCTATTTCTCACCATCACTTGATTGACCAATTTTTTTAAATATTCATCGTGTTCTACATTGTGTTTGCTTGCGGAAAACGCTGATTGAAACGTCTCATAATTACCTAGATGCCCTGGTTTTAATAACGATATGAGGTAAAACAGTTCAAAAACATCATTTTGAATTGGTGTAGCAGTTAATAACAAACAAAACTTTTTCTTTAAATTCTGCGCGAACTCGTAGTTTTTCGTTTTATGGTTTTTTAATTTATGCGCTTCATCAATTATGATCAAATCAAAATCTTGATCATAGATGGTTTCTTTGTGCGGACTTCTTTTTGCCATATCCATACTCATGACGACAATCGTCAGATGGTTCATGTCGTAATTTTTTTTATACTGCATAGCAGGAATATGAAATTTTTGATTCAATTCTTCAATCCACTGACCAACAAGTGATGCTGGAACCAAAATTAGCGCTTTCTTCACGAGACCTCTAATTAAATATTCTTTCAGGATCAAACCCGCTTCAATGGTTTTACCGAGCCCCACTTCATCCGCAAGAATCGCTTTTCCATTCATCCTTTCAATGACCGTTTCCGCCGCTTCCAATTGGTGCGCAAGTGGCGTGAGATTGGGCAAATAGTTAGGGGATTGAAGTCCATGGAAATCAGTGATCAAATTCGTTTTTGCAATCTCATAACTCATTTTATACAATTTCCAGTTGTCCCACGTTTCCCGATTTTCCAAACGTTCGATAAAGCCCTCTTTCCACGCAGATGACTTTTCCAAAATCATTTCCATCACCTCATTCCTTATTTTCTTTGTTCGTAGGTTGTCCAAAATTGAAGTTCCTATGATAATGGAATTGCAAGTGAAATGGATGTCACTTATTTTTATAAGAAACAAAAAAAGACATGAAACGCTTAACCTTGAAGGTCAAGCATTCCATGTCTCACACGTAATTCTTTTACAATTTTAATTCAATATCGGCAGCTGCTTTTAGTTCTTCAACATGAGCAACAAGCAGTTTTTGCTGTTTTTCTTGATTAATCATTCCTTCGATTTCCTGACTCACTTCTTCAAGCGGCGGCATCTCTTGTCCAGCCTCTTTTGAAGTAGCTGCAGCTTGATCATAGTATTCTTTAATTTCCTTTTCTGACACTTTTCCAGCTGGAGCTACTTTTTCCAGGTACTTGTCAAATATAATGGATTCAGCGATTTGACCTTTCAATGTTTCAACATCCATATTTTGGCTTTCAAGTGCTTTTTCCATTTCTTTTTCACCGCCAAATTGCTGTTCAAATGCTGAATACTCTTTGTCAATTTCAGATGTAGATGCTTTTAATTTCGCTTCTTGTGCTTTTTGAAGAATCAATGTCTGGTTCACAAGTGACTCAAGAACTTGCGCTTTTACTTGTTCAGCCACTTCTTTGCTTGACGGGTCTTGTCCCATTTGTTGCATTTGACCTTGGATTGCCGTCAATGCTGTATTATAGTCCTCACCTGTCAGTTCTTCTTCATTTACAACAGCCACAATCGTTTTCTTATCAACTTGCTGTTCAGCTAGTTTCGCTTGCATCTCTTTCGCAGCTTCTTCTAATTCTTTAGTTGATTCTTGTTCATTAGGTGCTTCTTGCTTTGCTTCTTCTTTAGGTGTTTCTTCTTTTGCTGCTTTATCTTCATCACCGCAGGCAGCTAAACTAATTGCAAGAGCACCTGCTATAAATGGAAGTAGGACTTTTTTGTACTTCATATCGTTGAACCCCTTTCAAATCTTTCGCTTCTTAATTATTAAAGCTTAAATAGCATCTTACACGAGAAGTGGTCGAAAGATAAACCGATATCCCTCCATGACACTAAATTGTCACCTAGATGTATAGTAACTAACTGATGGATTACTACATTTGGTAAATGTTGTTTATTTTAATGTTATCAATTATACTGAGTTTGTTCGAATTATTAATTATCCACAATTACTAGGTAGGGGGAAGGAAAATGAAACTAGGTGCATTCTCTGTAAGTCTAAGTGTAAAAGACATTCATAAATCAAAATCATTTTACGAAAACCTAGGATTCCAAGTCTCAGGCGGGGATATTACCCAAAATTGGCTTATTTTGAAGAATGAAAGTAGCGTAATTGGACTGTTCCAAGGAATGTTTGATCAAAATATTCTGACCTTTAATCCAGGCTGGAACCAAGATGCCAACAATCTCGATTCGTTTACGGACATTCGGGATCTTCAAAAACAACTTAAAGCAAAAGGAATTGAAATGCTGACTGAAGCAGATGAATCAAGTTCAGGGCCTGCGAGTTTTACAATTGAAGATCCAGATGGTAATCCCATTCTTGTAGACCAACACAGATAGATAGCAGTACCCACCACGCCTCTTTACAATGCGGACCACGGTGGGTCGTTTTGTTTTAGGGGGATTCGCAGAAAAAGCAAAAACACCAGTAACTACCACTTTTCTTATGTAGTTTACAAACCCCCATTGTCGGCAATGATTAACGTGCATAGATTAATCATTTAAACGAAGGAGCATGAACAATGGCCAATCAAAAACAAGATATCGTCACCTATTTCAAAAAACTGGACCGTGGCTTTTTCATGGATGCGCTCAAAGAATTCGCCTATATGGATGAGGCTATTCCAATCGGCCATGAACAAACGATTTCCCAGCCTTCCCTCGTACTCGAAATGACATTGGCTCTCGATTTGCAGCCTCATTCAAAAGTGCTTGAAATTGGAACGGGATCCGGCTACCAAACCGCCCTACTCGCTGCTTTCTCGAACTCCGTTTATACAATTGAACGGATTGCTGCCTTGCATGAACAAGCTAAAGAAAGATTGAAGAAAGCTGATTTCACCAACGTCCATTTTAAGCTAGATGACGGTAGCACTGGGTGGGACGAGCACGCTCCTTATGATCGAATTATGGTGACCGCCGCTGCTGCCCAAGTGCCACGCGAGTTAATAGATCAACTTGCTGTCGAAGGAAAAATGATCATCCCCGTAGGAACACCCCTCCTACAGGAACTCTTGCTTTTGGAAAAAGACAAAGATGGAGGAATCCAGACGACAGTTTTGGATGAAGTGAGGTTTGTTCCACTGAAAGGGAAATATGAGTAAGTTACAGCATTTATGCAATTACCTCTCTATCCAAAACCGTCGAACTACCGTTACGTCATCTTCAATAAAGCTTTTGTCCTCAACCCCACCATTCTTTACAATTGTCTTAGCAGATCCGATATTATCATCATTACAAGTTACCAGTACTCGACGGATTCCCAACTCATCACATTTCTTTAATGCATCAGCAAGAATCCTTGTAGCATGTCCTTTTCTTCGTGCTGCAGGCCGCACTCCATACCCGATATGTCCACCGACATTCTGCAGATAATCTGTCAGTTCGTGCCGTATATCAACCATTGCAAGGACTCTGTTATTTTCATTCACTAAGAAATAATTCGTGCTAGGCACCCATTTCCCGTCCCCAGTCTCCCGGATCTGCAGAGCTTCCAAATAAGCTTCATAGCTCTCGTAGCCTGTGAGATTGAAACTACTAGGAGTCATCCGAGGTTCATCCCATTCTTTCATATAAGCTTCATGCTCGTTTTTCCATTCAATGGAAGGTCTAACCAATCGCATATCCATTCCTCATTTCCACTTGAGTAACTTACGAAGTAAGGATGACTCCTGCAAATCCCCCTGTCAAAACTACCTTATTCTCTTGATTTCTGCAGCTGAAGGAAGCCGTGATGGCGATTCGGTTGTTTTCCTGTTTTTCGTATCGTTCAATTTCCACGTCACAGATGATGGTATCTTCCGTAAACACCGGTCTCAGAAACTCGAAATTCATCTTGCGGGCTAAAACATTATGGTCCCCACCCACTTTTGTCGGCAAAGTTGCTGTCAATAAACCCTGAACAACGAGTCTTCCTTGTTCTTCCGGAGTTAGATGGTGATCTCCTTCATCACGGGAAACCTTCGTAAATAATTCCACGTCCTCTTTTGTGAACGTCCGTTCAAATGAAATGATATCCCCTACTTGTAAAAGCAACTCCATTCCTCCCTTTTGTCCTTTTAATAGTTCCAAAGCACGACTTCGTTCCAATTCACTATCAGTTACGTAAGAAGTTTTGATAATCCCCAATTCTTCAGCTTGACGTTCTGATTCATCCATTCCTTATCGGGTGCCTGATATGGAGCGGAAGCCATCAATCTTCCATCCTGCCATTCAGCCGCGCCGGAACGAAGCATCTCATCCAGCAGAATTCCCACGAACTCTTTTGGTTGGGCACGGAAAGCGTGACGTGCAAAATCCTGAAACCAACCGCATTGCAGCAGGTAGTTTTCGAGCTCCTCTTCAGCCAATCCGTCTTTTATAATTAAAGTGAACGAGAAAATCCGTTTGCAGGCATGCCATGAAACTTTTTCAGGCGCGCCGAGCCACTTATCAAATCGTTTTCTCGCTGCATCAATGGCAGCTTGAGGATCGTCTATTTGAGATCCATGTCCAGAATATGCCTGTCGAACCGGGATCTTAGACAACCGTTCCAAACTCTCCATAGACCGGTGGATCGATGCAACACCCTCCCGAAAAATATTTAACCAGCCAATATCTTTTTGGTGAAAAAGATCTCCTGCTATCAATATCTCCTCTTCAGGGTCATATAAAGAAATATGTCCCAAAGTATGCCCAGGTGTGTGGAGGACCTTTAAGATTCTGCTCCCTGTATCAATTTCATCGTTATCTGACAGCTTTCGATCTACCCGATAAGGTTCCACAGGTTGGTCTAACCATTCCGCACTGCAAGCTTCAGGGTCACTAACATTAATCAAATGGGCTTCCCATTTATGCGCGGCAATCGTTATGCCATAATTTTTTTGAAAATGAAAATTGCCACCTACATGGTCACTATGATAGTGCGTGTTCACAATTAGATGCAATTCTTCCGGTGAAACACCTGCTTTTTTAATCAATTGCTCGGTTTCTTTCACATCACTTCCAAAACCACTATCAATAAGGATCGGTAGTTTATCCTTGATAAGGATCATATTTGCACTTGGAAATCTTCTTTCAATTAAGATAATATCGGATTGTTTCACAGCTGCTCCCCCTTACATTCATTGACTAGAAAGGTGTTCGAATAGTCAATCACACACATCATATCAAATTGAAAGAATATTTGATATATAGTTCCGAATTCTAAATTAAAAATAAGGAACTATTGAGCTGTTTTAATGTGGCATGCACGGTTTCCATTGAATTCTTCAATGATTTTTGTAGACTTACTCCTCACTACTAATTATTTGATACTCAGGATACTTTTTCTGAAATAATGCTAGTATCGTTTCATCATAAAATCGAGCTAATTCTCTTTCTTCGTCAAAAGCCTTTGCAAGTACAGGTGGTGTTTCTATGTCTACTGGAAAATAGGTCGGCATTATTTTCGAAACTCGTTTGTAAAATAATTTCCCTATTCTCTGCGTTTCTTCTACGTCTAATCGATATAATCCTTTAAACACGTACTCGAAACCACCCAACTCACTTTTCACATGTGCAAATAGTGCTAATTGATGACGCAGTTTGTGAAGTCGTTTTTCTAAGTATTCTTGGTTTTTCACCGGATCAAAGTTAAACTCCGTAAAATGCTCGTCATCCGCTTCCAACTGATTATTCCAGTCCCCATTCGGATAAAACTTTAACCCTTTAATGTCAATCTCACTTTGAAACTTATGGCCTGCTCCACTATGTTGAAGTCCATTATAACCAGCACCAAAACAATTACAGCAATCACTTACTGTTTTAAATACAGGATGATCATTGGCATCTATAAAGCCTTTTCGAATATAAGTAATTGGATTATATTCTGCTTGCAGATCCCAAGGTGTAAATCCTTCTTCCGCAATTATCTTATGAATCTTGGATACAATAGAATCCACTTGCATATTAACTTCTACTATATTATTCGATATAGTCACTCGGAACACTTCACAATCTAAAGCTTGTACAATATCATTCTGACGTATCTTATCCCTTATCAACATTTCCCCCGTCTGATGATAAGGCTCATCGACTTCTACAATAATACCAAATTGGGGAAAGTAGATATCCGCGAGTGCATAACTCTTAGTAGCCAAATCCCGAAGAATATACTGCTGCGTAATCATTTTTACATCTACATTATTTATTAAATGCCAAATACGTGAAACAACATAATTCTCATCATTCTTTTTATTTGTTTTAGATAGTTGTTTTTTTATGAATTGATACTTATCCAAGATAACTTCCTACTTTCGACTATTTATAGTAATGACTTACACTAGAAGTTAGATAAGTTTAACACCATATATAAGAACAATGGTAAATACTTTAATGCTGTAACATTTATAAATAGACGCGATTCGTCTATACTAAATGTATCCCCAACAATTTAAAGGAGGTTTCTCAATGGCGTATGTATTACAAGTCGATTTCTATCAAGAAGGACCTTTTGGCGCAGAGATGGTTGGCGCGTTTAAAGATTTGGCAAATAGTATTAACGAAGAAAAAGGATTCATCTGGAAGATTTGGACGGAGAATGAAGAAACCAAAGAAGCCGGCGGTATCTATTTATTTGAAAGCAAAGCAGATGCCGAAAATTATTTAACAAAACATACAAAACGATTGAATGGTTTTGGCATTACGAATGTCAATGGAAAGATCTTTGAAACAAATGATGCATTGACAACAATCAATCACGGCCCATTGGAATAAGGGATGAGTATCTAATAACATTTTTAGAGTAAACTGTAAAAACAAAAAAACGCACAGTTTTGTGCTTTTTTTTGTTTTTGAGAAAACAGTTTCTCTTAATATACTTGTGAATTCAAAAGATTTAATTCGTTTTATAATAGTTGAAAACTTATGCTAAAACGTTCCTATTGCTCTAACCCACTCTACCTTAATAGATTGACCCCATCGATTGAAATCATGTGTAAACTTTGCTTCTTTTTCATTTAACACTTGTGCATTACATGAAACGATTTCGTTGTTATAATGTAAATTCACTTCATATTGGCCAGGTGCTGGTAATGAGTAAAATGGGTATAGTCCATTTTCGGGGCACCAATTCACTGAATAGAATTTGCCTAGCAACTTCCGGAGTATGGGAATATTCCCTTTTTCCAAAGCTTGACGAATACGTGTTGAACTAATCTTTTCCCCATCATATTCCATCAACTCTAGTGCTGACACTTTAAAATGTCCCGCTCCTTGTTTTTCAAGTGACTGAGTACACCCACTGCCACGGGATCCATAATGAAAATCAACCCCACACACAACATGCATCGCATTCAATCCTATCAAAAAGCTTTGTACGAAATCGGCAGATGAAAGACTTGCGAGGTCTTGGTCAAAGTGAACTAAAAACAATGTATCAATACCAAGCTCCGCAAGTACTGCTTGTTTATCTTCAAGCGGCATTAAATACTGAAACGAATTTGGTGAATTGGTTACGATTGTTTTCGGATGTGGAAAAAAGCTCATTACTGCTACTGGAACTCTATTAATCTCTGCCAATCGTTTAGCCTCTTGAATGACGGATAAGTGGCCTTTATGCAAACCGTCAAAAAAGCCAATTGCAAGTACTTGCTGTTGAAATTGATTTTGCCATTGTTTAATCGTTTGACTTGTTAAATGAATTGTTTGCATAAAAAGCCCTCCCGCATTAAATTTGAACCGCTAACCTCTGGGCAACATCATAGATTAAATCCTCTTGACCACCAACCGCCTTCATGCGACCTAATTCAACCAAAATATCCCGTTCGTCAACACCAAAACGTTTGGAGGCAACCTGAGTATGCAAGAGGAAACTTGAATACACACCAGAATAGCCCATGATTAAACTTGAACCTGTTATTTCTTGTGGTCTTGGCATATATTTTGCAACAACATCATTTGCGACATCCATGATTTTATAAAAATCAATGCCTGTTTGGTACCCTAGACGATCTAGAACGGCAACCATCACCTCTGTTTGTGTGTTCCCACTTCCAGCGCCTAAAGCACGTAAACTGCCATCGATATATGTAGCACCCGCTTCAACTGCTGCAACTGTATTCGCCATAGCCATTCCTAAATTATTGTGCCCGTGGAAACCGACTTCGCAGCCAACCGATTGCTTTACTGCGGAAATACGATCAGTAACATCCTGTGGTAACATATACCCTGCAGAATCAGTTATATAAATGATCTCCGCACCATAGCTTTCGAAGAGTTTTGCTTGTTCTACAATCTTCTCTACTGACGCCATATGAGACATCATCAGAAAACCAACTGTTTTTAGTCCTAACTCACGCCCTAATGCAATATGCTGAGCGGCAACGTCTGCCTCTGTAACATGCGTTGCGACACGGACCATTTTCGCACCTGCTTTTACGGCATCTCGCAAATCGCCCTTGACACCTATTCCAGGAATTAACAGCACTGAGACTTCCGCTTGCTTACACGCATCTGCTGCAACTTCGATTAACTTTAACTCGTCATGTGCAGACAAACCGTACTGCAAAGATGATCCGCCAAGGCCGTCTCCATGGGATACTTCAAAATAACGAATGCCTGCTTCATCTAACCCTTTTGCTGTTTCAAGCACTTGTTGCGGAGTAAAAGAATGAGACATCGAATGGCTTCCATCACGAAGTGTTACATCTAATATTTCAAATGATCTTTTTTCCATTTGTCCCTCTCCTTACGCATTAGTCGCCGCTAGTTCTTTTGCCATTTCATTGGCTACTTTAGCTGCTGCAGCAGTCATAATATCCAAGTTACCTGAATAGGCAGGGAAGAAATCGCCCGCACCTTCAACTTCTATAAAGACCGTTACACGCTGCCCATCAAATTGTGGTGCCCCTCGTAAACGATAGCCTGGTACATACTCTTGAACTTCTATTACCATTTTCTTAATAGAAGCAATAACTTCTGCTTCATCGAAATTCGCATCTTTGATCAATGCATTTACTGTGTCACGCATAATAACTGGTGGCTCTGCAGGATTCAAAATAATAATCGCTTTTCCTTTTTCAGCTCCACCCACTTCTTCAATTGCACGTGCTGTTGTATGTGTAAACTCGTCAATATTGGCACGTGTACCTGGACCGGCGCTTTTACTAGCAACCGTTGCCACAATTTCCGCATACGCTACAGGTGCAATTCGACTAATTGCATAGACAATTGGAATCGTTGCTTGTCCACCACACGTAACCATGTTGACATTTGACGATGCGAAATTCGCTTTCAGATTAACAGGTGGTACAGTGAAAGGACCGATTGCTGCAGGCGTTAAATCAATTACTTTCTTTCCAGCAGATGTTAGTAAATCGCTATGCGCTTTATGTGCATATGCACTCGTCGCATCAAACACGATATCGACTAAATCTAAACGCTCCATTAACCCATCAATACCAGTAGAAATAACTGTATAACCTGCATCTTTCGCGCGTTTTAGCCCTTCAGAATCTGGATCAATCCCTACCATGACACTCATTTCGAGTGAATCGCTGCGTTCGATTTTATACATCAAATCCGTGCCAATGTTACCTGAACCTATGATTCCTACTTTTAATTTCGTCATACTTTCACCTCTGCCGCTTGAAATGAAATGCTTACTTCGCCTAACTCACCGAAATCTGCTTTAAAGTGGTCACCATTAGTAAATGGTAGCGCTTTAGATAATGCACCTGACAGGACAAACATGCCTGGCTGAATGCTAATGTCATAACGACTCACTTCGTTTGCTAACCAGACTACTGCTTTTAAAGGGTTTCCTAGTACCGCATCACTGGTCGCTTTGTCGATGCATTCATCATTTTTATATACCGTCATGCCGATCTTAGCGATATCAACATTCGACAATAGCGTTTTTCGGGCACCTAATACCGAGCCAGCTGATGATCCATTATCTGCAACTGTGTCTTCAAACTTAATGCGCCAATCTTCTATTCGACTATCAATGATTTCAATTGATGGTACGACATAGTCCGTAGCATCAATCACGTCTTGTATCGTCACATTCGGTCCTTTTAGAGCTTTCTTAAAGACAAAGGCAATTTCAAATTCTACTTTTGGCTGTATGAATTGTTCTGTATCAACAGCCAAATGTTCATCAAAAACCATCGTATCTAAAATGAATCCGTAATCTGGTGTATGCACATTTAACATTTCTTGCATTACTTTGCTCGTTAAACCAATTTTCAAGCCTTTTACGACGGCTCCTTCACTAACTTTTCGCTCTATTTGATGCAGTTGAATGCGGTAGGCATCATCAGCAGTAATATTTGGTTCTATTTCAGTTAAAGGGGCAATGGGCTGTTTAGACAGCTCTGCATTTAGTAGCTTTTGTGCTATCGCCTGAATTTCCATGATCTCACCTACTTATAATTTATTTGTTTCAAGTGCTTTTACTTCGCTGTATTGTCCGCCAAAGAAGAGAAGAGGATTTTTTTCTTCTAGCTTAAGATCTGTTACCCTCCCGATAAATAGTGTATGGTCTCCTTCTTCATATACAGATGCGACTTCACACGTTATTTGTGCAATTGCACCATCTATTACAGGTAGACCATCTAAAGTTGCAAACTGTACTTCTCCTTGAGGCTTCCCAGCAAAATGCTGTGATACCTGTTGCTGATCCTCAGCTAAAATATTGACTGCAAATCGTTTTGACTGTGTTACTTTATCTAAAAAACGTGCATTCTTGCCAACGGAAATCACAACTAATTTCGGTTCTAGCGAAACAGACATAAAGGCATTCGCTGTCATTCCATGTATGTCCCCTTCATGAATTGTGGTTAATACTGTTACACCCGTTGCAAATTTACCCATCGCTTTTCTGAATAACAAATCGTCCATTTTACATTCTCCTTTAAATTGTGATATTAAGCTAAAGTAAGCACGAGAACCGTCTCTGTGCTTACACTCATTTCAGTTTTTAAGAAAGGCCAGGATATGGTCAATAAACGGTTCTGTTTTTTCAATTTGTGTCCAGTGACCACATTCATTAAATAAATGTAGTTCAGCATGTGGTAGTAGTTGAATAAATTTATAACTCGTTTCTTCAAATGGGATAACTTGGTCATTTAGGCCGTGGAATAATAAAGTTTCCGTTTTAATATTTTTAATTTCTTCGTCTGAAAGTGCAAGTTCATCCAATCTTTCTTGTCTCGAATCATAGAACATCGCTGCAAAAGCATCCCTTGATTCAGGTTTGATACTTGCTTCATAACGCATACGAACAAGTTCTTCATTATTTGCTGCATCTTGATTATAAGAGAACAATTGAATCAATTCTTGCATTGATTCAAAGCTAGGATCATACCCCCATACACGATCTAAACCATAGGATACTTTATGCTTAACCCCAACGCTGCCCATTAATATTAACTTTTTCACTAAATCAGGTCTTCTCTGTGCTACATGAAGAGAAAGTGCTCCGCCGAAAGAATTTCCTACTAAATATACAGGTCCATCTGATACTTCCTCAATAAAACCAATCAGATGATTTACCCACAAATCAAGAGTGTATTCATCTTTTGGAAGTTTATCTGTTTCGCCAAACCCAACAATGTCCGGTGCAAATACATGTAATGATTCACTTAAACGCGGAATAACGAGTCTCCAGTTTGCAAATGCTGACACACCTGGACCAGACCCATGTATTAAAATCATTGTTTCTTTATTTCCTGAACCTTCTTCATGATAATGCGTGTTAATACCATTGACTTTCATATGTTTTGAACCAATTTCCAAGTAAAACCCTCCTATTACCTTTTCTACAAGGCTATATAAATAACGATTAAATGAATGTAACTGGATAACTACTAAAATAAGGAAGTATGAAAGAGGAATCTAACTCATCCTTCCTCTTTCATATCCCCGACATGTATTCGTTTCGATAAATTTCTTTTAAACTGCTATTTATCGTGAAATAGTTAACTGTTCACTGGCTCTTTGATTCTTAGCGGAGTTCCATACGTGAAGAACTCTTGAGGCAATTGCGTGCCATGCCATAGAATTGCCTGATCTATCCCTTTCACATCCCATTCGATTGTTTTCCAATCTGGGTCAAAGATTAGATAACCTGAATCACCAAATAGCTCAATACGATTTCCACCTGGTTCAAAAACATACATACATTGTGCCTGAGATACGCCATGTTTAATTGGACTTACTTCAATTTCGTATCCGCTATCAATTAGCAGGTCTGACACATCGGATAAATGTTGTGGATAGCCATACCAGTAACAAAGGTGGTGAAGACGCCCTTTTTCTCCTAATGCATCGCCCATAATAGCAATATCATGAACCAAGTTACTAACACTTAACCATGCAGCAACATCCGTTTTATCCTCAGCTAAAATACGCTCGCGAACTTTAAAGCCCAGTGCTTCTTCTAGAAATTCAACATTTTTATTTGTTTCACTTGCTAGTAAATTAACATGGTCGATACGACGAACAGGTACACCACGGTTCGGACGTTTTTGCGGACGATTTAATAGTGGTGTTTTCTGATCTTCAGTTGCTTGATAATATTCTACATCCCAGAAAACTTCCATCAAATGACCATCTGGTGAGTTGAACTGATAGGCACGACCATGACCGACATCTCCATCAATCCAACCAATGCCGTAGCCCATTTTTTCAATCTGAGCTACCCGGCGCTCAAGTGCTTGAGGAGATCTAGCTCTTAAGGACAGATGACCTAAACCAGCCTCATGATGCTCCGTGAGAATTAATGTATTATGGTAATGATCCTCATAGGCACGCATATAAACGGATTTACCTTGACGGGCAATTTCACTCATCCCCAACATTTCTTTAAAAAATACTACAGACTCCTCTAATTTAGGGCTATAAAGCTCAACATGTGCTAGATGTGCAATATCAAAAATATTTTCTTTTGTCATTTTATTTTCCTCCAATAGTTTTATTTTTTATTTTAATAAGATTGCTAATTCACCACATTGGATGTCCGTTAAATCCAAGAATCGATTTCCCATACCCTACCATTGCGTCTTCATATAGATGTGATGGGTGTGCAGCAACTGCAAGTATGTCACGAACGAATCTTTCTGAATGCTGATCTTTATAGATTGAATTACCACCAAGTATTGTTAAAATACGGGTTGCCGCTTCAGTTGATCCTTTTGCAATATACGCACGCATCGCGAACAGCTGTGCACGCTCTTCTTCATCTAACGTCCGAATACCATTTTCCTGATAATAAGTTAATTGATCCATATATTGCTTAGCTACAGCTTTTAAGGCTGTTAACTGTATGGTAATTTCTCCAAGCGTACGCTGGGCGCTGCCTCCGTCTTTTTCGCTTGCATTATTGTTATAAACACGAACGCGTCCCTCTGTCTTTACTTTAAAGTCGCGGACGAGGCGTTCCAAACCACCAATTGCAACATGTTGGAATCCCGAAAGGAAATATGCTAAATAAGGAACATTGAATAGTTGATAGTCTTTATCATAGTTGCCATCTGGTGCAGTGGCACCTTCAGCTACTCTTTTGATTTGGAAAACTTTATCTGCGGGGACATATATATCATCTACTTTAACTGCATTACTGCCTGTCCCACGTAATCCAATCGGATCCCAGTTTTTAATGATTTCTGTATCTTTTTTATGGACGATATACAAGCCAAGCTCCGGTTCAGAGCCATCTCTCATTTTGTGAACTGCGCCTAAAGCAATCCAATCACTCCATAATACGCCGCTACAGAAATTCCAATGACCACTGATTCGGTATCCTTTTCCGTCCGGATCATCTGTGACTTTTCCAACCGGTGCAAAAACATCAGCTAGTAAAGCTTTACTTTCGTATATTTCTTCTCGGCTTTCTTTTGGTAAGAATGCTGGCCACGTATCATGAATAATTGCGAAATAAGTTATCCATGCAGCTGAAACATTATGGTTGGCTATTGTTCGAATGATATCGCCAAAGGTATGAAAATCTAAATCTTGACCTCCATATTCTTTTGGTCTCTGAAGCTTTTGAAATCCTGCTTCTTTTATTTTTTCAATGACGATATCTGGCAATTGTGCATCATTATCTGCTTGTAAGGCATGCTTTTCAGCTAACTCTCCAACCTCTTTCGCTTTTTGAAGCCACTCTTCTCTATTAGCTGTTTTTCGCTGAACCTCTAAAGTACTAATCGACAATTTAATTCCTCCTTTTGATTGTTGTAAGCGCAATCATTTTTTGCAACTAACTCTGTCTAACTAGTTATTATTATATTCTCTGTATATTCTTTAATATAGCTATCTAAAGTGTGGAAGTTTACTGTGTATTCGAACTTTATGTACTAATTGAGTCTTCACAATGTTCAAAAAGACTGTATTGAAAGGGTTTTCAAATGAATCTATTTTCATTCTCCTTTATATTGTGATATGTTGGTAAGGCTATATGAGATGCAATCGCTTACTTTTCTAATATTCCGACTCCAAATAGAGTAGCTATTTTTATTAATTTTAGTGTGAAACGTTTAAATGCATTTTTAAAACGCCAAGCAATCCAGAAAATATGGGTATCTTACTAGTATAAACACTGAGTTTCCATCCTCTTATTGATTCGTCATGTATCAGTAATGGCTATTGTTTCGCTAGCTTCTAGCAAATAACGCATATTGAAACAAAAGGTCGAAAAATCTAAACAAGGGGTGAAATGATAATGAAACCTAATCCTATGCACTTGAAGGATGCGTTTGACTTCCCGAAAGAAACTGTTGTAAAAGAATTTTATGAACGCGTGATTACGACACCTTTTGAAGCAAGAACTGCATTAAAAAAAGAACTTATTTCGGTAATTGGCGAGGATCGAACAAAAGGTATATTTACACGTTATGGGTGGCATTGTGGTGTGAGTGATGCGGAAAAAACAAAACTATTTAAGTACGATAGTGTTTGGGATTTAGTAAATGCTGGTCCTGATTTCCACATGCTACATGGTTATCTAGACAAAGTAGAAATTCTAGAAATGCGTACGAATAAGGAACAGCTGGAATATTTGGTAGCAGAATGGATTAATACATTTGAAGCAGAGCAACATTTAAAAACACACGATTTGGGCACCGAACCGGTTTGTCATACATTATGCGGCTATACGAGTGGCTACTTATCAACAGTCTTACAACAACCTATCCTGGTAAAAGAAGTAGAATGTCGTGCTATGGGACACGAACATTGTAAATGCATTTGTATGCCTATTGATAAGTGGGGAGACGAAATCACGAGTGAGTTAGGGTATTATCAAGGGACTAGCATCATTAAAGAACTAGATGAAATTACAGAGCAGCTAAAAGCCGAGCGTGACCATTTAACTAAAGCCAATGATATCCACCAGCTTTTAATTGAAGAATTGCTATCAAAACAAGGGATTCAAAAGGTTGTCGACATTTTACATGAAACAACGGGTTTAACAACCTTTATCGAAGATGAAAATCATCAAATTCTTGTTCAAGCAGGTCATCTCGATAAACCGCTTGATTTACGGAAGTTCATATCAAAACAAACTACTTTTAAGCGCTATTCAGAAGAACTCTCATTATTACGCACGCCCATTTTCTATGAACAGCAAATAAAGGGCTATTGCTCATTTCTATATACCGGACAAGACGAACCTAATGACCTTGACTATATGATCATAGAAAAAGCAGGATTGACATCATCGATTATCTTACTGAATGAAAATATTAAAATAAACACAGAGCAGAATATTAAACGGAGTTTTTTAAATGATATTTTAGAGCGTCGTTTAACAGAAGATGAAATGTACAAAATCTCTTATTATTTGGGTTTCAATTCCTCTACAACTTACTGGATGCTCACGCTCGACCGTAATGTGAAGGAAACCGAAAACGAAATTGTATTTAATGAAGAGTTAATTCGACATATCAACTTGTTTTTAAATGAGCGCAATATTAATTCAATCGTTTCACATAAGCTTGATAAAGTTATTGTTCTAATTGAATACCCTTCTTTTGAAGATTTGAATATAACTCAATCAAAATTCATCGATCAATTATTAAAACATTGCTTGCGACGATTTTCTAAATATAGATTCTTTGTAGGCGTAAGTACAGTAATTTCTAAGTTTATGGATATCTCAGTACTATATAATGAAACGTTAGCTGCCCTACGTGCCATAAACGAACAGTCAAATATCTCTTATTTTAAAGAACTCGGTATTGAAAGTGTATTGTTCCAAATACAAGATGAAGTGCTAATTGAGCGATTTGTAAATCAGCATATTGGCAAACTGCTAGCGATAGATACAGACTCCGATTTAATCAAGACACTTTACACTTATATAGATAATGGCAGTAGCATTAACAATACAGCAAAGAAAATGTCGATGTCGATTAGTGGTTTACGCTATCGGCTCACTAAAATTAGCGAAATCTTAAATCATGATTTGACGGATACACAAGCTTTATTTTCTATTTACTTAGCTATTAATATTTTAAAGTCAAAAGGTACAATTACTATATAATGTAAGCAGTCTTGTCACTCAGTAACGTGGCAAGGCTTTTTATTTGGAAATTAGCAAATTAATACCTACTGAACTAGTGTGAGTATAAGTGGATTGTGACATTAATACTCCCCAATATGTGGGTTTCTTCTCTGGCAATTTATTAAAGGCTGAGTTGCAACAGCACTTACTTTTTGAAAATCCACTCACTTTCCGGTCGATCATGCGGCGTTATATTCATAATGAAGTATCCGATGATTAGCACTAAGATAACAAGCGAATACAGCAAAGTATCTAGTGCTTGATTGTGGTCAACAATTATGAGTCTTACCATGGCAGTAATCCCGATGTAAATAAAATACCTCATCGGAAAATGATAATCTTCTTTAAAGTATTTTACAATCATCGTGATAAACTCAAAATATAAAAAGAATATAAGTATGTTGGCTAGGAATAGCTTATAATCATTCGTTTCTTTATGAAACAACAAATGGCAGAAAATGATTAATTCCTTAATTAATAAAAATGACAAGATTATCGCCAGGAAAACGAGGGAAATATTCAATACGACTTGGAGAGTTTTGGGGATAATTTGAAAAACAATGTTGAGCACTTTTTTCCACTTAACTATATAAATCATCCTCCGACTTGTTTGAAGTATTATACAAATTAACGCGGAAAATTCAGCGAACAATTTATACAACCCACCATCTTATACTACCAAAGGATAACGATATACATTCTAAAGTTTCTGTAAATTCAACTAAAACGTCTTTGGTTGCCCTCTATCAACATAAAAAAATCACCTTCAACTAGAAAGGTGATTTTCAAGATTTATTATATCAACATTTATGAGAGTACAATCATTCACGATGATCCCTTTGTTAAGAGCCGCACAAAGCGACTCCACACTTTTTCACAAATCAAACGCGCAAGTTTTCAACGATTGTAGCAATTCCCATTCCGCCTGCGATACAAAGAGTGACAACTCCATATTTCTTGCCCGTTCTTTCAAGCTCATGTACTAATTTAGTCAGTAAAATCGCACCCGTCGCGCCAATTGGATGACCCATTGCAATGGCTCCGCCGTTTGGATTCACTTTGCTGTAATCCAGTCCCAACTCATTCACACATGCAATAGCTTGGGCAGCAAAAGCTTCGTTTAACTCCACTATATCTAAATCTGCCATCGACAAGTTGGTTTGTTTCAATGCTTTCAACGTTGCATTAACAGGTCCCATGCCCATCAGTTCAGGCGCACATCCAGCAGAAGCTTGCGCAATAATTCGCGCTTTCGGTTGGTATCCCCGCTTCAACGCTTCGTCTTCGGACATGACTAACAAAGCAGCTGCGCCATCATTACGTCCACTCGCATTACCAGCAGTGACTGTTCCGCCTTCTTTGAATACGGGTTTAAGAAGGGCTAGCTTTTCCAAAGTTGTTTCTCTTGGATGCTCGTCGACTTTAAACTCGATAATACCTTTGCGCGTTTTCACCGGATAAGGGGTAATTTCCTTTTCAAAATGGCCTTTTTCGATTGCATTTTTTGTTTTTTCTTGACTGCTTAACGCAAATTCATCTTGTGCTTCTCTTGAAATGTTATATTTCTCTGCGATATTTTCTGCTGTAATCCCCATATTTAGATCGCCATAGGTTTCTTTAGGCTGAGACCCTGGTTGACTAGCGGTATTCGGGTCTTTTAACGTAACATCTCCTGATTTCGTTCCAAATCGCACACTATTTACATAGTAAGGAGCAGTACTCATCGATTCCGCTCCGCCGGCAATAATCATGTCACTTAACCCTGTTTGAATTTGTTGCGCAGCAGAGTTGACGGCTTGTACACCAGAACCACATTGTCGGTGAAGTGTATAGCCAGGTACTTCAACAGGTATGCCAGCACGTAACATTGCGACTCTTGCTAGGTTCGATGCATCCGAACTTTGTTTTGCTTGCCCTAAAATGACTTCTCCAACAGCGCTTTTATCTAACTCTGTTCGACGAATTAGCTCCTCAATCGCATGGGAAGCGAGGAAATCCACTGTTTCATTGCCGATACTACCTCCAAGTTTACCGATAGCTGTACGCACTGCATCCACGATTACTACATTTTTCATGTTATCATCTCCCGAATTTACTTAAAGGCTTCTCGCATAATGTTTCACTTTTTCTTTATCGATTTCCATACCAAATCCAGGGCCTGTAGGAATAATGACTTCAAAGTTTTCATATTGAATGTCATTCACTGTAATATTGTCTTTGAACAATAAAGGACCGAATATCTCCGTACCGAATTTCATTTCTGGAATAGTAGCGTATAATTGGGCGCAAATTGCTGTACCAAGGCTCGACTCAATCATCGTTCCACCATACAAGCCAATTCCCGCTGCTTCCGCAATTCCCGCAACTTTCTTCGTTTGCGTTAATCCACCTGCTTTACAAGGTTTCAATGCAATACAATTACCTGCGCGGTGCTTCGATATTTGGAACACATCTTGAATGCTATTTGCTGCTTCATCTGCCATAATGGGTACTTTAAATTTAGCAGTCAATCTGGACATACCTTCATAATTCCACGTTGGTAGTGGCTGTTCTACCATTGAAACACCGCCATCTTCTAAAGCTGCGATGCAATAATTCGCCGTATCTTCGTCCCATGCTTGATTGACATCGACAGTGATACGTGCTTCGTCTCCAATGGCTTGTTTAATTTGACGTACATGCTCCACATTTTTAAACGGATCGCCTTTTCCAATTTTTAATTTGAAAATATTATGGCGTTTTTGATGTAAAAATTCCTTCGCTTCTTCAATATCTTGTTCTGTATTCCCGCTAGCAAGTGTCCAAGCGATGGGCAATGAGGTATGAATTTGACCCCCGAATAATTCAAATGCGGGAATTCCTTTACTTCTTGCTGCCAAATCAATAATCGCTGCTTCTACAACTGTTTTAGCGAAATTATTGCCTCGCACTTGTTGCGATACTTCATGCATAATTTTGTCGAAGTGAATGGGATTCTTCCCAATCACTAATGGCGCAATATACGTGTCAATATTAGCTTTAATCGCTTCTGGCGTCGACTCCCCGTAAGAAGCCCCTCCGATTGTTGCCACTTCGGACCAGCCTTCACGTCCTTCTTCATCAGTAACACAGCCGACGACTATCGTTTGTGAAACAATCGTATGCATGGCCAATTGATGTGGTCGTATTGTCGGTAAATCTAGAATGTAAACAGCAAAAGAACGTATTTTCATTGTGAACCAACTTTCTATATTTTACTCGATGAAATCGGCTTCTGTATTCTCTTTTAGGTCTTCAATTGTCACACCCGGCATGAGTTCTACCAGCTTTAATTGTTTATTGATGACTTCAAACACGGCTAGTTCAGTGAAAATCATATCGACACTTCTTGTCGAAGTAATCGGATAAGTACATTCTTTTACCAGTTTGCTACTACCATCTTTAGAAGTATGACTCATCGTCACAAATACCTTTTTCGCCCCAACCAATAAATCCATTGCGCCACCGACACCCATAATATTCTTACCAGGGACAGCCCAGTTCGCAATAATCCCGGTTTGGTCGACTTGAAGTGCACCTAAAATCGCGACATCCACATGGCCACCACGAATCATGGCAAACGAATCCGAACTGTTAAAATAGGAAGCGCCTATCGCTTCTCCGACGGGTAACTTCCCAGCATTCACAAGATTCGGATCCACATCTTCCTCTGCAACATCCGTTACTCCAAGCAAGCCGTTTTCAGTATGCAAATAAATATCTTCTGCTTCCATGTACTCTGCTACTAGCGTAGGGATTCCGATGCCTAAGTTGACAACACATGGCCCTTCTAGCTCCTGTGCTACTCGCTTTGCGATAAAATGTTGCATATCCGCTTTACTCATTTGTGTAGTCATTTACTAACCACTCCATCCTTCGTTAACACTTGTTGTGCTTTAATGATTACGTCGACGTAAAGAAAAGGCGTCACGATTTCTTCTGGGTTTAACTCGCCAAGTTCTACAATTTCATCTACTTCTACAATTACTTTTTTTGCAGCTGTTGCCATAAGTGGGTTAAAATTACGAGCTGTTTTATAATAAACTAGGTTCCCTAAAGTATCCGCTTTATGTGCGCGAATAAGTGCTACGTCCGCGCGGATAGCCTTTTCAAGAATATACTTCACGCCATCAATTTCGCGTTCTTCTTTTCCTTTTGCAAGATCAGTTCCAACGCCAGTCGTCGTATAATAACCACCAAGACCAGCTCCACCAGCACGTAAAGACTCGGCTAATGTACCTTGGGGGAGTAATTCCAGTTCAATCTCCCCTTTTTGGTATTTGTCACCCACATCTCGGTTACTTGTAAAATAAGAGCCGATTCCTTTTTTAATCTTGTCTTGATTCAACAAAATACCAAGCCCTTTGCCTGACTCACCAAGGTTATTACTCACAATCGTAAGATCTTTAACATCTTTTTCAGTCAAGCCATCTATTAATGAAAGAGGTGCTCCTATTAATCCGAAACCACCTACTAAAACGGTATCTCCACTTTCCACAACGGAAAGAGCATCCTGAATATTATCCATAATTTTCGACATCTATTCCACCCCTTATTGCTTCGCTAGTTTTAATGAATCACTAATTTCAAACCACGACGGAATACCAGCCGTTAAAATACAAATGTAGCCGACATCCGCCAAGTCTGCTTCGGAGGCGCCAACTTCTCGTGCTTTATCCACCCACACGACTGCCTCTTCGCCTCTCAACTGTGTAATATAATTACCAACCATGTTCAAATGCTTCATACGTGTCGAAACATGTCCGTCACCAAGAAGTTTTTGTTCTATTTCCTTCGGGTCGTTTCTTTGAATAACGTTTAGAGAATCGAGTAAGAAGCTAGTATCTTCATCACCTAACCAAGTAACCATTGTTTGGAAAATCTCTTCAATCGTTTCAGGTTCTTTTGCTGGTTGCTCAACTGTACGTCCTTTTAAGTCGAGGGCATAAGAGAGGGCCTCGAGTGATACTTTCAATGCATCAGTACCTCCATATAGGTATGAAACTAAAAAATATTCAACCAATTCAGGGATTGTTGAACCAAAATCGATGGCGCCTTTCGTATGGTAACCCATAGAACGTGGATACAATCTTGCAGCATTCATACTAGCTAATAATACATCTTTCTCTTTACGTGATAGCGCGCCATCCTGCATGATTTCACCGCGTAAACCTGTGTAGTGATCAAGTACTACCGGGCTATAATCATGCATTTTTTGAACCCATCCGGGCACTTCGTCGTATACTTGTTGAAAATAAGCCAATCCTTTACTCATCGATATACCTCCAGTTATTTCTCTAGTTTGTTGAGGAAGCCCTCTATAGGACCATTGATGTCTTCACGATTTTCAAATACCATCGTGTAATGATTACAATCGGATATAACCGTTTCAATATTTTTCGTGTATTGCTGAGTTTGTTCATAGTCTGTTAAATAAAACAGGGGCGGCATGGAACCGATATTACCTTCTGCATAAACGAGTAATACTGGACATTCAATCTGTGAACAAATCTCTTTTGGATCGAACGTATAAAAGCTATCAAAGTCAGTAACAATGCGGGCTTCATCTGATTTGTTCTCCCAGTGGTCGTCGACAGGTCCTACTTCGTATTCAACGGTACTTTGTAACACATCATTCCAAACGACGCCTAAGTTCGAGTAGATTTTTTGAATTTCCTCTACGTAATGTTCTTTCGATGTATATTCTCTACTTAGTCTTCCTAAAGAAGGTTGAACAATACCTCTTTGATGTTCAGATGCTTTCGCAGCTCCATCTAGTAAAACCACTGCTCTTGTAGATTTTAATTTACTTGCAACAATCGCTGCTATAAAAGCGCCCATGGAATAACCCATAAGAATCGGATTGTCGATTTTCAGCTCTTTGATCAAACCTAAAATATCTTCAGCATGCTTAAAGATTGATGGTTCTGTATCCATTTCATCACTATTTCCACGGCCACGTAAATCCACTGCTATAAATCGATACGCACCTTTAAACTTTTCTGCATAATAATGCATATTTTTGTGCGTGCCCGTTAACCCATGAATGGCAATAATCGTCCCTTTTTCTCCAGGGTAATCAGCTAATTGAATTTCTTTTCCATTAATGTTAACAGTGTAAAATTCCATCATCTAAACCTCTCCTTTTGTACGTAATGCGTACAAAGTTATGCATTGCGTACACTTATATTATTAATCATATCAGATTTATTGTAAAAGTCTAATAAAAAAGCTGTCAAGATTTCCTCGACAGCTATAGAATTAGTAACTTATTCAGTTCGCATTACAAAATTTAAAGAAGCTTCTTTGTGATCGCCTTTATCAATCAGTTCTGTTGTAAGTGATGAACGTACACCGCCAGCAACATCTGTTTCCAACCATTTGTCCCCTTCAAAGAACACTTGCGTGATCAATGTTTCAAATCCTTCGTGTTCGAATTTGATATGGATATGTGCCGGACGGTATGCATGATAACCTGCAGCGAATGTAAATTCACCAGTAGGACCATTCGTCGGAATTTGGTAAGGGATTGGAACAATTGCCTTGACCTCAAAGTCCCCATTGTCATCCGTGTAAAATTGCCCTCTCAAGTTAAAGTCTGGAGCAGTTGAATCATAGTTTGAATATAATCCATCTGCATCATCCTGCCACCACTCTACTTTTGTTTTTCCGATCGGTCCATTAACAGAACTGACATTCCCAGTAAATGTTAGTTTATCTCCCGGTTCATCAGCTCTTTGTGGAATAATAACACTTGAACCTTCAAGCATTGGTGAGTCTTCTTCATAGTAAGGTCCTAATAGGGAAGGCTCTGTTCCTGGAGAATTCTTGTATTTAGCCTCCAACACATGCGTCTCTACGAAAACGTCTAGAAATAGTGGGATTTCCCCGCTTCTACCAAGGCGATCTGCCCATTCTACGAAATTCGTATATTCTTCATGATTAAATTGCTGTTCCTCTAAAAAGTTTTTTAAATGTTTAACGAAACCTTCATATGCGCCTAATACGCGTGGATTTTTTTTTGATACTTCTGTCATTTTTATTTCCTCCTTAGGTTTTGTTAGTCTTTCTCATTACACCGATTATAATACGACTGATTTAAAATGGATATGTAAACGCCTTCATCTTGAGGTAAAAAACAATATCGCATTTTAGGGCTTGCAGAACAGCCACTAAAGTTGTACGCTAGACGTACAGTGTTTCTTCATTCGTACAATCACATCATAACATAGGGGGTATTATGTTTGTCAACAGAAGAATTAGAGGTGTTCAAACAATCTGGTAACTACATCCAATCACTCGATAGAGGATTGCAGGTAATACAAGCTTTTTCACAGAGCAACCAATCACTTACAATTAGTGACGTTTCAAAAATAACGGGACTCAGTAGACCGACAGCACGTAGAATTCTGCTTACACTTGAGCATCTAGGTTTTGCGGAATCTAATAATAATGTATTTTCGCTAACAGCGCGCACACTCTCGCTAGGTTATGCATATCTTTCCTCCAATAACATTTGGAGTATTGCACATCCTTTTATGAGAGACTTTGTAAATCTAACAGGCGAATCTTGCTCTGTTTCTATATTAGATGGAACCCATATTATTTACGTTGCACGTGTGTCAACGAAAAGAATTATGTCTATAAACTTGGATGTTGGGTCTAGGTTACCGGCATATGCGACATCCATGGGCCATGTCCTTCTAGCGAACTTACCGAAAGACAAGTTGAATGAATATCTAGAGGAAATCGAATTGGATAAGTATACAAACAAAACGATAATCAATAAAAAAGAATTACTAGGGATATTAGATGATGTTTATAAAAATGGTTGGGGTGGAGTCGACCAACAATTGGAAGAAGGGCTTCGCTCGATTGCTGTTCCAATACGAAACGCAAATGGAAAAGTAATCGCGGCCATTAATTGTTCGGCACATGCAGGACGAGTTACACAAGAAGTACAGTTAGAAAAATTTTTACCATTACTGCAAATAAGTGCTGAAAAAATCAGCGTTGCCATCAACGCAACAAATGGTTCATCCCACTTATAATTCGGCTCAAATTTGTACAAAAACGCACGGCATCAATAGAGTATTTCCGACTAAAAGTCATTATTTTAAAATAAATAACACGCTATGTAACCAGACACCCGGTTGCATAGCGTGTTTTATTTCATTTAACCAATCCTCTATACTTCTAACTAGTATTCTTCACAACAACATCCATATATACTGTGCTTCATCCATCGATCCCGGGAGTATCGAATCTCGTGTTGGGTACGGCAGCTTCGGTACATCCTCATCCATAAGTTTGATAACAAATGGATTCGCATTGACTGCTTCAAGTAGTGTCTCAGATTCAATTACTTTTTCAGCTGAATCCCTTTCGACCATCCATTTCAGGAACAAATACGGTGCATCATTCCCGGTTACCTCTTAGAAGCTTGAAGATTGGAAATGGCTAAGTAGCAGAAGTGTTCCCATCATCATTCATACTCTCAGACAGCTCCGTAAATACAACGGAAAGTGCTTCCGCATGCTTTTTCATTGAACCGACGGAAACACCGAACATTTTTGCAATATCTGCCTGCGTATAAAATGCATCTCCTAGCGCTCCATGATCATAAGCGGTTTTAAAAACCGCCGCCGCAATAATTTCAGGCTTCCTAAAAACCACCTTCTCTTTTAACATGTATGTAATGGCAATTAGTTTGATAAATTCATGAAATTCATTCGGTACATTGTGACGTTTTAATTCGCTCACAAGAATGACCATTACTTCCTGCTGTTCTGGAAACATCTCGTTCTCCACTATATCATCCATGTTAGAAACTTCCCGGTCTATAATTGCTTTGTAAATATCGAGCATATGCATTTTAAAGAATTCGTAACTGTTATCGGCCTCGCTCGTTTCCGCCATCGATCCAATACTGTGCGCAAAACTTCCGTTCCTATCATAAATAAACGTCATTCCGTCTAAGATTAGGATCCCATTTTCATGCATTCTATTATCTGGTAGCACAACTCCGAAAACAAGTAGATCCTTTTCAACTTTCATATCATTCGTAAGCGCAATGCGATAAGTCTGATGCCCAAGTACTTCATCCACAAGGTAGTGGTCCTCATGGGTGTCTATCACTTTTCCAAAAAGCACAAATGGATTTTCCCATGACTCAATCAGTAAACGTGTCACAGAACGGATCGGGCTGTTTAGCACTTTAACCAAGTACCTATTCCACAAATCACGCCGGATCACGAACAGAAAATATTCAATAACCGATTGCTTGATTTTTCTAGGTTCCATCCTACCTCCAAGTTTGCTCATCCACTTTCTTTCATACCGTTCTAACTCCACATTATTCGCTCGATCGTCCAGTTCGGTTGAAAAGAAAGTGATTAATATCCGATCAAGCTCTTCTTCGATAAGATCCCCACTGGAAAGTTCATTTTTCAACGCACAACATTTTTTATATTTTTTCCCACTACCGCATAGGCAGGGATTGTTACGACCAATCATTTAGTACACTTCCTTTTTATTCTATTATACCTAAAAATAAAAATTGAAATGTGTGAAAATATTATCTATTTGGTACTTTCTGCATTAAGTTAGCATTCTTGTTTGTTTTGTTTGTTTTAAATACGTACAAATGACTGCTGACACTAATGATATTTCTACATTTCTTCCAAAGGGTATCTATCATTGTCTAGTTACATATCCTATTTAAGTGAATTCCATCGATTGTGAATTTCTAATACAACTTCTCATTTTCGTCCATTCCATTGAAATCTATATTGATATTTTCAATTCTCAAAAAATATCCCCGCTTTATTGTGTTTAGTTCTTTTCTAAACTGTTAGTACACAGGAGGTGTTTTTTTACGTTTGTCTATAGGTTCTAGTAGTAGGTTTTAATCAAGAAATACTCGGGTTTTTTACAGGGAACTTCACCATTTTTTCTTAATCCATATCTCAATTACATTCCAGTTAATAATATAACAAAAACCCCTTAGCCAAGTTTATTAATTTGGCTGGGGGTTCTCATGATATATATTTAAAATGTATTGCTTGATATGCTGTCATACACATAATATTATTATTGTTTAATATTCACAAATACACTTTTCACTTCGGTGTAGTTCGCCAAGCCATACTCTCCACCCATTTCGCGGCCAATACCGGATTGTTTGTAGCCACCGAACGGCATCGTTTCGATTTCGATACCGAAGTCGTTGATCCAGACTGTTCCTGCTTGTAACTTCTTCGCGACGTAATGTCCCGTTTTGATATTTTCTGTCCAGACACTTGCAGCGAGTCCATAGATACTATCATTTGCACGGCGGATCACTTCTTCCACCGTATCAAATACAAAAATGGATAGGACTGGCCCAAAGATTTCCTCACGCGCAATCGTCATATCGTCTTCTACATCTGCAAAAATCGTTGGTTGCACATAGTACCCTTTATCAAACGCTTTGCTGCCGCCTGCTACAAGGCGTGC
>NZ_JBXCJE010000007.1:0-191987 GCF_056786535.1 Sporosarcina sp. Y352
AACCCATGGTATCATCCCCTTTTCATGAATTATTAAAAATAACAGGTACAATACTATACCCGTTTATGTCCATTATAAGGGGGTCGACCACTGTGTAAGACACAAAGACGAACAATTCACACATACGAATAAACATACAAAAGGGTCAGATGTCCGCCTAGACGTCTAACCCTTCTTTTATTATTATAAAGTTGTAGTGAATTTACATAATAGGTATCTATAATTATTTTTCAACCAATACTAATGACGGATGTTCAAAAATGTCGACCAAACAATGTTCTACAATCCCAATACCTTTATAAACTATGGTGTATTCGGGCACCTTAAGTTCGTGAGCCGAAACATTGCCTAAGTGGCGAATTTCATGTAAAACATACATCTGTGTTTTGCTAACTTTCCCCTCTACACTTAAAGCATTAATCCTGCCTTCGAGGTTTTTAAGTACTACTTCTTTCCCATTCTTATCCTTTATAACTTCACCTGTATCGTCAAACCTTGGGCCTTCTGTTAGACCTAATTCGTTGCAAATCGCTTCCACCATCATCCTTAATCCTACTGCACTAAGTAAATAGTGTTCCGCATTAAAAGCATCTATCACCTGAGAATAAAGAGTTGAAATTAATTTTGGACAATCCATCAATTTCTTCTTTTCATATTTAGGTAAGTAACCAAACTCTTGTTTAGGTTCTTCTGGATAAACCTGCTGATTAGTTGAATATACCGCACTACCATCCTCAAAATAATCAACCATATCCTCTCCACTGTACTCCCGAAAAAAAGCTATAGTTTCACAACCTAAACATTGGGTTATATAGTATTCGTCCGTATAATGATAATCAGCGTCTTCTAAGTACATTGATGAATCAATATATCCTGTTAAAGATTTATGATTTGTCTTCCGCTTACAATTTCGACAGTATAATTTATCTCCAATTTGCTGGTTTTCCTTATACATTATACCCATCCCCTTTCATCCATAATTCGACAAACGCGAAAGGAATCCTTTAATTATCCTCCTAACTTGAAAGGTACATGTTCAAAGTGGATTTTCGACAATACAAAACTACGAATAAAAAGCCAAAAGAAAGGAAACCAAATTTTTTGGATACTTACTCTTTCGCTCTATGCACTTGTAGTTCAATTGCCGTCTATCTATTTAAGATAATAGAATTTTAGTGCCACCGTGCATCAAAAAAAAGAAAATAATTCATATAATTGAATAAAAATGCAAGATAATCAGACAAACACTCATAAATCTGATTTTGATTGTATTATTATAAAACATCAGTGTATAATCTGAATTCTTTCACGCATAGGTACCTAAAATTAATCGGACGCATGCTGTTGCAGAGTTATTCAGAAAGGGTATTCTACCGTAACTTGTATAGGGAGGTAATATGGGAGGTAATTATACTATTTTGCACAGTTAAAAAGGCATCGGATATTTTACAATCCGATGCCTTGATTTTCGAAGCTATTGTACTTGCCTTAGGGTCTTAATTTGCTTTGAGGAAATAGCACCTAAATCCCGCACGCGTGCATGACACAATGACGAACGATTCACGTCTCTGGATAAGTATTCAAAGTACTAAGATTTTTACGTAAATATTTGATTTCACTTTAATTATTATTCAATTGCAGTGAATTTACTGAATAGCTCCTTGTGTTGGTACACAAAACTTTAGTTTACAGGCGGTATAGCAATTCTGAAATTGAATTTCATTAATATTTATAACCTATCAAACCCTCCCGAGTTGATGATTAAGGCTGTAAAATTCTCAAATTGTTGTTCATAAGGTATGCCAATTTCATTATTAGAGCGTGCCCAGTCCATTATTTGATCAGATAAATCCGCATCAAAACTAAAGTACAACTTGGAATCGTTTTCCTTAAAATCAATTAATTTTATATGGTTACCTTCTTTATTTCTGTCTAATTGCCCTAATTTTTCATAGTGTTTAATAATTTTATAATTAGAAAAAAATCCACCCAGATCCTTTTCCTCTTGTTTATAAATAATAAAAGCCAAATGGTCTTCATTCCGATAAGGTCTTTTATTAATTTCTAAAAGATATTTCATTTTCTTACCTCCTAATAATTATTTTTACCCGAATAAAAAATAGATCCTAGCAAAGCTAGGACCCTTTCCAAATAAATTAATATTAACGAAGAAGTTGTAGAACCCCTTGTGGTAGTTGGTTGGCTTGCTTTGCCGCTATGTCTTTCGATCATAGAATAGACTATATCTTCACCCACAGCATAATCTGTTTGGGGCTGGGCGCTTCGGACGGTGTTGCTTGTCCTACGGATTTCATCGTCATAGCCGAAGCCTTAGACGGTATATCCTAGTCGTTGAACCTTCTCCAGGGTTTCCCCACAGGAGCTTGGCTGCTGATTGTCCATTGTTTCATCATCATCATTTTCAGACCATCACGCTTACCGTTTCCAGTTACGTTGTGGTTGATGAGGCTTTAGGAAGTTCCAGCAATTCACCCAGTTGTGCTCTTATCCGTTACCAGGTAAGACGCCCGGTTACAACATTACCGAAGAAGTTGTAATACTCCTTGTGGTACTTGCTGTGCTTGAGCCAACATTGCTTGTGAAGCTTGTGAAAGGATTGAGTTCTTTGTTTGTTCCATCATTTCTTTCGCCATCGTGCGAAACATTTACTTTCATAAATGACTAGACTATATCTTCACCCTCTAAGATATTAGTAGGGGTCGGGCGCTTCGGATTCGCAATGCTGATGGACATTGTTTCACCTATGGATTTCATCATCATAGCCATGGCGTTAGATGGTATATCCTAGTCGTTGAACGTTCTCCACTCTTTCGAGACAGGAGCTTCGCTGCTGATTGCCCAATCTTTTCTTTTTTCGGACCGTCACGCTTGTTGTTTCCAACTACGTTGTGGCAAGAAAAGCTCTAAGGGGTTTCCAGCAATTCACCCGATAATACTCGCTAGCCGTTACCAGCTAGGACGACTGTGCTTGTTACTGCTTACGCAGCTAAAGCATAATCAACGTCACGGATACGTGATTCCGCAGCAGTTAGGTTTTCAGAAGATGTGTTCAAGTTGTTGATTGTATGCTCAAGACGGTTTTGAGCTGCACCAAAAGTAGAACGCTGTTTAGAAACTTGCTTAATAGCGTCATCAAGGACCGCAGTTAGAGCATCTGCTTTTGCTTGAGTACTAACAACTGAATCTGCATCTCCAGTTACTACAGCTCCTATTTTGCTACCTGTACTACCCAAAGTAGTTGAATCCATTTGAGAAAATGCAACTGCTAATTTTTCGTTACTATTACCATTAGAACCAATTGCAAAACTTGCAGAATCATTAGCGTCGGTTGTAATAGTCATCGTTTTTAAGTCATCAGCAATATTAGCGCCAGTTTTTGCGGAATCACCAGCGATTTCAATTGAAATACCAAGCTCACTAAAGTTTAATGTTGTTTTTCCATCAGCATCAATAGTAGCTTCAGCGGTGATAGTTTGTGCTACTAAATCTGATGTACGCGTCAGTGTTACTTTGCCTCCAGTGGCGTCACTTAGCGTATACGTATCATTACCAAGAGCACCCGAAACATCAATTTTAGAAATTGTAGCATCACCACCTGTTGCTAATGCCGTACCTACTGTTGCTGTACCACCTAATTGAGTCGCAGATAAATCACCATTCAACAATTTTTTTCCGTTAAATTCTGTTGTTTTAGAAATACGGTCAATTTCACCTTTTAATTGCAGTAATTCTTCACCAATTGCTTCACGGTCATCAGTATTATTAGTATCATTGGAAGCCTGAACTGAAAGTTCGCGCATACGTTGAAGAATATCATGTGTTTCGTTCAATGCACCCTCAGCAGTTGCAATCATTGAAATTCCATCTTGAGCATTTTTACCCGCTTGATCCAATCCACGAATCTGCCCACGCATTTTCTCAGAAATTGCTAGTCCAGCTGCATCGTCCCCAGCTTTATTTATACGCATTCCTGAAGATAATTTCTCCATTGATTTAGACTGTGCATTAGTAGCACTGTTCAACTGACGGTGTGTGTTAAGTGCTGCGATGTTGTGATTAATTCTCATTATAATTTCCTCCTTGAATGTATGTTGCTCACGTCCTTGTGAGCACATTTTTTATACCGAAGAGACCGGGCCGGCCGGACCCCGTTTTCCTCGCTACAATTCTATTATCGGATTGACTTTTGGATTGTTTAATAGAAATTAATTATTTTTTAAAATGGGTGCCAGTTGCCGCCACAATTCGAAGATCGTGAATTGAGTCGGTAACTGGCACCCGGTTTTTTGAGTGATTTTTATTTCTTTTCGTTTTTGAGAAAGTCCATGAAACTGTCTATTTTGACTGCTTCAGTGTTGGACTCTGACACTTCTTTTATTAATTCTCCACGTAAAATAGTGACGTTTTTTGGAGCGTTGATGGCGATTCGGACTTGGTCGCCTTTTATTTCACTGATGGTAATTTCGATTTCATCCCCAAGCCAAATGGATTCGCCTTTTTTTCGAGATAATACGAGCATTCCGTCACCCCTGTTCTTTCTGCATGTTGGCTTCAATGGAGTACCTTATTGGATAATCCGCTTTTTCCAGAATACATTGTTTTGCTTTTTTGGATTTTGTGTTGATGATGACGGGTGCTTTTAAATTTACGGTTGAGGCATTGAAGGGTTCTTTTACTGTAACGATTGTTAAGACGATGATATCTTCTTCAGATTCTATGTTTAGGGTTTCTACTGTTGATTCATCCAAATCGATCGTATAGTCATTTGTAAATAAGTAGGGATTTGCTGTTACAAAACCTACTTCTTTGGAATCGATGGACTGTAGGATTTGATAGACTTCATTTCCTTCTATAGAGAGTAGTATAAATTTTTTTTCATTTTCGAAGCCTGGTAAGCCGTTTTCAAATGTTAGGATTTCGGATTCGGATGCTTCTACTTGTCCTAGGATGGTGGATTGGATTTTCATAGATTTTTTCTCCTTTTGGGTGTCAGGCATTTGCTAGCAGTTAAACTTTCCAATCAATCTGAATGGATGGTTTTTGAAGTAACTCTGTTGTTACTTTTCCTGATGTGTATGTATGGATGGGTTTATTGGCCGTGCTGTTATTGATGACTTTTTGCGGTTCCACTCGAATGTCCACACTGCCCGGTTCAAATGAAACTTTGACACTGCCATAGGACGGGATGAATTTTACGTTTAAACTGCTATATGGCTGCCTAAATGCTCTTTCGGCAAATGACTGAATTGGATTTCCTCCGTTTTCAATTCTCATCATCTCACTTCCGTCTTGAGCACGGCGGGCGATTCCATTAGTGACTTCTGATTGAGCGTACTGAGCGACTTCTTCTGTACGACGCGCAGCACTTTTTAAGTCCATGTCGGCGCGGGCTTGTGTTGTGTCTATGGATATTCTCGACTTTGTTGTGTTGATTGTCATTTCTGCTTTTGGTTGTTGGATGTCCAAGGTAGCTTTTGGTTGTTCAATTTGTTGTGTTGGTTTTTGGGTGGTCAAGCCTAGTTGTGCTTTTGTTGTTGTTACTTGCAGTTGTGGGATGTTCATTTTTCTCATCCTTTGAAAAAACGATCTTCCACATGGAAAGATCGTTTTTCTATTTTATCGTAAAAAGTCTACAAGTGATGGCTGGATAATACGAGAGCCGACAGATAGCGCGGCTCGATGGATTGATTCTAGTGTTAGCATTTCGGTGATTGCTTTTTCGTAGTCGATGTCTTCGTTTTCGCTCATCTGTTTTTTTGCAGCGGCTTCTTGAGAATCTAGACGATTGCTCATCATTTCGACACGATTTTGGCGTGCACCGATGTCGGCGCGTGTTGTTAGTACTTTGTCCATGTTGGCATCGACATCTGCAAGTGCCGCGCTGAAGTCTGGGTCTCCTTTAAATCCTTCGAACATTTCATCTATTTCTTTAAAAAGAGTTACTACATTTGAATTTACATTCATAGTGACGCCGTCAAAAACTTCAACTTCAACACTTTTTTCAAAAGCTGTTGCGTCAGTCGGGTATCCACCACCTGGCTGTTTATCATAAAGTGGAGTAGCAGTCTTCGTACCACTGAAAATATATTTATCCCCGACTTTTGTATTTGCCATGTCTTGAATATGCATTTGTAGCTGTTCAAGTTCACTTTGTACCTTCGCTTTGTCTTCTGTTGTCATTGTTCCGTTCGCTGCACTTGTAACAAGTTCCCTTGCACGGTGCATGGCTTGCCCGACTTTATCGAGTGCATCGTCCGAGCTGTCCAGGTAATTATGCACTTCCCCTAAGTTACGTTGAAATTGAGCAACTTTGTCGACTTGCATACGGTAGCCCATGCCTTTCATGGCGACGACGGGGTCATCTGATGGGCGGTTTACTTTTTTGCCCGTATTAATTTGTTCCTGTACCTTGCCCATATTATTGTAGCTCGTGGAGAGATTCCGGAGCATATTATTGGATAGCATCGATTGTGTTACACGCATTTAGTTGTTGCTCCTTTCTTACATTCCTACTCGGCCCATACCGTTGATGATTTTGTCGAGCGTTTCGTCGACGACGGTGATCATGCGAGCGGATGCGTTGTAGGCTTGTTGGAATCTGATCATGTCTGTCATTTCTTCGTCCAGTGAGACGGAGCTGATGGAAGCACGACGGTGTTCGACGGCTCCTAGTAACGTTTGAGTATTGAATGTCATTCGTTCGGCTTGTTGGCCGTCAACGCCTAGTTGGCCGATAACGCCTTGGAAGTAGGTTTGGATGGTTGAGCCATCTTCCATTATCGCCTTGAACTGCACGTTTCCTAATTCAAGTGCTTTTTTTCCGTTACCTTCTTCATTTACCTTATCTGAGGCATTAATTAAACCAGGGTCGGCAATTATTTTTTCATTGACAGCAATAGTAGATGCGGAATCCCCTGTAAAAAAGTTATTTTCTTTTATTCTGGCAGCAAGAGGTGGGTTAGTTGGAAGTGGCTCGCCTGCAGAATGGGTAGTATTAAACTCTTTCAAAAATGCTGCCGCCATTTTGTTTAACTCAGCAAGCATTCCCGGGTACATGCCTTTTCCATCATCCGTACCATATGAATTTATCAACGATTTCATTTTTCCGAGATTTAGTAATTTCGCATGTCCAACAAGCTCTTCATTTCCATCAATCTTCGTGATTTTCATTCCAATGATTGGTAGATTGCTCTTGGTAGTATCCTCTATTAGTGGTTTGGGGTTCGTTTCTACAGTTGCAAATTTGTCACCTTTAACAAGCTCAACAGATATCCCGTTTACTTTCATGGAAACAGTCACTGAACCTTCAGCAATCGCCAAAGCCCGACCACCTGATTCCTCATATTTCGTTTCAATCGGGAAGTAGCCAGATAGTTCATCCAACAGTGCATCTCTTGCATCGTATAGGTCATTCGGTAAATAGCCGTTAGGTTCGACTTGCTTAATTTGCGCATTGAGCTCCGAAATTTGTTTAAGGATCGAGTTGACTTGGCCTGTTGACACACCGATATCATTTCCTAGGTTTGTCTGGATTTCCGTCAATGATCTGTGCATGTAGTTGAACGAGTCTGCAACCGCCTCACCACGCTGGACGACGACTGCACGTGCACCGCCGTTTTCAGGATTGACGGCGAGGTCTTGCAGCGATTGCCAGAATTCACTGAGTGATTTCTGAAGTCCGTATGCGGAAGGCTCGTTCATGACGTCTTCCATTTGAGCAATCGCTTTTGTTTGGGTATCCCAATAGCCAAGCTTGTTGGATTCCTGTCTGAATTGATCGTCGACGAAACCGTCACGAATCCGTTGAATGGAACCTGCTTGAACGCCTGTTCCAAGGAATCCGGGCATTGTTCCTGCGCTTAGACCGACGCCTGGGAATCCGCCTGTTGCTTCCATGTTGACGCGTTGACGTGAGTAACCGAGCGTGTTGGCATTACTGATATTATGTCCTGTTGTATAGAGTGCGGATTGCTGTGTGAACAAGCCGCGTTTACTTGTCTCAAGTCCCATAAATGTAGACATTCATTTACCTCCTCAGGCATTTGTATCGAAAGTTGGTTGTTCTTTCGATACTTTTCTTCCGTTAATTTCGGGTTTTGAGTAGTTAACCGCATCTAGGCGCGGCCGGACCATGTCCAGCGACAGATTCACGAACTGAAGTGACTGGTACGTCAGCTTCTGATTGAGGTCGTTTTGCCATTTCAAGTCATGAATCGCATGCAGGAGACGTTCCCTCGCCTCCTCAAGGCTTTTCTTGTCCGCTTCCGGTGCAGCGTCGAGTAAATCGGCAACAGTCGGATTAAGCGGCACTGATCGTCCTTGATCAGTTAAGTATTTTACAACATTAAGTTGCCTCTGATTGTCCATTTGAACAATGGCAGCTAAGTGGGCTTGCTCGTCTTTCAACAATTGGTCGAGTTTTTCCATGTCCCCGCTCTTGATATAGCCGGTTTTGTCGTATGCAAGCCTTAGCAGACTTCTATGAAGTTTTTCCAGGCTGTCAAGTGACGCCAAAATTATTGTGATAGACATGTATGTTCCTGCTTTCATTTACATAGTTTTTTACGGTTTGAAGTACTTCACCAAATTATTCGCAAGCTGCTCGGGTTTCACTTCGTACGTGCCCGCTTGAACTTGTGCTTTTAGTTCCTGAACGCGTTCATTACGCCCAATGGTGAATGAAGAAACTTCCGACAGTTGTTTTGCTTCTGATGAAATTTCGAGTTTATCCGTTTTCATCTTCGCTTTCTGCTCGGTTTGTTCCGCTTTTAGCTGGTTTGTTTTGTACGGATTAATAACTGGTGGTGTAAATTTTTGAATTTTCATCGGCTATCGTCCCTTTCGTTTAGTTTTTATATAGTGTATGGACCTCTTCTCTCTTTATTTCGGCATAAATTTGTGAACGTTTAGGGTATATCATAAAAAAGCGAAAGCGCCTTGGTTAAGGGCTTATGACCCGAGCCCTTAGGCGTTGTAGCTAGGAATCGTATGAAAAATCCGGCCAGTTCAAAACTGCCGGACTTTTACCTATTTCCGATCACGGTTTACATGGTACGTTGCTTTGTCATTTGCGTCGACGGCTTCTCTGAATTCCAGCGCAGCATCAAACGTTCTTAGGTCATTTTTAAGGTCCGCTGTACAGCTCGCGCATAATTTCCCTGCGCTTGTCAGCTTGCCACAATTATCGCATGGATATCCGAGATTCGGAAATAATGCGGGTTGGAGTCGGCCTTTTCTTACCCATTGGTGAAGCAAAGTTTCCGTCACGCCAGTCACTTCAACGATGCGTTCGATGGTCGCCGCCCGGTTTTCACGTCTTCTTAAAAAGCGGGATACTTCCTCATACATTTTTTCTTCGCTCGCGGCGCACTTCGCGCAAACGTCACGCAGGCCCGTATAGTTGAAAAAGCCGCCACATTTAGGACAATCTCGTAGTTCTGCCATATAGTCTATCTCCTATCTATTCATCGTTCAGCACGGATAAGTGTTAGCGCTTCGACACGCGTTGCACCTGCCTCTTTTAAGACGGTTGCCGCATGACGGAGCGTTGTGCCGGTCGTATAAATATCATCCACTACAATATACGTACCCGGTGGAACTGTAATTCCAGGTATTAATGTAAATATAGGGTCCATCGCAAGGCGCTGTTCTTTCGATTTCTTTCCCATTGCCTCTGTATTCGTTTTTTCTAAAAGATGCGTAAACGGAATGCGTGCGCTTTTTAGCAATTCATCGACATGAGCGAATGTCCGTTGAATCTTTTTTTCCGGATGCATCGGAATTGGAACAATTGCTACCTCACCTTTTAAATGGGTGCGCAGTTCATTCGCAAAGACGGTTGATAATGCAATGTCTTGAAGGAATTTGTATTGGTGCAGGTATTCCCGCATCGCTTCGTTATAGGTATAGAGCGATGTGATTTGGCTGAGTAAATTGTCTACTTCCTTTATGTCGGCACGTTTGAACTTTTTTGAACAGTTTTGGCAGATATCCATTTGTTTTTGCAGTCCAACAAGCGCTTTCCAGGATGGCGCTATCGCAATTGGTGTTTGACAGAGAAGGCAATCGTTCACGTGCGGACGCCTCCTTTATTGAGCAAGTCAATTTCATTTTTCGCTTCGTCCATTGCGTACGTAACGCCGTGGTGAAATAATACAAAATCGCCTGATGGATGGTTTACGGAACGTCCGACGCGACCACCGATTTGGATTAGCGCGCCTTTGTTGAAAATCAGCTGCTCTGCACCGACGACGGCGACTTGGACGTTTGGAATGGTAATGCCCCGTTCAAGAATCGTGGTTGTCAGAAGTCCCGGAACTTTTTTATCGCGCAGTGCTTGGACATGTTCTTTCCGATCGGGATGCGACGCGTGGACCGCATGAATGCGTGCATCTAGCATTTTGAATAAAGGCTCCGCTTCTTCCATGAGTCCTATGTGATGAAAGAAAATGAGAAAGGGTTCATTCCTTAGAAGTCGCTCTTTCGTCCAGACAGCAAGTTTCTTCGGCAAGATCCCTTTTTGAATGTGTTTTGTGTAATTCCACAGAGAGTCATACCGCGGCGTGGGTAGCGGATGTCCGTGGTATCTACGGTTGATGGTTGAAACAGCCCCGGTTCGTTTGATGTCCGCAAGTAATTTATCAGACGGTGTCGCTGTGACGAAATGAACGGGTGCATCTGGTTTCGCCGCTTTTCGAACGGCACGTCGTAAGGTTTCTTCAGCTGTGTAGGGAAAGGCATCTGCTTCATCGACGAAAATGGCATCGAAGGCATGACGGAATCGATATAGCTGATGGGTTGTCGCAAGGATCAGTTGTGCGGAATCGGTCTTTGCTTCAGCGCCGCCATATAACGCTTCGATTGCGGTACGCGGAAAGGCTGTGCGTAGACGCGGTTCGAGCTCGAGTATGACGTCGACGCGCGGTGCTGCGATGCATACTCGTTTGCCTTCTATAAGCAGTTTGTGAATTGGTTCAAACAGAATTTCTGTTTTTCCTGATCCGCAGACGGCATGGATGAGATGCGGGATTCGTTCTGTTGTGCTTTTTGTTAGTTCTAGGGAGGCTTTCTGTTGTGCGGGTGTTAAGGTTCCAAGCCATGCGAGCGTATGGTTTGTCGGATAAATCGGTGGTTCTGCGTTCCAGACAACGAGTTCTGTGCATGTTGAAACACGTCCCATTTTCAGACAGTGCCTACAATACGTGCACGGACCAAGGCATTTGGCGCAGTCAAATGTTGTGAAGCGTGATTGTGTGGTGTTTTCACATCGATTGCAAAAGTGATGTGAAAAACGCTTGTATGTCTTGGTGGTTTTGATGCCTTGGATGGTTTTAATGTGCGCTGAATTGATGTGTGCGTCGATTAATTCAATTGAAAAAGGAGTGTGCAGACGGAGCCAAATACGGCCAGCTAGGAAATCCCTAACTGACGGATCGAATGTATTTGTCATCCGCAACACCTCCCTTATTTTGGACTATCTGTTTGCTTCGGCACTTTTAGACGTGCCTGAACCAAGCTTAACTTGTTCGTCGTTTGACCCATCCGAGTCCCATGGATGCTTCCCCTAGATGTGTGCCGATGACAGGTCCAAAATGACTAATCGTGAACTCAACATTCGGTAACCGCTGCGAAAGTTCAGCTAGCCAGACTTCAGCGTCTTCTGGACGATTGGCATGGATGATTGCCGCCTGGAGTGGCAAAATTGCTGCGTCTTCCGCTAGCAAATCAACAATTCGTTTCATCGCTTTTTTACGAGTGCGTATTTTTTCAAATGGAACGATCACTTTTTCTTGGAAATGAAGCAGTGGTTTTACTTGAAGAAGTCCGCCAATCAATGCTTGCGCAGCGGATAATCTGCCGCCGCGTTGCAGATGTGTCAGGTCGTCCACCATGAAATAAGCGCGCATTGTCTGTTTCATTTCATTGAGCTCGGAGATGATGTCTTCCGGTGATGCACCTTCTTGCGCAAGTTCCGCGGCGCGAATAACGTAAAACCCTTGCATGTGGGTCGAAATTTCCGAATCGAATGTGTATATCTCAATGCCTTCCACCATGTCACCGGCTTGTCCCGCACCTGCGTATGTTCCGCTAATCCCGCTGGATAAATGGATGGAAATAACCGCGTCATGTGTACTCTTTAGCGATTCGAACAGTTCTACGAATTTGCCGATGGGCGGCTGTGATGTCTTTGGCAGCGGCCCATCCCCGCGCACTTTATCATAAAAATCGGTTGAGTTGATGTCAATTTCTTCATCGAACACAGTACCGCCCAGTGTGACTGTCAGCGGTATCATCCGAATGTCCAGTTCTTTCATTAAACTTGCAGGTAGATATGCCGTACTATCTGTAACAATTGCTGTTTTCAAATTCCGCTCAACTCCTGCTTCTATTCTACCTAAATTGTGGTGAAATGGGAATGAGTAAGTGTGGGGAGCTAGATTAATTGAGGATTTCCTTAGAATCCGCTTGGCGCTTTGGGGATGCCTCTGGCCATGAGCCTGGATTGGCGCTTCGCATCCAGTCTCACGGCTTCGGCTACCCCTTTGCCGCGCCTGCGCTGGAGTGTACATTATTGAAAGTGATTTGGAGATGTAAAGGCTGAGATTATAATGTAATTCCTATTTGATACTGATTTAGTTCAAGAAAGACGCAATATAGGTTGGAGAACTAAACCCTGATAATGAAATGCGCTTTCTATAATAGATTCTCTAGCGAAGGCGCGACTTAGTGGTAGCCGAAGCGATAAGACTGAAAGCGGTCTTCTTTCTGGCTTATCGCGGGAGGCATCCACAAAGCGCTGGAGCGGTGTTAGCAGGATTTCTGATTCGTTCCATGTATTGATACTGCTGTTATACACATTAGCTCAGTTTATGTGCAGTACTCGATATTGCAACCTAAATAGTAGTGTATTAGATAGGTTGCAGGTTTAATCCCCGATAGCTAAATGCGCCTTCTAACACGAACCATCTAGCGCAGGTGCGTCTTCGTGGTAGCCGAAGCGATAAGACCGATGGAGGGATGCAGTTCTATCCCTCCCTGATCTTCTTTCCAGCTTATCGCGAGAGGCATCCACAAAGCGCCAAAGCGGCATTAGCGGAATTTCTGATTCATTCTATGAATTGGAAGCTGTTGTTAAACGCTATTGATTGGTTTTCAAATGTATTTATTTGATATATATATAGCTAGTTTCTATTGAAACAAATAACACCCTCTCCTTTTTTATTAAAGAGAGCAATCCATTTTCATTCGATTTGCTGTACCCAGCGATGTGCCTCTAAAGTGATTCTGCTCAATTCCGTTTGTGAAATCTCCATTTTCTTCGACAAATATTCAATTGTGTCCCAGTCGAACTTTTCAACCGCGATGGTTAGTTCAAGATAAGGTGTAATTTCCGTTGGTTCTCCCCTTAAAGTAGACACTACTTTGTCGGACAGTGGAATGAGTTGGAAGATTGCGTCCCAGCTCCGTTTCAAAATGACATCAATTAAGGAAAACATGCCTGTCAGGAAATACTGTTCAGGGTTTTTCTGCCCATTTTGTTTAGCTAGAAGTTCGGCCATTTTAGCCCGTGTCAGTGAGTATTCAGCAAGTGCTTTTGCTCTGCCATTCCCTTCACCTTCCCCTATCTCACGCATAGCAAGAACTTGTATCCATCTGTTTGTTTCACGAAGACCTATCAGAACAATGGCTTGTTTGATAGAAGCAATCTGTTTTGGAACGCCAAATGCGTATGTATTAATTATCCTTAGCAGTTTGTAGGAAAGTGAAATATCATGCATGATCAGTTCAGTTATTTCATTCACGTCAGGGGATTGCTGATAAAGGCGCTCCATAATTTGAAAATGCAATGTAGCGTTTGACGGGATTTCAACACCTGTAATAATTTCAGGCTTGGCGAAGAAATAGCCTTGAAAAAGCGCATAGCCTGTCGCTTTTGCAGTTGCAAACTGTTCTTCGGTTTCAATTTTTTCGGCAATCAGTACGATTTCAGGATATTTTTGGATAAAATCGGCTATCTCCTTCCTTTCAATTAGGGTTGTTGCCAAGTAATCCACTTTGATGAAATCAACTATCTTGAATAGATCACGATGTACGCGATATTGAGGTTGTAATATAAAGTCGTCCAGGGCAATCTTAAAACCATCCTCTTTCAACGATCGAAGTCTAGTTAAAAGTGATGGAGTAATTGCTACGTTTTCCAAGACTTCGATAACGACATTGTCCGGATTTAAAGATAGAAAAATATCCTGGGCGAGTAATTCACCCGTAAAATTGATAAATGACAAACTATTCTCCGATACTTTTTTGACACCGATTGTCAGGAATGTATTGACGAGTAATCCTATTGTCGCTTTTTTAGGATCTACATCAGGATAAAAATTATTATAGCTGTTTCGATATAGCAGTTCATATGCATAAATATCCCCATTTCGATCCAATATTGGTTGTCTGCCAACAAATACATTCGAGCCTGTCATTTTACCCACCCCATTTGTACTAGTATAGCAAAATTTCATAATCTTACAAATCTATTTACAAATTAATGAATTTATTCACATTCGCAACCCCCTATGAATAATGGTATATTCTAGTTATAGAACGTTAAAGTCAAAGGAGATATTTATATGGAAGCAATCCGTTATGAGCAAAAAGGTAATCTTGCTTTTGTGACGCTTGATCGTCCAGGCGAGTTGAATGCATTTAATTACGACATGCTAATTGAACTTGGTCAAGTTACAGAGTCGATTCGCATTAATCCGGACATCCGCGTTGTTGTATTTACGGGTGCGGGCGACCGTTCTTTCAGTGTGGGGGCTGATTTGAAGGAGAGAAAAACACTTCCGGATCTGCATGTAAAACGTAACCTCTACAAAATTGGCGAGGTATTTTCGGCAATTGAAAACTTGCCGCAACCTACCATCGCGATGATGAACGGCTTTGCATTTGGAGGCGGAATGGAACTTGCGCTTGCTTGTGATTTCCGAATTGCAGCTGATACTGCGCTTATGGGGCTGACGGAAACGAGTCTAGCGATTATTCCTGGTGCAGGTGGAACGCAGCGTCTGCCTAGGTTAATAGGCGAATCAAAAGCGCTTGAACTGATTTTAACGGCTCGGAGACTAACGGCTGAAGAAGCGCTTGGTTATGGAATGCTTACTCGCATTACAACACCGGAAAATCTTGTCCAAGAAACCGCTGACTTTGCAGATTCAATTCTAGCAAATGGCCCGATTGCGTTGCAACAAGCGAAATTCGCGGTGAAGAACGGCATGAATGTGGATTTACAGACTGGACTTGCTCTTGAACGCAAGGCGTATGAACTTACGATTCCAACAGATGATCGGGTTGAAGCGCTGAATGCATTTGGGGAGAAACGCAAGCCTCAATTTAAAGGTAAATGAACAAAGGAGAAGGCAAACACGCCTTCTCCTTTTTATTTCATAAAAAATGCGATTATCATGCCCATCACTGTTAACGAAACACTATGATACCCTGCACTGATGAGAAAGAGTGTATATTTTCTTCCTTCAAAAAATGTAGGCGACAATTCCCGCGCACTTGCGATTCCAGCTCCCGCTAAAAATCCAATTAAAGCTCCTCCGCCAACTGTAACCGTCCCAAGCATCGAGATGAAAAGAGATAGGATGATTGCAGTAATAATGCCGGCAAGTGTGGTCAGTCCGTATCCGATATTTGGGTTACTCGCTGATAATTCCTCACGCGTTTTCCCAAGCGTCTTCATCCATATATTTGCAAAGAGTAATGGTGAATACCATAAAGCCCCGATTATCATATTTGCTACGACAGCAAGTATGATTGCTAAAATACTAATTTGTGAAATGTCCATTCGCCTTCCCCTCCAATCGACGATGTGTAATATAGACTATCCCATTAAGCGATAGTCGGTGGAATAACGGGTTTCATCGTCGGACAGCGAGGATCTTTTGACACTTGTGTAGCCGCTTTGGTGACAATGAGTATAATATTTGTAGCCCCTTGGCGATCTGCAACATGCTCAGCTCTGACGTAGGGCCCATAATCCCCGTTTGCAATATAGCGCGGCGGCAATTCGTTAAGCGCGATTGCCATGATATCATCCAAGCACCGTTCGCACTGACATACCAGTTGCAGTTGGTCTTTATACTGCATCAGCACATCGTGTACGACTTGTTCCATAACATTATATAAAGCCATTTTTTCACGCTCCAGTAGCAGATTAATATGTTTCGCCAACATAATTTTGTCCACTATTTTCCATCAATCATACCATTGCTTTGCTTTCTTATCGCCTGCTAAACGACCTAAAGTGGAAACGCCTAATTACTTCTTAGGTGCCAACGCGAGCGCCCGTATATCACGGATGACCGCCCGTTTACTAGCCCTAACCGCTCAATAAACTCCGACGACCGACCGTTAACTCTCCCTAACCGCTCAACAAGCTCCAACGACCGCCCATTAACTCTCTCAAACCGCTCAATAAACTACGACGAACGCCCATTAACTCTCTCAAACCGCCCAATAAACTACGACGAACGCCCATTAATCCCCCCAAACCGTTCAAAAACAGCCACCCCGCATCTACGGAATGGCTGTTTTAACACTATAATCATTATTTCACTTGTCTCTAACCACCGATAATCGCCTAGCCGCCCATTCTTCACGGAGAATGCCCATCCGAATGGAATCATAATACGTCCCATTCCAATAACGGACTTTTCGTATACGTGCTTCCATCATCATGCCGAGTTTCGCGCCGACTTGAATCATTCGTTTGTTGCCTGACCACGTTGTATATCCGACACGAACCAGCGGCATTTCATGGAATAAATGCTCAATCCAAAGCGTTAGTACTGTCGTGCCATAGCCCCCGCTCCAATATTTTGGTTCGTAAATGAGGATTCCCATCTCTAGCCAAAGGGACGGTTTATGCTCCCAGTAATAGCTAACCATGCCGATTAATTCGCCATTAACTTCGATGCCCCAGCAATCATCTTGGTCCACAATTTCGTCGCTACCTTTCAGAAATGCCTCATATGTCATAGTCTTATGTTCGTAATAAGGCGCGTCCCACTTTTTCCATTCGGGGTTTTCCTCTTTAAAACTGAGTTCCCACATGCGCTGTAAATCTTGTTCTTGCATGGGTCGTATTGTAACTCCATCTTTTGTGTAACTCAATCAGATTCCTCCGGCTCCATTATAAATATTTCGCGAACCAGCCCGTGATTTCATCCAACCTTGCAATGCGCAAGTTCGGTGTGCCGGTGCGCGATAAGTTATGATCAGCATCTGGGAAACGGACGAATTCCGTTTCTTTCCCCATGCTTTTCAATGTAATGTATAGCTGCTCCGCCTGTTCGATTGGGCAACGGTAATCTTTTTCAGAATGAAGGATTAACAATGGTGTCTCAATGTTTTTAGCATATTTCAGCGGCGAATGCTCCCATAACTTTTCCACGTCAGTCATATCTGCGCCAATTTGCCAATCACACAAATAGTAACCGACATCAGAGACGCCGAAGAAACTGATCCAGTTCGAAATCGAGCGTTGTGTAACCGCCGCCTTGAATCGATCCGTTTGACCGACAATCCAGTTCGTCATGAAGCCGCCGTAGCTGCCGCCTGTTACGCCAAGACGATCTGTGTCAATCCAGTCATTCTCCTCAATGACATAATCGAGTCCAGCCATAATATCTTCGTAATCCCCGCCACCATAATCGCCACGTACCGCGTCCACAAATTCCTGGCTGTAGCCATGACTACCACGTGGATTGACGTATAGAACGCCGTATCCTTGTGCTGCTAACAGTTGCATCTCATGCAAAAACGTATTTCCATACATTGCGTGTGGACCGCCATGAATTTCTACGATAAGCGGGTATTTTTCACCTTCGACGTAGCCCGATGGTTTCATGAGCCAGCCATGCACGTCCCAGTTTGTCACGCTTTTATAGACGATTGCTTCGGGTTCAATAAGTTCAACTTCCTTCAAATACGCACTGTTAAATGAAGTGAGTTCTTCCCGTTCACCTGACACAATCATTTGCTTGTACAATTCTCCCGGATTGACAGCATTACTGACAGCAACGAGTGCAAACTCGCCGTTTACCGATAAATCATATCCGTAAATATGCTCATTTTCAGTTGTTGCTGGGTACAATTCCCCTTCAAGCGATGCAAAGTACAAACGGACATCGCCCATCGTCGATAATTGGAAATACAACTGGTTATGTTGCGTCCAAACTACCGCTGGAGCGCCCGAGCCTTGCTGATGATCCGCAGCTACAGCATCTCCGATTGGTGCGTCGAGACTCTCCGTGTAATTCATTCGCGTGCCATCTTCCGTGTCATAAATGAAAAGATCTGCATGGGTCGCATTATAGAATTTGTTATCCGCGCCTATGAATGCGATATAACGGTCGTCGTGTGAAAACGCCGCCCCGCCAAAAAAGCCTTCTTCATCCACCAGAACCGTTTCTTCTTTCGTTTCAACGTCGACAAGTAATAGCGGCTGCCTGAAATCAAAATCCTGATTTTCTGTTCGATTGACACCGATTACAAGTTTCTTGCCGTCATGCGATACGGCTTGAAGGCCATACTGATGATTGCCTTCCGTGAACTGAGTTACTTCTTGCGTCTCGATATCGACGACGCCGATTTGATTGAACGAATCCTGCGGCAGAAGACCTGCTCCGTCCATCTGGTATTTCATCTTCGTGACACGGTACGGTTCCGGCTTTTTCTTTTCGTCCTTCTCTTCTTTATCCGTAAACGACTTGCCTTCTTTAACGGCTGCATTGACCCATATTTTTTTCCCACAAGGCGACCATAGGAAACTGGAAACCCCATTTTCAAAAGACGTCAGTTTCTGCGCTTCCCCGCCTCGTGCCTGCAGAATAAACACCTGGTTCTTCTCTTCGCGGTCCGATAAAAAAGCAATTTGTTTTCCATCGGCAGACCATTCTGGCGAGGAAACACTTTCTTTTCCGTGCGTCCACTTAGTGATTTCATTTGAAGTAAGATTGACGTGAAATAAATTCGATATATATTTATTATCCGCTTCGTCAATATGCGTTTTCACGAATACCGCTTCCTTACCATCCGGTGCGATCCGCGGATTCGTGACAGAGTACAATTTGAACAAATCATCCACTTGTAATCTACGTTTCTCCATTGCAATTCCCCCTTATGTAATCTATAACTACTTATTTCGACATCCGTAACAGGTTTCCTTTTATTCGGCAGATTAAATCTAGACGAGTAGGCGAGTTCCCGTTAGAAATTAAACGGAAACTCGCCTTTTGTGATAAATGCAGGAGGCCAACAAGTGTAAGAACTAGTTGATTGTAGTGGAGAGCGGCGACTCCAGTGGGAACAGCGCGAGCGGAAGACCCCGCAGGAACGCAGTGACGAGGAGGCTGAAGCCGTGCCCGCGGAAAGCGTCCGCTCGGAACGGAAATCAACGGGATTGAAGGAAATCGCACCTTAAAACACTACCTGCCTACTTGAATCCCGCCAATTGACCCTTAATATAGGCCGCCCGTGCTTCAATAAAATCGATGATATAAGCAGGCTCCTTATCAAAAATAGCGATACTGTCTTTCTTATATGGATCTTTCAATAGATACGGCCTAATCAATGCATGCATACTATCTATTTTCGGCTTCAAATTTTCCACAGTAAACTGGTTGCTCAAAATTTCTTCTAATTTATTCTTATAGCGATCTCGAAATGTTTTCACATCGAGAATTCGCGCGGTTAGTGTATTGAAGCCTTCTATCCTTAAATAATCCTCCTCCATCACTTCCCCGTTAACATCCCTGCCCCATGTTGCATCATAATCCCAAGGTATGACTTCAAATAACCCCGATTCTCCGTTCTGGTAAAGTGCATAGTTATGAACAAAGCCATCAAAGTTTTGGGTAAATACGACGCCAGCTAACCAGCAAAGATACTTCTCAACATTCACATAATTAACTATTTCACTTTCAAATTCTTCCCTCGGAATCGTATTAATCTTCAATATCATATCGTGTACTGTTTGTTCATCCTGCGCTGTTCCCCATTTTAATTCATAACCAAACGCGAGAGACTTTTTTACTTCTTTATCAAGATCACTCATTAATGAAAAATTGGCATCCCCATTCACTGCATAAAAAATAGGCCCTAAAGGTAATTTCCGATTCGAGAGGAAGTGTTCATCCACTGACTCTAGTTCCAGATAGAGCCCTTCGTTTTTACCATTTATCTTCAAAAACACAAATTGAGACTTTGGAGAGAGACAACCAATTTCATTGAAAAAATCAAAAGACAATTTATTTCTTAGCAGTGATGGATCCTTATATTCTGCGTTTAAATGGATGGTCTTTGTATTTCGATACAGCGCCGGTTTATAAAAAGTGACTTGAAATGATTTTTTGGGAAATCCACGAATATGGGATCCACGGTATGCAATATCAATATCTAACTTTTTCTCGTTAATCGTGAGCTTTGCTTGAACTGGATCATCAATCCAAATGTCTTTACGAATTTCACTTAATTCGAGAGGGTGAATAAAAAGCCGGTATTCAGGTAGTTTCATATCCTTCTTCATGCGAATCCTTTCCCTTCATCGTTACCCTATTCCTATGAAGGGATATCAAAGATGTTTCCTATGTAAAGAATAATTATTTTAACCTTATACGCACTTGACTCTATCCCTTTCGATTCACTGACGTACCTTGAGGGGAGAGAAGGAAATTACTACAAATCCGAAATGTTTCAATCAAGAGCCATTTCGATTCCCTTTCTCAAAACAAAGAAGAAGGGAGGTATAGATATGTCAATATTTTATTCGAATGAAATAGAAAGAGCGGTTGAAAAAGCTGATCGCTTGGGGTTAGATGATTTCATGTATCAAGATCCTCGTAGCAACAAACATCGAACTGTCAGAGACACGCGCGATACTAGGAAACAACGGCGAACTAGCAGAAAACGATGCACGTCTCGCAGACGAACCGTCAGAGGCACACGCGATACACGGAACCAAAACCGTACTAGCAGAAAACGATGCACGTCTCGCAGGCGAACTGTCAGAGGCACGCGCGATACTAGGAACCAAAACCGTACTAGCAGAAAACGATGCACGTCTCGCAGACGAACTGTCAGAGGCACGCGCGATAAAATGAACCAAAACCGCACTAGCAGAAAACGATGCACATCTCGCAGACGAACTGTCAGAGGCACGCGCGATAAAATGAACCAAAACCGTACTAGCAGAAAACGATGCACATCTCACAGACGAACTGTCAGAGGCACGCGCGATAAAATGAACCAAAACCGTACTAGCAGAAAACGGTGCACGTCTCGCAGACGAACTGTCAGAGGCACGCGCGATAAAATGAACCAAAACCGTACTAGCAGAAAACGGTGCACGTCTCGCAGGCGAACCGTCAGAGGCACGCGCGATACTAGGAACCAAAACCGTACTAGCAGAAAACGATGCACTTCTCGCAGGCGAACTGTCAGAGGCACGCGCGATACTAGGAACCAAAATCGTACTAGCAGAAAACGGTGCACATCTCGCAGACGAACTGTCAGAGGCACGCGCGATACTAGGAACCAAAATCGTACTAGCAGAAAACGGTGCACGTCTCGCAGGCGAACCGTCAGAAACATGCGTACTTTTGCAGATGAAAAGATTTTGGCTGCGCAAAGAGGCAATCTCTTTAACCAACGATTTACTAGTAGAAAACGACGTACTTCTAGAAAGCGACGCACTTCTAGGAATCAAAGATGTACTTCTAGGAACCAAAGACGTACTTCTAGGAATCAAAGATGTACTTCTAGGAACCAAAGACGTACTTCTAGAAAGCGATGTACTTCTAGGAATCAAAGACGTACTTCTAGGAATCAAGGACTTACTGGTAGAAGAAAACGTAATTGCTGCAATTAAGGAATCGCAGGTATTAAATACCTATCAACTAAGGTATTTAGAGTTCCACCGAATAAAACGTAAAACCCTTTCCATTTGCGGAAAGGGTTTTATGTTGGAATTTATTTTCTTGCTCGTTCCATTAGATAGCTCACGAACACATCATCTTGGACAAGCCAAGCTTCTTGGTTCCTTTTCAAGTGATTTTCTCCTTCTTCAAAACTTGAAAAAGTTGTCTCTTCAATCGCCCACTCTGTCTCATTGATGGGATACAGAAGAAAGAGTTCTTTCTGCCTGTTTTGATAAAGTGAGCCGTACGATGACCTTTTCAGGTTATGGCGATTCCCTTTCGAATCCTCACGTAATCTATCCAAGTGAAATGTTTCTGCTACAAAAAGTTGATAAGCTTCTTTGGTTAAAGAGCAGCCGGATGCTTTTGCGTGTCCGCCGCCTCCAAAAGAGCCTGCTACCTCAGACACGTCAACATGGTTATGGATTGTTCGGAAACTTACTCGTTTTCCACCAACATTTAATATCGCGATATAATCCAGATGCGGGTATTCTTTGCCAAGTTCATTGCCAAGCTCAGAGTGATACGATTCCGCGTAAACGATGCCTGCATAAAGGCCATCCGTTTGCGTCTGAACGAGTTCTCGGCGTTTTCGACGGATGTATCGTTCAATTTTATTGTCTTCCATATCCAGTAATTTAATTTCAAACGCGTCAAACTGGAATTGTTCACTAGTTGTTAGCCGTTCTATCATTTTCTCTTCAAATTCCTCAATCGTTATTAGATAGAAAAGAGCATTCAGTCGCTGCGCTTGATGGTTTTCATTTTTCTCCCATTCCCACGTATCGTACTGCCTAACGAGCTCAACAAATTCAGCTACAGCGTTTGTGGGATCTAATAGTTGTTGCGTCACCAGATAATCGTAAAACAAAGATGTCGCAGATGTTAATTTTCCATCTTCATCCTCAACAATCACTCGTCCCCACTCATACTCGTTAAAAGACAGAGCCGTTTTGTGGTGGTCTAACAGGAGTACTTTCCCGCCATTTTTGTAAAAGACATCTAGCTTTTTTTCATTTTCCTCATTAACGGATAAATCCGTGATGAACAAACCCATTTCTAAATCATTGTTTTCAAGAAACCCCTCAACTTCACGATCGAGCCCAGAAACGGAATTGTAGCGAACTTTTACTTGCTTACCAAAAGCAAGCTTTGCTAAAATACCGCATCCGACGCCATCTAGGTCATTATGTGATAACAATTTATACATCTTTCTCACCTCTTCATTCAGTATGGTTTTAAAAGGGCAAACTTATTGCTACAAATTCAAGAATCTGCATTTAATAGACAATAAAAAAAGTCAACCCACTTTTAGGCCGACGTCTTTAATGCAATATACTTACCCTTCTCTATTGTAGTTGACAATGATTTTCATTGCGAATTAAGAGTACGTTAGAATTACATTCCTCCAAAATAATATTTACTTTAAAAGTATACGCATTCGTCTCTACTCTTGTTGGTACAACCACGTACTGTAAGAAGAGAGGAATACGCAAGAAGTTTAAGGTGTAAATTGACCATTGCCTCTATCTCCTTTCACTCAATAAGCATGAAAGGAGGGTGGACATGTCACTATTTTTTGAAGATGAAATACAAAAAGTGAAGCGTAAAATAGATCGCGTGGGGTTAGATAACTTAATGGCGCAGGATCCTCGTGATAAACAAAGAAACGTAGACAAATATCGCCGGAATTCACGCTATCAAACCACTTCTAGCAAGGATACCAGAAACCGCAGGAATTATAGGAGCAAGAACAAATACTAAGAACAGTGTAGTGAGACTTAGCTGGTTACTTATAAGACTCCGATTTAATACAAATCCGTTTACTCTCTCCACGCATAAGTATTTTTTGAGTGTACGCATTTGTCTCCTCCCCCTTTGGTACAACTGCGTACGTTAAGGTAAGAGAAGGATTTTGCAATAAGCCATAATCGATTAAACCTCCTTTCTCAACTACCCGGGAAGGAGGTTTACTCATGTCACACTTTCACGAAGAGGATGACAACTCTATGTATCAACAGGCGTATCGCGACAGACAGCGCAAGTTGAATAATCGACGCCCTGCCTGCGGTCGCCAACGTCTGAACAGCACCCGCACGGATTCAGAACAGAAACGTTCAGGGCGAAATCGCTGTAATTCATGTAATGAGCGAAGCGATGACAGAAGCAACTACTGAAAAAGTCTTGATACATGAAATGAATTAAATTTCCTGCTAATAGCACTTCGGCGCTTTGTGGTCTATTTAAGAAGGTGCATTATCAAACTTCTACAAGAAAGAAAGCGACGACATTTCGTTCAAAATCGAACACAATGTCGTCGCTTTAATTTAGGTAAATGTACGTTTTTAAGTGGCTTCCATATAACTTCGAGAAGGCTCCATCATTTACAGTCTCACTTGGTCTTTCAGTGAACGCCTTAGTATTTTACCGGTTGTGTTTTTCGGCAGTTCATCTAAAAATTCGATTTGTTTCGGTATTTTATACTTCGCTAGACGGGCCGCGCAGAATGCAATTAGCGATGCTTGGTCAGGTTTGACGCCTTCTTTCAATACAACAAACGCATGAACCGCTTCGCCGAAATCTGGATTTGGCAAGCCAATCACCGCTGCCTCTACGATATCACGGTGAGTGAATAATACTTCTTCGACTTCACGTGGATAGACGTTGTATCCGCCTACGATAACGAGGTCCTTCTTACGGTCAACGATGTAGAAGTAGCCATTGGCATCACGTTTAGCCATATCCCCTGTATACAACCATCCGTCGCGGATAGCGGACTCCGTTTCTTCGGGCATTTTATAATAGCCTTTCATCACGTTTGGTCCGCGCACAATTAATTCGCCGACTTCGCCATCCGCGACTTCATTGCCTAGCTCATCGACGACTTTGTTTTCAACGTTGACGATATTTGTCCCAATTGAGCCTGGAATACGCTCACGGTCATGCGGGTTAAAACATGTTACGGGTGATGCTTCAGATAATCCGTATCCTTCTGAAATCCTCACATTGAATTTCTCTTCAAAATTGTGAAGCAATGCAACCGGCAACGCGGATCCACCGGATATTGTCGTCCTTACGGTCTCGAAATCAGACGGATTGCCTTCCGGATACTGATAAAGGAAGTTGTACATTGTCGGTACAGCCGCAAAGATTGTAGCTTTTTGTTCCTTCACGATATTGAAAATTTCCGCTGGATTGAAGCGCGGAACTAGCAAAATTGTAGCTCCCTTCACAAGTGGCGCGTTGACGACAACTGTCAGTGCAAAGACGTGGAATACCGGAAGCGTAGCGACAACGCGGTCGTTTTCCGAGAAATCGAGGTAATCCGCAACGTCGCGTGCGTTCGAGTACAAGTTTCCATGTGTCAGCATCGCGCCTTTCGGGTGACCTGTTGTACCTGATGTATAAAGGATGATAGCGGTTTCATTTTCATCAACAGAAACGGGCTCAAGGTTTGGTGCACCTGTTGCAATGAGCTGTGAGAATGAACGAACTTTCGACTTCACTGCTTCCGGCAATAATGCAATATTCGCTGGTGTTTCTGAAACCGTTTCACAGATTACATAATGCGCAACAGTCGGGAATACTCCGGCCGCCTGCTCAACAAGTGGCAGCAGAAGGTCAAGCGCAATGACTGCTTTGGCGTCACTATTGTGTAAGATATAAGAAATTTCGTCTGGCGTGTAAATCGGATTGACGGGAATCGCCGTAGCACCGATTCGCATTGTTGCGTAGAGCGAAATTAGGAAATGTGGTGTATTGCCTAGAAGAAATGCAACATGATCCCCTTTTTCGATGCCAAGTCCTTGAAGCGCAGATGCGAACATGGACACGGATTGATCGAATTCTGCATATGAAGTATCTTTCCCCATGAAGTGATAAGCCGCTTTTTCAGGCTGTGTCATTGCAGTTTCGCGCACACGTGTAACTAAATTCATACTTTCATCCCCTTTCAATTAAATGAATGACCATTCATTCCCCTGTCATAATCATTATATAAGAAAAGTTCAGACAAATCAATCCACGAAAAGCGGAAGCGGCCGTTTAGATGCGACAGGCGCTGGAGGGCTTGAAGAGAATGGCGCTCTTTGCCATTCACTTCAAGACCGAAGCGACCCGAGCATCTGGCCGCTGAAGCTAGACACTCAAAAAGCGGAAGCGCCTGTTCAGGGGCGACAGGCATAAGACGGATTGGCGACGCGGTGCCTTCCCGCACAGCCAAGCTGGCTTATGACCCGAGCCCCTAGGCGCTGCAGCTAGACACTCGAAAAGCTCCAGCAGCCGTTAAGATGCGACAGGCATAAGACGGATTGGCGACGCGGTGCCTTCCCGCACAGCCAAGCTGGCTTATGACCCGAGCCCCTAGGCGCTGCAGCTAGACACTCGAAAAGCTCCAGCAGCCGTTAAGATGCGACAGGCATAAGACGGGCTGGCGGAGCTAGACAAAATAATTTATCAAAAAATAAAAAACTCAACTTCATCCCTGTGCTTTTATATGTGCCAAGTAGCGCCAGCGAATTAAATAGAAATAAGCCAGTTGCATAAGTGTGAAGCCTACCAGAACGAGAACCAATTCTTTTACAATGGAAATTTCGGCAAGCGCATCCCAGATCACCTGTAGGGTTAGAAAAGCGAACGAACTATGGACCAACGCGACACTCCATGGGAAGAAAAACTGTGGGATTAATTGTCGGTTGACGATTTTCTTAATTTCGCGATCTGTGATTCCCATGCGCCGCAGCACGTCGAATTGTTTACGATCACGTTCAAGTGAAGTATACAGCCTGAAATAAATGAAGCTTCCGGCGGCCAGGAAGAAAACGGCTGCAAGCAATAATCCGATGAACAGCAGCAGTGAAAATGTCGTGCGAATCCCCGAATAGTTCAAGCCAGGATTTTCAAATGAATACAACAAGTCCGAATCCCCCAACAGGAATGATTCCGTAACTTTCGCATTAATTGATAACCCAATTTCCTTTGTATTTTGCCAATCAGGGACGTTAAAAGCGTAGTAAGAAAATGGCTCTAACCCCTTCATATATCCACTATCCGACACATATTCATAATCGGTGTCATTCAATATGATGGCATTCGTTGCAATGGAATAAGAGGAAAACAATTGATGTGGATATGCTCCGGTAATTCTGACATCTACATTACTATTCTTGAGAAGGGTCTCTACTTTACGGTCTTTCAGCTGATCATAAGATGAAACGGAGGGTGGAAGGAAAACAGCCTCTCCTTCATCCAACTCAATCGCCGAATAACCGAACGAAGCGGCAAGCATATTGACATTGGACAACTTCAATATCGCAACGGTGTTCTCCGTGAACGTCGACAACTGATGGATAACTTGAAACCGGATAAGCGAATAGTCGATTTGGTTCGTATTCAATTCGTCGACAAGTTGTTCAATATGCTTACTCTCAAGGTCGTTCCCTTGCTGACTCTTATACACAAGCCCCAGTGGATGCATTTCCCGGTACTGGGAAGCAAACGAAGTGAGCGATGCAAGTGCGCCGACCGACATGAACGCTATCGTGGAGACCATTGTTACGATGAAAAACATGCGCGCATTTTCACGCAGCCGAACGACGCCTTCTGAAATGGACAATAGCCAGTAATGATGCCAATATAGTTTTTTTCGATTGCGAAGCTTATGTAGCAATAATGGCAAAGAATCCGTGAAAAAGTAGAACGTTCCAATTGTCGCGAGTGGCGGCAGGAAAAAAATCAATCCGATTACGACAGAATTCGCTGTTGAGGCAGCCATTGCATATGACATCGCTAGAAACAGCAACCCCAAATAGCCACGGGTTTTCGAATAGCCGTAAACGCTTTTATTTCCTGAATTTGGAACTTCCTGTATAAGTTCCGCAATATCTCCTGTTCGAATGAAAACAGGTGCAACGTAAGAAATGATTACAAACAGACTTAAGAAAGCACCAATCGTCAGTGCAAATGGTTCCCATGAAAAGTAAAGAGGCAAAGCTGGCAAGAGAACGATTTCTCGTATAATCATAAAGAAAAATTTCGAAAACATATACCCAAGAATGGTTCCTGCCACAATGGAAGCAACACCAATGATCATCGTTTCAGTGAAAATCAGACGGTGCAATTGCCGCTTTGCCATGCCTAAATGGAGCAGTATGCCGAACTCCTTTGACCTCGCTTGTAAAAATGCCCGCATCGAATAAAACAAGAAAAATACTGTAAAAATATACAATACAATTTCAGCTATACTCATCCCCATGATAGCGATTTCCTGCACAAATCGGTCCTCTATGGATGGATGAAACAACAGCATTGAGTACAAGAAAAATACCATAACGGAAAATACACTTGCCATGAAAAATGCAGCGTAAATGCGTCTATTCCGAACGACATTACGGTAAGCGAACTGACGAAAGGTCATGGACATTCCCTCCGAGAAGAGACAAGACGTTCAAGATTCGTTGGAAAAATGTTTGACGTCTTTCATCTTTATAGATTTCATTGAAAAATTCGCCGTCTTTGATGAATAGCACTCGATCACAAAAACTGGCGGCAATGGGATCATGCGTTACCATAATAACTGTCGTCTGTTCCATTTTATTGATATGACTCAGCAATTCGAGCACATCTTTCGCAGACTTCGAATCTAAATTCCCCGTAGGCTCATCTGCCAGAATGATTTTCGGCTTATGAATAAGCGCTCTGCCAATTGCCGTTCGCTGTGCCTGTCCTCCCGACAACTCATCAGGTCTGCGGTTCAAGATGTCTTTCAAACCGAGCGATTCCGCAACTCCAGCGATGCGTCTCTCCATTTCTGAAACAGGTAAACCATCGAGCGTTAGCGGTAACACTAGGTTTTCTTCCACCGTCAACGTTTGGAGCAGATTGATATCCTGGAAGACAAACCCCAGATTGCGCCTTCTGAATAAAGCCAAGTCATTTTGCTTTAAAGCCTCTGGTTCGATTCCATTGATTATCAGACTTCCGTATGTCGGCAACGTAATTGTAGAAATTAAGTTCAACAACGTCGTTTTCCCACTTCCAGAAGGGCCCATCACTGCAACGAATTCCCCTTCTTCCACTTCAAAATCGAGACGGTTCAATGCCCGGTGCATTACTTTTCCTTCATAAATTTTCGTCACTTCCGCCAGTTCCACGATTGCCTTCCGCTTCATCCGTCTCCCCCGCCTCTCCATTTTCAAATAACACCGTCACTGTTGTCCCGATTCCTTTCTCCGATTCAATGGACAGCGGATGACCAAGTCGATTGCATACTTCCAACGCAATATAAAGCCCCATGCCCGTCGATTCACCCGTCAGCCGCCCGTTTTCACCTGTGAAGAAAGCCTTCGTCACGCGGTTCAAGTCTGAAGAAGGGATTCCGATTCCTTCATCCCGAATTGTCAATTTCAGCCCATGGCCCGTACATGCTGCGGTAAAATGAACTTTCTTACCTTCATCAAATGTATATTTCACCGCATTGGTAATGAACTGGCCAATTACGATTTTCATCCACTTCACATCTGTGGCAACCAGAAATTGATCATCTATTGAAATAACCGGAAATACACCGTTCGCAATGAACAACCGCTTATGTTCCGTTACGATTTCCTGCACTATTTTCTTCAAACCAACCCGTTCAATTTGCATATCTTGCTCAAATGTTTCAAGTCGTGCATTCACAAGAACTGAATCGAGTCCACGCCGAATTTTCTCAACTTCTTCAGCAATGCTGTTTCGGTCTAGGTTATCCTTCTCCTCTAGTAGGAGACCCATGACCGATATCGGTGTTTTCATCTGATGCACCCATTGGTTCATAAAATGAAGTTGCCGATGTTGTGCCGCATATAGCTGTTGTACTTCGTTTTGATACAACTTGTACAATTCACGCGTGAATTCAGTTGTTTGCCTGTTTTCAGGTGCATGCGCATGACGGATTAGTGCGTCTTCCATTTTTGTCGGTTTACGCGTGATTGCATCGTAAAAGGAACGTCTCATAATGAATTTACTCAACAAGTAACCGCCGGTCAATAACATACTCATGCTGATTGAATAGACTGCCGTGTTGAAATTGCGGAAGCCGTCAAGCCAATAAAGCAACATAATGAACAGCATCAGAATCCCTTGAAAAATAAGGAACGATACATGTTCTTTCAGGAATAATTTCAGTTTCTTCATGATTCTTCAGGATCCAACAAGAAGCGATAGCCTGCCCCACGTACCGTTTCGATGGAGGATTTAACACCATAATCCGCCAGTTTTTTCCGTACCCGCGTCATATTGACATTCAATGTGTTTTCATCGACAAAAGACTGGTCGTCCCATAATTCTTCGAGTAAATTTTCCCGTGACACTACTTTAGGAGAGGCATCTATCAGCATCTCGAGAATGACGCACTCTTTTTTCTGTAGCGGAACGACATTTTCTCGAACATGCAATTCCATCCGTTCAATATAAACTGTCAGCAATCCCGCTTTCACGGTACGCTCAGATTGATTCGGTGCATATTCGCCAAACGTTCTGCGCAGATGACTCCGTATTTTGGCAAGGACAATTTCATAATGGAAAGGTTTCGTGATGAAATCATCCCCGCCATTTTCCAATGCAAATACCTGATCCATGTCACCAGATCGCGCTGAAATGAATAGTATAGGACACGTAGTTTGTTGGCGAAGTTGGCGACACCAATAATAGCCGTCATAGGATGGCAGATTAATGTCAAGTAAAATAAGATGCGGCTCAAACGCTAGACTTTCTTCGGTGACTCGGTCGAAATCTTCGACAATTGCTACTTCGTATTGGTATTTCCTTAAGGTATCTGCTAGTAATTGCGAAATTTTCTTATCGTCTTCCACGATGAATATACGGTGTTTTTCCATCGACCCATCCCCTTTCATTGTTCCCTATATTATAGCGCAAAAATAGCTATGGTGGTTGGAAGGCTAATGGGAATTGGATATTTTTCGGTGGTTGGGGGTGTGGTTCGGGCGGTCACACGCGCGGATTGAGCGGTCAAGGACACGAGTCGGGCGGTCACCGGCGCAGGTCGGGCAGCCGCACGCGAGAGATCTGGTTATCAAGAATTTATCCCACAAAAAAAGCCTGACTGTGTGTCAGGCTTGTGAATGTATCAATAAATTAATTGGAGAAATTCTTCTTTCGTTATGCCCCCGAGGTATGTGGGAATGTCAATCGGTGCAAGTGCTTCGCTGATTGCTTGTCTTTCATACTGGACGCCTTTCAAGCTTTCTTCGATTACCTTCACTTCTCCGACACCGAAAAAGTCGCCGAAAATGTGGATGTCTTCCATGATACCTTTCTTCACTTGGATGCGGACATCGATGCCGCCTACCGGGAAACGGTGTGAATGCTGCATGTTGAACTTCGGTGATTTACCGTAGTTCCAATCCCAGTTCGCATAGCGTTCCTCAGAAAGTTTTCGAATGTTGTCCCAATCCTCGTCCGTTAGCTCCAAATACTGGATTTTTTCTTCGCCGCCGAAAATCGATTTTAGGATTTCCAGTCGGAACTGTTCAATCGTCATAGGTTCCTCGAGGAATTCAGAAATATTTGCGACACGGCTGCGAATTGATTTGATGCCTTTTGATTCGATTTTATCTTTTCGTACCTTCAGCGCTGAAACAACCCGCTCAATTTCTGTATCAAACATCAACGTTCCATGGCTGAACATACGGCCATTCGTTGAAAACTGTGCGTTACCGGAAACTTTACGCCCCTCCACTAGAATGTCATTGCGTCCGAGAAGTTCGGCTTTGACACCCATTTCTGCTAGTGCATGAACGATTGGTTCTGTAACTTTCTTAAAGTTGCGGAATGATTCCCCGTCGTCTTTTGTGAGGAAGCTATAATTCAAGTTGCCTAAATCATGGTAAACTGCGCCCCCGCCTGATAGACGGCGAACAACATGAATCCCATTTGCCTCCACGTATTCCGTGTCAATCTCTTCAACCGTATTCTGGTTTTTACCGACGATGATGGACGGCTCGTTGATATAGAACAGCAAAAATGAATCTTTTTCAATATCCATATTCTTAAGCACATACTCTTCTATTGCCAAGTTGATATGTGGATCTGTAATCCCTTTATTATCAATGAAATGCATAGTTATCGCTCCCTATAAATAGCTTCCTATCTATTTTATCATTTTCACGCCGAGATGACCTCATCTAGAACTTTTCAGAATTAAATAAAAAATGCCTTGACATTCTAACCACTGTTATAATACACTACTAATAACAGATTTAGTTCTAGTACAAATTTGGAAGGGAGAATGAAAATATGATTCAGAATGTAATCGAGTTTTTCAAAAATCTACCTGCTAAAGTTTGTACGACATGCGGGAATGAAATTGAAGAACAACACGAGTGCTACAGTAACAAATGCGACAATTGCAATATACTGTAACTTTTTTTTGCAACACCTGTACTATCACACTTTAATTAATTAATTTAAAACTAATACAGTTAGAAATGGAGGAAATTAGCTATGATTGAAAATGTTATCGAGTTTTTCAAGAACCTACCTGCTAAAGTTTGTACATCTTGCGGAAATGAAATCGAAGAGCAGCACGAATGCTACGGCAACAAATGTGATTCTTGTAATATCCTTTAATTTTTTTATACAACCTGTACTATTACAAATATAAAAAATAAATTAGTACTAATACAATAGAGGAAGGAGAGAATCAATATGCTTGAAAATGTCATCGAATTTTTTAAAAACCTACCTGCTAAAGTTTGTACATCTTGCGGAAATGAAATCGAAGAGCAGCACGAATGCTACGGCAACAAATGTGATTCTTGTAATATCCTTTAATTTTTTTATACAACCTGTACTATTACAAATATAAAAAATAAATTAGTACTAATACAATAGAGGAAGGAGAGAATGAATATGCTTGAAAATGTCATCGAATTTTTTAAAAACTTGCCTGCTAAGATTTGTACAACATGCGGAAATGAAATCGAAGAGCAACATGAATGCTACGGTAACAAATGTAATGATTGTAATATCCTTTAAAACGTGAAAACAGCCGTGGAGCTCAACCTCTATTGCTGTTTTTTTATTTTTCGAGTATGTCAGGACGATCTGTGTGAATTCCATTTGCACCGATTGCTTTCATTTTCAATGCGGTTTCAGCATCAATGATGGTGTATGCGTAAACGGCCAGTCCTTCGTCATGCATTTCTTTAATGAATGGCGCGCTTAACGCTTCATAAGTAATGCCTATCCCTGAAGCGTAGGGCAGCAGTTTTTCCACTTCTTTTTTCGATAACTTTGCTTCTTCATCTTCATCAAACGAAATGAGTTGTAGGAGAGGAATGTCCTGATTTAGTTCATAAATTTGCTTTAATCCTTTTTCACTAAATGACTGAATCGCCACTTTCGTGCGCCCGTCTTCCCTAACCCCAACCATGTCATATTCTTTCAAGACATCGATTAGCTTTTGTTCAATTCCGGGATAGTCTTTCGGGTCTTTCAATTCAATAATGAAACCCATGTTTTCCCCGAATTGCCCAAACACTTCGCCGAGTGTTGGTACAGCGTATTCATCGGATGGACCATCTACAGCCCGCATCTTCTTATCATCGCGTCGGAAGTTCGCAGACAGCTCTTTTAGCTCTGCAAGCGTCAATTCAGCAACCTCACCGCTACCTTCTGTCGTTCCGGTAACGTCTGCGTCATGCATAACAGCTAGCTGGCCGTCTTGTGTCAGATGAATATCAAGTTCAATATAGTCTGCATCCAGGTCCTCCGCCAACTCATAAGATGCCAGTGTGTTTTCCGCTACGTAAGCCGAGGCCCCGCGATGCGCGATAATGAGGAAATCCCCATTTGACGTCAGACCCACTTCTGCTTTCCCTTTTCCACAACCACCCAACAACAGCACAGTAAGTATTAATCCTACTCCCCATGTACGTTTCTTCATTCTCTTTCCTACTTTCACTCGTTTTCTATGTACCTATTCCTATACCCTTTTTCCACAAAAAAAAGTCCACCCGAGGGCAGACTTTTTTTATGTAAACAAATCTTCGAGTACTTCTTTCATTGCAGCTTTTCCTTGATCAATACAGTCAGGCAGTCCAACGCCATCATAAGATGCGCCGGCTAGTTTGACTTGCGGGAATGTCGACTTTAGTTCAGCACGCGCTTTCGCAATTCGCTCTTTATGGCCAACCCGGTATTGCGGCCGGTCTTCTTTCCAGCGCGTAATAACGGTAAAGTCTGGTTTCCCTTTTATATTCATGATTTTACCGAGATCGGAAAGAACAATTTTTTCAATTTCAGCATCAGGCAAGTCAACAATCGCTTCATCGCCTACTCTGCCTACAAATGCACGGATCAATACTTTACCTTTAGGCGTTGTGGTCGGCCATTTCCGATGCGTCCATGTGCATGCTGTAATTGAATAATCGCTACTTCTAGAGACGAGGAAGCCCGTTCCTTCTTTGTCTTGAACGACAAGTTCTTCCGGAAAGGCCAAGGCAATTGTTGCAACGGATGTTGTCGGAATTTCTCTCAAATCCTGCAGCAAACCGTGAGGAGCGAATAAGCGGCCTGCCATTTCGTGTCCAGTTGTAAGGATAACTGCGTCCGCCTCGATTTTTCTGCCGTCATTCAGTGCAAGAGTCGTTCTTTCTCCGACCGTTTTCGGCTCTACAATTGCATCAATCCTGACGCCTTTCATGACGGTTCCTGGATTTAGCTGCTTCTCAATTGCTTCGACCACTGTTTCAAGACCATTGCGAAATGTATGGAAGACGCCCTCTTTTTTCGCGCCGTGTCCATCTTTCTGCGGAACTTGTTTCGGGGTTGTCTTTTTCATCCCAAGAATGAGGCTCCTGTGTTTCTTTTCTACCGCGTAGAATTGTGGGAATGTCGATTCCAAACTCATATGATCGATATCGCCTGCGTAAACGCCTGACAACAACGGTTCAATGAGGTTTTCGACAACTTCTCCACCAAAACGCCTGCGGAAAAACGCGCCGAGTGACTGATCCCCTTGAATGCTGGAACGCGGGAGCACAAAGTCTCCGGCTGCACGCAGTTTTCCAGCCCAAGAAAACAAACCTGTTTTCATGAATGGACCGAGTTCCGTTGGGACGCCCATGACAGAGCCCCCCGGAATCGGATGCAATTCACCGCCTACGAGTACGTAAGCTTGTCCTGTCGCATTTTTTACAAGTTCCCCTTCAATTCCGAGATCTTCTGCAAGGATACCCATGCTCTTTTTTCGAATTAAGAATGAATCGGGACCACGCTCGATGATAAAACCGTTACGCCGGACTGTCCGAATTTTTCCACCCAGCCGATTGGATGCTTCGACTAAGATGACATCTAAAGGGAGTCCTTTTTCTCGCGCTTCTTTCTGCATATAAAATGCCGCGGAGAGACCAGTAATTCCTCCACCGACAATGACGACTTTCTTGTTTTGTTCGCTCATGTCCATCATCACTTTCTTTCATTCGTATTAGACCATTTCCATTTTTTCGAATACCGCGTCCACCATTGCATCAATGAATAGTGGGTCAATATTCGGCATTTCCGGACGGTAATAAGAAGCTCCGATGTCATCACAAACAACTTTACACTCGTAATCGTTGTCAAACAGCACTTCTAGATGATCGGAAACAAAGCCTACCGGGGTATAGACAAACGTCTTATAGCCTTTTTCGTTATGCAAGTCGCGCGTCAAGTCTTGAACATCAGGGCCGAGCCATGGTTCAGGCGTTTGCCCTGCACTTTGCCAACCCAGTTCATAATTTTTTACGCCTGCAGCTGATGCGATCAAGTCTGCAGTCTCTTTCAATTGTTCTGGATACGGATCCCCGCTTGCGATGATTTTTTCAGGCAACGAATGCGCTGAAACAATCAAACATGCTGAAGCCCTCTCTTCGTCGCTCATACTTTCAAATGTACCACGTACTTTATCGGTCCAGAATTCAATGAATTTCGGCTGTGTGTACCAGCTTTCCACTGACGTAATAGCGATTCCATGCTTGTCTGCCTCTTCTTTCGCACGTCCGTTATACGACTTGACGGAAAACGTCGAGAAGTGTGGCGCAAGTACGATTGAGACAGCTTCTGTAATGCCATCTTGATGCATTTTCTCTACTGCTTCTTCAATGAATGGTGTAATATGTTTTAATCCGATATAAACCTTGAATTCGATGTCGTTTTGCACTTCATTCAGACGATTGCAAAGTGCGTTTGCTTGGTCTTCCGTAATTTTGGCGAGTGGTGAAATTCCTCCAATTGCCTCGTAACGGTTTCGAAGGTCCTCCAATTGCTCAGGTGCGGGCGGACGACCACGACGGATATGTGTGTAATACGATTCAATGTCTTCTTCTTTGTTCGGTGTTCCGTACGCCATTACTAATAATCCCATTTTTTTCTTTGTCATTATGTTCACCTCATCGTTCGGATTAGTACGTTATTTACGTAGCTGTGTACTGTATTCATGAACAAATTCTGTCAGTCTTTTCAATGTTGCAGGTTTCACATCTGGGAAAACACCATGTCCTAGATTAAATATGTGATTACCGTGTTCTACACCTTGCTCGATGATTACTTTTGCACGTTCTTCTATAATTGACCAGTCCGCCAACAGCAATGATGGGTCAAGATTACCTTGCACTGGTTTTGTCAGACCACGTTCTCCTGCTTCTTTAATGGACAGGCGCCAGTCAAGACCAACAACATCTACAGGTAAATCATGCCATTCGTTCGCTAAGTGACTTGCGCCGACTCCGAACGTAATTAGTGGAACGTTCAATTTACGCAATTCTGTGAAAATCCGTGTCATAACAGGCTTAATGAAAATCCGGTAATCGGAAACGTTCAATGCGCCCACCCACGAATCAAAGATTTGGATTGCTTTCGCACCTGCATTTACTTGTGCAGTAATATACGTAATCGTCATATCCGCAAGTTTGTCCATTAGCGCGAACCATGCTTCTGGCTCTGAAACCATGAATGATTTTGTCAAGTTATAGCTTTTCGAAGGACCGCCTTCAATCATATAACTCGCAAGCGTAAATGGCGCACCTGCAAAACCGATAAGCGGAACATTCAATTGCTCCTTCGTCAATATTTTAATCGTTTCAAGAACGAAAGGAATGTCGTCCTCCGGTGATAAATCGCCAAGATTATGGACATCTTGTACGGTACGAATCGGATTTGAAATAACTGGACCAACACCTGGTTTGATTTTCACGTCAATACCAATCCCTGGCAGTGGCGTAACGATATCTTTGTAAAGGATTGCTCCGTCGACATTGTACTGATCGACTGGAAGCTTGGTAACGTATGCACATAGTTCCGGTTGCTGTGTAATTTCTTCTAGGGAATATTTTTCTTTAATTTTCATATATTCAGGTTGTGAACGTCCCGCTTGCCTCATGTACCAAGCCGGTGTGTGGTCAATCTTTTCGCCTCTTGCAGCACGTAAAAGTGTATCGTTGAATTTAGTCATTTGGCTTCATCCCACTTTCTTTTATGAATCATTTATTTGTTTCATATAGGTCTCAATATAGATGTTTTCCCTTGTAAAGTATAGTGTTTAGCCCCTTTTGTCATCAATTTGTGCGTCATTTCATGTTTTTTCGCCATCATTTCGTCATTGTTTGTTTTAAGTACGGAATTAGGGGAAAATAGAGGTATAGGAACTACTTTGAGGAGGTTTTTAATAATGAATATCTTTATGACATCCGGCACACCGGAATTCATGGAAGACTTAAAAGAAAAACACGCGGATAAAGGATTGATTGCCATGCATGGGCAAGGCAACTCTTTGTTGTTGCATGAAACGACAGGAAAAACAATATTTCAAACACCACGCCGTTACGAAGTGATTGGTTCTTCCGGTACACTTCAAGAAAAAGGCTATTTCGTATTCAACAATATTCCGGTCACAGATGAAGGGCGCCCCATTTTCGAACTTCGATTTAAAGACCGTGCAGGTAAAATCGAATCGGAACTTGGATTCATCGCTTTTCGTTTACTTCGTCCACTTGATTCTGATACATACATTGTCATGACGGAATGGACGGATAATACTTATTATGCAAGATGGAAAAACTCATCTTCGTTCGCACAAGCTCATTCGAAAGATCGTGCAGAAGCGGGCGCTGATAAAACACTTCATATCTTCTCAAGCGCCCCTTACATTACGGAGTATGCCACAAAAAAATAATTTATTACACGCGACCTCATTCCGGTCGCGTTTTGTGTACGCCCTTTATAGTTTCATATGGAATGTTTGCTATAATGGAGACAGTAACATTCAAACTAGTGTAATTTTGGGAGGGGTAGTCCATTGAAAGAACAACTGTTAGAAAAACTTGATTGTGCTTATGAAGATATGGTCGCTATACGTCGCTACCTTCACATGAATCCCGAGTTGTCCTTTAAGGAAGAAAAAACCGCGCAGTACATAGCTGACTTTTATGCTAATCTTGGGGTCCAAGTGCGTAAAGGTGTAGGCGGCAATGGCGTTGTTGCACGTGTCAAAGGGGCAAGACCCGGAAAGACAGTTGCACTACGTGCCGACTTTGATGCACTTCCGATTCAGGATGAAAAGGATGTACCCTACAAATCGACGGTCCCCGGCGTCATGCATGCTTGCGGACACGATGGACATACCGCCACACTGCTTCAGCTTGCGAAAGCGATACATGAACTACGAGAAGACCTTGCTGGTGAATATGTCTTCATCCACCAACACGCGGAAGAATTTGCTCCAGGTGGTGCAATTTCGATGATTGAAGACGGTTGCCTTGATGGAGTTGACGTTATTTTCGGAACGCATCTGTGGTCGTTGACACCTTTCGGCACAGTCGAATATTTAACGGGTCCTGTTATGGCGGCAGCTGATCGTTTTGACATTACGATTCAAGGAGCCGGTGGGCATGGTGCAGCTCCCCATCAAACGAAAGATGCCATCGTCATTGGCGCGCAGCTTGTCATGAATTTACAACAACTGGTCTCCCGTCGCGTCAATCCGGTTGAATCGGCTGTACTCTCCATAGGCTCATTCGTTTCGCAAAATGCATTTAATGTCATTGCAGATTCCGCAAAACTGGGTGGGACGGTACGAACATTCAATCCAGATATTCGTGACTTGATGGAACTCGAGATGAAACGTGTCGTCGATGGAACTGCACTTGCAAACAACTGTACCATCGATTTCGAATTCGTAAGAGGCTATCCGGCCGTGGTGAATCATGCTACCGAAACGGAATTTTTGAAAACTGTGGCTGAATCTATTTCGGGCTTGGAAGTGGTTGAATCTACGCCGCAAATGGGTGGCGAAGATTTTGCTTATTACCTAGAAAAAGTACCAGGTACATTTTTCTTCACGGGTGCTAAACCTGAGAATCCATTTCCGCATCACCATCCCAAATTCGACATCGATGAAAATGCGATGCTTGTTGCGGCGAAGACACTTGGAGCCGCTGCTGTTGAATATCAAAATTCGTAATAGGAAGACTTTCTAACCATTAGTAATATTTCATGATTTGATAATTAGTGAGCCTTCCTTCGAATTTTATGAGGAAGGCTCACTGTTTTTATGAGGGCGATGAAAGAGTTCCAGTTTTATGGTTAACTTTAGAAATCCCGCTAATACCGCTTCAGCGCTTTGTGGATGCCTCCCGCGATAAGCCGGAAAGAAGACCACTTTCAGTCTTATCGCTCCGGCTACCACGAAGTCGCGCCTTCGCTAGATGGTCCATGTAAGAAGGCGTATTTCGTTATCGGGGATTAGATTTGCAATCCATAGTGTGTCTTTCTTTAATGAAATTAGTATCGAATAGTTATCCCATTATAATCTCAGTCTATACATATCAAAATCAAAACTTTATCGATAATATACACCCCTGCGCAGGCTCGGCAAAGGACTTGAGGCATCGAGGGCACTGAAAAAGTGCTTTTTATAGTAAGAACTAGTTGATTGTAGTGCAGAGCGGCGACTCCAGCGGGAACAGCGCGAGCTGAAGACCCCGCAGGAACGCAGTGACGAGGAGGCTGAAGCCGTGCCCGCGGAAAGCGTCCGCTCGGAACGGAAATCAACGGGATTGAAGGAAACCGGACTTTTTCAGTGGCATCCCCAAAGCGCCAAGCTATCTACAATCCACACCCCGTATCACCATCTACTCAATAATGCAGTGAGCAATCTTCCGTTTAACATCATTCGGAATAACGCTTTCTTTTTTCCCTTTTCTCCTTTTGGTCCAATAACGACGGTCTCCCCTAAAGAAACCGTCGTTATCTCCTAGAGAAACTGCCTGTTTCTCTCTAACAAACGAGCGTTATGCACAATTGCGTTCGGAATTCCTGGATTTATAATCTACTTATAATACAAATATGAATTATGAGGAGTGCATTAATTTGAAAAACAAGAAACGAAATGCGCAATACATTATTTCCTTTGACACATTCATGTTACGTCCGATGATTCAAGACAATAAAGTTTTTACCCATGTTAATGAGCGCAACGGTGATTTAAGCGTTCCAAGACGCCCTATCCATATCGTCAGGAATTCCTGTGACTATTATGGAAATTCTCTTCACAACTCGACTAATTCAGCAAAAATGGTACTTGGTAAACGCCATAAAACACCGATTATCCTGGCTCATGATTTTGGAATACCATACATTTTCCTGCCCACCATGTCACCATCTTCCGAACAGAATGTCTGGATTTCCTATAATGCGATTGAAAAAATAGAAGAAGACAATTTGGGTTCTATAATTACACTAGAAAATAGCCGATCCTTCAAGTTAAATGTTTCCCCTACTACATTGTATCGTCAATATGCGTTCGCCACTCTTTTAGAAAAGAACTTTTTGAAAAAACAGAGACAACTGAACAGGCCTTCTACTTTTAACTTTTTTGACGATGATGACGACGATGATTCAGCTCTCTGACATCGCAATGTATTTGGCCAATAGTTCTTCCGTTCGATTACGCAGGCGGACATTCAAATAGCGTCTATGATCTTCATAGCCTCCGTGCATGAATACATACTCGGTGAATGTGCTATCCGTTTTGTTACGTATCACCTTCATATTGCGCCGCCGCAAGTAAATTGTCGTTTCCTTTAGTTCTGCACGTGCAATTTTCGTTGCCTCGTCGACGAGTTTAACGTAAGGTCCTTTTAATTTGAAAGGACCTTTTTCGAATGATTCCCGATCTCTCTCCAAGATAATTAGAAGCATCGGTAAGTAAATCATATTCTCAAAATAAGGTAATGCCTCCGGGGGTATTAAAGGCACTACAATCACTCCTTCCGCTCAATAAAGAACAAACGTTCGTATACCTATTGTATGCCCATACCCTCGGAAAATCAACCTACAAATCATTGGAAATCTTAAGCATATTTGGAGACACACGGAATGCCGAAGTTTATCGATAATACAACACTTCATAATTTCTTTACCCGCAAAGAATACCGAACGGCGAATCAAGTCGAAATACCATACACTCTAGTTAACCGACAAAAAAACTTCCAGCCATAATCGCTGAAAGTCTCGCATATCGTATACTTATTTCGTCTCTATATCACCGATATAATGAACCGAAGCCACTTTCCAATCACCATCACTTTTTTTAAGGACAGTTACTTGTCTACCACTCGGACTTGTTTCAAGACCCGTCTCTAATTGCTTGAAAGATGTCTTTAAGTTTGAAAACACCTGGGCTTCCTCTTCTGAATACTTCACAATCGTTACATTCGAAACTTCACGATTTAATTCATACTCACTAAAAAGATCTTTCGTAATAGAACGTTCCTCTTCAAGGTCATAATCCTTCGCTGACAATGTATCTAAATAGCCATCGATATCTTGTTTATTTAGCGTTTCCAAATTTAGGTTGTATACGTCTAGGATCTGCTCTTTTTCGTCTGCTGGAACGCCAGAAGCTTCTTCTACAGTGTCTCCTGTCAAGCTAAATCCCACTTTGCTTTCATCCACTCCATGATCAATTGTGCCATATTCATTCGTTGCTTCGCCGTCATCGACGGAACCATTCTCAACAGGCTCTTCCTTGTCACCACTACAAGCTCCTAGCAGTAAAATGAAAGACAGACTAAAAAGCACGACTACTTTTTTCATTTTTTCCCTCCTGAACGGGTAAAAGGGCTCCTCCAAAAGCAGAAAGCCCTTTTCCTTTTATTCAATACATCAAATTACTTTACTTCAACCCAACCATTTTTAATCGCTGTTACGACCGCTTGTGTGCGGTCATTTACTGCCATTTTTTGTAGAATACTTGACACGTGGTTTTTGACGGTCTTCTCGGAGATGAAAAGCGTCTCCCCGATTGTCCGGTTACTTTGTCCATCTGTCAACAGTTGTAATACTTCACACTCACGTTTAGTAAGTAAATGGAACGGGCGACGGATATCATTTTGTTGGAAGGATCCCTTATGCTCACGTTCGCTCAATCTTCGGTATTCTGTAACAAGGTTATGCGTCACTTTTGGATGAAGGTACGAACCACCTAGCGCAACGACTTTAATCGCTTGGATGATTGCATCCGCATCCATTTCTTTTAACATATAACCGAGTGCACCTGTTTTAAGTGCATGTGATACATATGATTCATCGTCGTGAATTGACAACATAATTACTTTCGCTTTGGGATATTCTTTGATGAGGTTTTCAGTTGCATCGACACCATTCATATGAGGCATGTTAATGTCCATAAGAACCACGTCCGGTTCGCACTGTTGATAAAGCTCATTCACTTCGCTACCATCGCCGCCCTCAGCCACAACTTCAAAAGAATCTTCAAAATCAAGGATTCTCTTTACCCCTTCACGGAATAGTTGGTGATCATCTACAATTAATATTTTCGTCATAGTCATTTCCTCCCCTAACATCTAGTCGTCGATTATTTCACTCTGGAGTGGAATCTGGATATAAATTATCGTACCATTTCCAGGCGTTGAGGTGATTGTTATATCCCCTTTTAACAAATCAATTCGTTCACGCATTCCTATTAAACCGAATGACTTATCTCTTACTTCATTTTGATTGAATCCTTGTCCATCATCTTTTATGATAATATTCATTATATCGTGATGCCATTCAGTTTTCACCCAAACGTCCTTCGCCTTTGCATGTTTTAAGGCATTTGAAACGGATTCTTGCACTAGCCGAAAGACTGATACTTCAAAATCCGTTTTAAAACGTTGCTCTTTTCCACTATTTTGAAAGTGAATGGTGGTCCCCTTTTCATACTCTCCTATTGTCGACAAGTACTTTTTCAATGTTGGAATTAAGCCCAAATCGTCAAGTGCCATAGGACGCAAATTATAAATGATACGGCGAACTTCATAAAGTGCATTTCTTACCATCTCTTTAAGATCTTTAAGTTCATTAAATGCAGGAACAGGGCCTTGTTCTTCAAATACCTTCTCAATCAACCCAGAACGGATTAACACATTTGCTAGCATTTGTGCCGGTCCATCGTGGATATCACGGGAAAGCCTTTTCCGCTCCTCTTCCTGTGCCTGGATAATTCTAATGCCAAACCCCTGTTTGTGTCTGGCCGTTTCCAGCGCTACGCCTACGTTTTTTAAATCAGATGTCAAATAATTAATTACGGTTGCGACTTGATTGACAAGATGATCGGCTCTTTCAATGGTGTCAAGCAGCGCAAGAAGACGTCGATCCAAATCGTCCCGACGAGCACGCAGCTGTTTCTCCTCCATCCGGTTGACCGATAGCCGAACGAGTAAATCATTCGCAACTTCGTAAGATTCCTTCACCTGCTCTTCTGAAAACTTCATGAAGTCCTTCGACACATCAGCAAGACGCCGGCGTGAATGGCGGGTCATACCTTCCAAATAATCACCTTCAGTTATTACCCGGGAAATATCACTCTTGACCGCTGCGAGCTCACTTTGCATATCTTCAAAGCTCTGACGGCTTTGTTCACTTATAATGAAGATATCATTCTTTGAGTGATCCATTGCACGCACCATATTATCAAAAATAGCTTCGAGCGTTTTGATATCGATTATATTCTCCTTCAAAAAGTTCCCTCCCGCTTTCAGCTTAGAAAATTACATATATACTAAAGTGGAGTGTTGTAGAATTGATATTTCCCAAACATCTCTCACTTATTATAGCATCATAAGACCCAGTGAATATTAAGATTGTATTACAAGTGATGGAGGTGCCGCAAATGCGAGCAGATTATTACACAGTTAAAAACTACGGAGAGAGTGAATTATTGATTCAAAAGTCAAAGTTTATTACCTATGTGAAACGTGTGGAAACAGAGGATGAGGCCTTAGACTTCATTCAAGAAATTAAACGTACACATCATAATGCCTCCCATAATTGTTCAGCGTATATGATTGGTGAACACAATAATATACAAAAGGCGAATGACGATGGCGAACCGTCTGGAACAGCGGGAGTACCCATTCTTGAAGTGTTGAAAAAGCAAGGTCTTCAAGATACCGTTATTGTCGTGACGCGTTATTTCGGGGGTATCAAGTTAGGTGGAGGTGGATTGATACGCGCTTATGGCCGCGCAACAACAGAAGGCATTACAGCAACAGGTACGGTCGAAAGGAAACTCCATTCTGTCATGAAAGTTACAATCGATTATACCTGGCTAGGTAAAGTTGAGCATGAAGTAAGGCAATCGACATATCCCTTAAATGAAGTTTCTTACGATGAATCTGTGAATCTCTTCATACACGTTCCAGCTATGGAAACGGAGACATTCACTTTCTGGATGACTGAATTGACGAACGGACAGGCAGAAATCGTGTCGACCTCTAGCGTTTTTGTAGAATTCGACATTTGATATAGTATACCTTTGGCAGAAAAGATAGTATAATAGGATGGATTGAAGTGATTTATATACTGAACTCTTTTATCCTGTCGTACCGTCTGTATCCATTGACAGCAATTCGTCACTTAAATGATCAGCTATGACGAAGGATATTTTCACATAGCCGATGCCGGAGGAACTTTGAATGAAAAGAAAAGACTATAAAAAACAGAAGAAATCGTCACGCAAAAGCCTTGCCTTAAAAGTTTCTCTCCTTCTTACACTTTCTATTTTCCTAGTTGTTGCAGCATATGCCGTTTCACTGCAAAAAAAGGCTGTTGACGCTGCGGATCGTGCATATGAAGTCATTCCTGACCGTCCCAAATCCGATATACGTGAAGCGAAAGTTGAACCAGCAACCGACAATGTTTCCGTTTTATTCATTGGAGTCGATGATAGTGAAGCTCGCGACCAAGGCGACAGCAACAGCCGTTCAGATGCTCTTCTGTTCGCTACGTTGAATCCAAAGAAAAAATCTATGAAACTCGTTAGTATACCACGAGATTCATACGTTTATATCCCAGAAGTCGGATACAGGGATAAAATCACTCATGCCCATGCATTTGGCGGAACTCGTGCAACGATTGAATCGGTTGAAGAACTGTTCGAAGCACCTGTCGATTACTACGTGAAAATGAATTTCAATGCATTCATTGATGTCGTTGATGCGATTGGCGGAATCGAAGCAGAAGTTCCCTATAACCGAATTGAAAAAGATGAAAACGATAAAAATACGATTCAACTTGTAAAAGGACTTCAACACCTCGATGGCAAGCACGCCCTTGCACTTGCCCGGACACGTAAACTCGATTCTGATGTCGAACGTGGAAAACGGCAGCAAATGATTTTACAAGCCATTATGGAAAAAGCGACTTCTGTCAAATCAGTTACGAAGTACGGTGATGTGATTGACGCGGTAGGCGACAATATGAAAACGGACATGACCTTTGATGAAATGAAATCGTTCCTGGAATACGTTAAAGGCGGTATGCCACAAGTGGACACGCTCAGCTTAACAGGCTACGACGACATGTCGACAGGTATCTATTACTGGAAGCTTGACGAGACGGATTTATCAGATGTGAAAGGCATCTTACAATCACATCTTGGAATCATTCCAGACTCTTCCAACCTGACCGACGGCAGTTCTACCCTGACCGGCAAGAAAAATGAAGCATTAGGAGATACGCTTTCTAATTGACCGCAATCCAGACGCAAATCACTTACACAATTTCACAAGTTCCAAAGATACAAAAAGAGCTGGGCTGCAAATGCGCCCGGCTCTTTCTCATGTCTATACATAATTTATAAACAGATGACCATACTACCCTAGTGAAAAAGGGGATGGCCTATTTACCTTTTGATTGTTTCGTTTTAACTGCCTAGATGTTTCGTCGTTACTTCCCAATCATCCGTACAAGATTCAACAATGGACGGTAATTTGAACCGGCAAGTCCGATAATTTCAACTAACAATTCAATCGCGATAAGCATAACGACGATGAGCATGATTGCTCCCCATACGGTTGCTTGCGAGAACAACACAGCAGCAACTCCGAAAAGAATCGCTAGTGCGTAAATAATCAACACTGTCTGCCTGTGTGAAAAACCTGAACGCAATAGGCAATGATGTAAATGTGATTTATCCGGGGCTGTAATCGACTGTTTCATTCGTATCCGTCTGACAATCGCAAAGAATGTATCAGAGATTGGAATGCCCAGTATAATAACTGGAATAATCAACGCAACAACAGCTACGTTTTTGAAGCCTAGCAAGGCAAGAACCGAAATCATAAATCCTAGGAATAAAGATCCGGTGTCTCCCATAAATATTTTTGCTGGATGGAAATTATAAAATAGGAAACCTAATGAGCTTGCTGCAAGAATTGCAGCTGTTGCAACAACAAATACATTTCCCATTATCATTGCCATAACCGCAATTGCAATAAGTGCAATGGTTGAGACGCCTGCTGCAAGTCCGTCCAATCCATCTATCAGGTTAATGGCATTTGTAATACCTATGATCCATATAATTGTAATCGGAATGCTCAAGTAGCCAAAATCGAATTGGCCGATGAATGGTAAATTGACAAATTCAATTTGGAGACCGCCCCAAGCGACTACAACAATGGCCGCAGCCAGTTGCCCCGCAAGTTTTGCCTTCGCGGTAATTTCAAGCATATCGTCAAGAAATCCCACCACGATAATTATAAGGGCACCAATAAGAATTCCGGTGGCATGTTCATCTTTTGGAAGCAATATGGCATAACCAATTAAGAAGGCACCAAATATCGCAAGTCCGCCGATACGCGGCATAACGGATGCGTGTACTTTGCGATAGTTCGGGCGATCGACTGCACCGATACGGAATGCCAATTTAATGACGAGCGGAGTAAGTATGATGGATGCTATAAGAGCAGCAGCCATTGCAAGGAATAACATGTCCTTCCTCCCTAAGTAAATCAATAGTTTATCAAATCAAGAGTATTATAGCATATTTAAATAAGTAAAGCACTTTCCTAGAGAACTCTTTGCATTCTGCACTTTCTGTTTCTCACTTATCATACCCTTTTCAACCTTGCCTATCCCAAGATTCTCTTCCTTATATATGTAGATTTTAGCTTAAGGTAGTTATTTACCTTTCTATTTGTTAAAATAGGGATGGGTCTTATAAAGGGACCAAGATAAAGGAGCGTTCATTTCATGCTATCAATATTTAAACGTTCAAATCAAACGAACGATCGACAACTTCGCAAATACAGGAAAATTGTCCAGCAAATAAATAAATTAGAAGCTACATATGAAACGATGTCAGATGAACAACTGGCATCTATGTCAGATAAATTCAAAGAACGTATCCAATCAGGTGAGAAAATCCCTACTATCATACCGGATGCATTTGCTGTTGTCCGTGAAGCATCGAAACGGGTTCTTGGTATGCGTCATTTCGACGTACAGCTTATCGGAGGACTTGTACTCACTGAAGGTAATATCGCAGAAATGCCAACGGGCGAAGGTAAAACACTTGTCGCTTCCCTACCATCGTATGTTCGCGCACTTGAAGGAAAAGGCGTTCACGTTATTACAGTGAATGATTACCTTGCAAAACGTGACTACGATCAAATTGGTCAAATTCATAGGTTTCTAGGACTTTCTGTCGGTCTCAATGTCCCGATGATGCAAGGCCCTGCAAAACAGGCAGCTTATAACGCAGACATCACGTATGGTGTCGGAACTGAATTCGGTTTTGATTACCTACGTGATAATATGGCGCAGCAAGTAGCACAGCAAGTTCAACGTCCATATCATTTCGCCATTATTGACGAAGTGGACAGCATCCTTGTCGATGAAGCCAAAACACCGCTTATTGTTGCGGGTAAAATGCAGGCTGATGCGGATCTTCATTACATAGCGGCACGTCTTGCCAAACGCTTTGAGAAAGGCGTAGACTTCGATTTTGACGATGAAACAAAAGCAAGTTCCCTAACTGAAGATGGAATCTCTAAAGTTGAAAAAGCGTTCGGTGTTGATAATTTATACGAATTGGAGCACCAAACCCTTTATCATTATATGATTCAAGCATTACGCGCACGCGTGATTTTCAATCGCGATGTGGATTATATCGTTCGGGATCAAAAAATTGAGCTTGTTGATATGTTCACAGGGCGAATTATGGAAGGACGGACTCTTTCCGATGGTCTTCATCAGGCAATCGAGGCGAAAGAAGGACTGCCCGTTACTGAGGAAAATAAAGCACAAGCCCAAATTACAATTCAAAACTATTTCCGTATGTACAAAGAGCTTTGCGGCATGACAGGTACAGCGAAAACACAAGAAAAAGAATTCCGTGAAGTGTACGGCATGGACGTCATTCAGATTCCGACAAACCGCCCGCGCGCACGTATTGATTCACCTGACCAAGTATATGAAACTATTGATCATAAATATAAAGCAATGGCAAAAGAAGTATCCGAACGCAATAAAAAAGGACAACCTGTTCTCGTAGGTACAACTTCTATTTTACAATCGGAAAAAGTTGTCCAATATTTGGACGAATATAAACTTAAATACAACTTACTGAACGCCAAAAGTGTTGAGCAGGAAGTGGATCTCATTTCCAAAGCGGGCCAACTCAACCAAATTACAGTCGCGACAAATATGGCAGGTCGCGGTACTGATATCGTACTTGGCGAAGGTGTCGAAGAAATCGGCGGACTTTTCGTACTAGGCACAGAAAAGCATGAAAGCCGTCGTATCGACAATCAGCTTCGCGGTCGTTCCGGGCGACAAGGAGACCATGGCGAAAGCCGTTTCTTCCTATCTCTTGAAGACGATATGTTTAAGCGATTCGCAAAAGAAGAGCTTGAGAAGTTTACTAAGAAGGTAACAACGGATGCTGATGGCCTTGTACAGAATTCTGAAGTCAATGAATTGACAGAGCGAACACAACGCATCGTGGAAGGCGCACATTATTCAATGCGTGAATACAACTTAAAACTCGACGATGTCATTAATGACCAACGTGAAGTCGTTTATACCTTACGTCATAATGTTCTGATAGGGAAAGACATTCAAGAACAATTGAAAACGATGCTTAAAGAAACTGTAGAATTTGTTGTCTTGGATAGTTGCCCAGACCAAGAAACTTCGAACAACTGGGATTACGAGCGGATTGAACGTACGATGGACAGCCTATTATTGGAATCTGTATCGATTCCACGTAAGCTTGAAAAAACATCAGATATTCTGAAGCATTATGAAGTGCCACTAGCTGACTTGCTCAGCTTCATCGATTCATTCGAAGATAATGAACGAATCAATCAGATGATTCCGCAAGTAATGCTTTCACATATTGACACAATGTGGGTTAAACACTTGGAAGTTATGATACGTTTAAAAGAAGGTATCGGACTTCGCTCATACGGACAAGAAGACCCGATGCGTATCTACCAACGTGAAGGTCTTGAGCTTTTCGGACGTCATTATCAGAAACTACGTCGCAGCATTGCATCTGAAGTTATTAGCTTTATGAAACTCATTAAAGAACAGGAGGCACAACAATGAAGCTTTTCACTTTTTTCAAGAAAACTGAAAAAACGGGTAAGGATAGCACAATTGGATCCGAAGAAATCATTGACGGTGTCAATGCAACAGTAAATACAGATTTAGTCGAAACAACGCTATCCCTTCACCCTGAATGGAATGTGCCACAGGAGCAGGAATACGTATTCCGTTTTCTATCGAACGAACTTGAACCACTCAAACCGAACCAGATCTCCCTATCAGGAATCGACATCGACGTCGAACCTGCTAACGGTAGCTGGCTCGTTAAAGCCTTCTTCCGTTCTTCCCTGGATCAGCAAATTGCTGTCGGATCAGTTGAATTAATGCTGCTTGATGAAGAAGGAAAAACACTCGCTTCGGACGAATTCGATTTGAAGGAACTCGGCGACATTCCAGCACGCAGTGCAAGACCATGGGTGTTTGTCTTCACAAAAGACAATACATTTACAGAACTTCCACCTAGTGAAAACTGGAAACTGGCATTCAATGTTCAATCGATGGTGCCTCATAAACTAGAGTTGGAACAAGCTTGGGAAGACGGTTTAACGGCAGAACAAAAAGACGGACTTACAAAAGTCATTGAAGGGCTTCCAAAACTGAAACCACGCGAAGTGAATATTAGTGGATTCCAAGTGAAGCAACAGGATGATGGCGGTATTGCTGCATCCGTATTTATTCGTAATGGCCACTCAAAGCAAATCAACATTGAGAAACTACCACTAGAATTAATTGATGCAACTGGCGATTTGATTGCCAGCGGTTCATTTGCACTTGGCCCACTCTCAGTTAAAGCGAACACTTCAAAACCATGGACGTTCATTTATCCAAAAGAACTAATCCAAAAAGGCGAGCCCGATTTGTCGCGCTGGACAGTTCGCGTACCACAGCAAAACGCGTAAGGTAGCCCCCGAGCGCCTGACACTTAGATGTTATTCAGTGAGAAAATTTTAAAGCCGACATTTCATTTTCAAACGAAATGTCGGCTTTTTCTTTGGCATTTTTTACTCAACCTCCTTTTTCAGAGTGCAGATTGTAGAACGCTTTGCGCTTTGAAGTTGCATTATTGAGGGAGATTTAAATTTAGAGTGTACATTGTAGATCGCTTGGCGCTTTGGGGATGCCTCTTGCCCTGAGCCTGGATTAACGCTTCGCATCCACTCTCATGGCTTCGGCTACCTCTATGCCGCGCCTTCGCTGGAATGTTCATCATCAATAGAAATATAGTTTTGAGATGAATAGACTGAGATTATCATGTAATTACTATGTGATACTAACTTCATTGAAGATAAACGCACTACTGGTTACATATTTATTCCCCGATAACGACATGTTCCTTCTAATAGACCATCTAGCGAAGGCGCGACTTCGTGGTAGCCGGAGCGATAAGACTGAAAGCGCCCTTCTTTCCGGCTTATCGCGGGAGGCATCCACAAAGCGCAGAAGCGGTATTAGCAGGATTTCTGTTTCATTCCATTTATTGATACTGTTGTTAAATGCATTCACTCGATTTATCGCACTATAGATTGCAAATCTCATCCCCTATAACAAAATGCTCTTTCCTTATATATAGACCATATAGCGAAGGCGCGACTTCGTGGTAGCTGAAGCGGTAGTAGCAGAATTTCTAATTCATTCTCACTTGCATCAAATGCGCACCCCTTACTCACAACAAAAAAGACAGCACCAAGCGTCCCCTTTTCAGGTCGCTTGGTGCTGTCTTTTTAGATATTATTTAACTGAAGCAACTGAATTCACGCCATTGATACGTTTTGCACCAACATAGCGTTTTCCCCAGTAATGAGGATCGTTCAACTTATCAACACGTACCCCTTTTGAACTGGAAGCATGTGAAAATTTACCATTACCTATGTATATACCTACATGTGAAACCCCTTTACCTGACGTATTAAAAAACACTAGGTCTCCAGCAGCTAAATTTGTTTTTTTAACAGTAGTTCCTGATGCGTGCATGCTAGCCGCAGTACGCGAAAGTTTAATATTGTTTTTCTTAAAAACGTACGAAACGTAGCCCGAACAGTCAAACCCTCTTGTTGTTGTACCGCCGTAACTGTACTTAACTCCTAAAAGACTTGTAGCCGTTTTTGAAATTGCAGCTGGTTTAGATGAAGCTTCAGCTTGTCCAACGAAAGGTGCGACGAGTAACAGTAATGACATTGCAATGATTGAAAATGTCTTTTTCATAGTATCTATAAGATTCATATGTTCCCCCAATGAATTAATTTATCTGAAAATACTCTCTAGAACAAGATTACCACGCTTTAAACACTGCTTACATTACAGTTGTGTGACAACAATATTACATAAATCGCAATATAGGACAATATTGAAACATAATAACCTATTATTAGTGTTTATAGGTTTATAAAGAGGGAACTTAGATTAGTAACACTATTCTTTAGGAGGCGAGCGCTATGAAACATGAAGATGACTTATCGGATAATCTTAAACACCCCTTACATGAAAATGGAAACGGTTGGTTGGATAATGATCATATTGAAAAGAAAAACTCCGGCAGAAGCTTTATACGCGATCCCTATTTAGACCACGCAGCTGGAGATTACGAACCTCTTCAAGATGATAGTCGTTACCGTCACACCGATAATGTAGAACAAATACCCAAAGAACGAATAAAGTTTTCATCTTTACAGCCACACGATAGCCAGATGGAAGAAGACGAACGTTTGCTATCTGAACAAGATAACCGTACAGAGATAATTGAAGAGATTAGGGCTTCATTCGGCGCATTGGATCATGATCGTCCTTAACATCTTTTCACAATAAAAAGACAAAAAGGTGAGTACCTACTATCTGTAGGGACTCACCTTTTAATTTTCCTCTTATATGTCAAGATCAGTTATAACAATTACATCATCATGACTCAAAAGTTCCGTTATCGGCCACTCAGATGTTCTATTACCTTCAAGCAACTTGCCAATTGCAGCACGTTTCTTTTCGCCGAAAGCGAGCAAAATCAGTTTTTTCGCGTCTGTAATTGATTTGATGCCCATCGTCAATGCTGTTTCAGGAATTTTTTCATCATTTTCAAAGTACTGGCTGTTCACGCCTAATGTCGATTCAGTTAAATGTGCCACATGTGTGACCGAATCAGAAGAAGTTCCGGGTTCATTGAATGCAATATGGCCATTCTCCCCTACGCCAAGCAATTGAATATCAAGCGGGTACTTTGTAAAAAGAGCTTCGTAGTCTGCAGATTCTTTATCCAAGTCCTCCGCCATTCCATTCGGTATATTTGTTTCTTTGAATTTCTTTTTACTAAAAAGATGTTCATTCATAAAATAAGCATAGCTATTAGGGCTAGATGCCGGGATACCAATATACTCATCCAAATTAAAAGAAACCACATCTGTAAAATCAAGGTCTGATTCCGTCCATTTATCATACACAGGAACCATCGTGCTACCTGTAGCAAGACCGAGAACAGCTAACCGTCCACTGTCAAGTTCCTCTTTAATAATCTTGAAGACATGCTCCGCACCCTGTCCCGGACTATCAACTTTTATGAGTTTTAAATTTTCCATATAGATCATCCAACTTTCGTTATGATTTAGTCCACGCTTAATTGTAATTTCCTTACACATTTAGGTCAACTTTTATGACATGAATAATTCATGAAGTCGACTGCTTTCTATACCCTCACACATTAGCTAGTAAACCATTTATCTAGCCATTACCGCTTATGAATTCATATGAGAATTACGACACATTTATGAATGAAATGTGAAGACTTTGTGAAATAGCAACTATATCGAAAGTCATAGGGTTTTCCCTAATTCCGCTATTAGTAGATTTGACTATGATAAAGGTAAGACGAATTCACTTCGCCGAAAAAGGAGGTGTCACCATTGGGGAAAAGAAACTCAACTCACCAATCCACTACTAGTTTAAAAGGTACATTCATCGCAGTCATGTTGCTGGGTATCTTCATTTTGGTAGCCTGGTTCGGGTTTTATGCACTATTTATGTCTAGATAATTACTTAATTTGGGAGGGTTACATATGCATTTGCATAAATATGAAAAGATTTGGCTCATTTTTGGAATGGCTTCACTTGTTCTATTCTTACTTATTATCGGCTTTGCTGCATTCTGGAAAGGAACGCACCCGCAAAGTCATATCGAAACCATTGATCCACAAAATGTTGAAGCACACGAAGCATTCAAACCTGAAAATCTTGGTATTCGCGAAGTTGCTGATGGAAAATATATCGTTAATATTGTTGCGTCTGCATTCAACTACGATGTTGGCAAAGACAAAGACGGTAACGCTATTAAAACGATTCGCGTACCAAAAGGTTCCACGGTCCTTTATCAAGTTACCACAAAAGACGTTGTCCATGGCTTCCAAGTAGCCGGAACGAATGTCAATATGATGGTTGAACCTGGCCATATAAGCCGGTATGAAACGGTTATGAAAAATACAGGCGAATTCACGGTTGTCTGTAACGAATACTGCGGCATCGGTCACCACCAGATGTTCGGAACTGTGGAGGTGTATGAATAATGGCTAACAATCAATTGCTACTTTCTAAAAAAGACTCTCGATTATACATGGCATTCATGTACGTGACGTATATTTCCCTTTTTGTCGGCGGTTTAATGGGATTGCTACAAACACTCGCCCGATCAGGTAAATATAAATTACCTTTCAATATCGATTATTATACAATCCTTACCGTCCATGGCGTCATTCTTGGGCTCGTCCTCACTACATTTTTCATCATCGGATTCCAATTCTCACTAATGGGAAAAACGGTCGGACTTTCGGAAAAGCAGAGGAAATTTGCATGGCTCTCTTTCTGGGTAATGCTAATCGGGACTGTTGTGACAGCAATTACGATTCTAGTTGGTGAAGCATCTGTATTGTATACGTTCTATGCACCACTCAGAGCCCATCCAGCGTTCTATTTCGGTCTTGCATTCGTCATTATCGGCAGCTGGATTGCAGCATTCGTCAACTTCCGTCAATTGTATGTCTGGAAAAAAGCGCATAAAGGCGAGAAATCACCATTGCTTGCATTCATGGTTACCATCAACATGCTTATGTGGTTCATCGCTACAATCGGGGTGGCAACATCTGTTATCATCCAGTTCATACCTTGGTCACTCGGTTACGCTGAAACCATCAACGTATTGCTCAGCCGTACTTTGTTCTGGTATTTCGGTCACCCGCTCGTTTATTTCTGGTTGCTTCCTGCTTACATGGCATGGTATGTCATCATTCCCAAAATTATCGGCGGAAAATTATTCAGTGATTCCCTTGCACGACTTGCTTTCATCTTATTACTCATGTTTTCAATTCCAGTAGGCTTCCATCACCAGCTGACAGAGCCAGGTATTGACCCTACATGGAAATTCATTCAAGTTGTACTTACATACATGGTAGTTATCCCATCACTGATGACAGCTTTCTCGATATTCGCTACATTTGAAATTACAGGTAGGAAGAAAGGCCATAAGAGCCTATTCGGCTGGTTCAAAAAGTTACCTTGGAAAGATGTCCGTTTCCTTGCGCCATTCATTGGGATGGCCGCTTTCATACCAGGAGGAGCCGGCGGTATCGTTAACGCTTCTCACCAAATGAATGCACTCGTCCATAATACGATTTGGATTACAGGTCACTTCCATTTAACTGCTGCGACAACAGTCATCCTAACGTTTTTCGGAATTACGTATTGGCTTGTCCCTCATTTAACGGGTAGAAGACTTACACCTAGATTGAACAAACTTGGGATTATCCAAACATTCACCTGGACAATTGGTATGACAATCATGTCAGGTGCTATGCATATTCAAGGATTACTTGGCGGACCTCGCCGTTCAAACTTCTCAGAATATGCAGGTGGCGAACAAGTCGCAACTTGGATTAATTACCAAATTGCGCAGGCAGTCGGCGGAACGATTCTTTTCATCGGTATCCTCTTGATGGTCTACATTTTCATCCAGCTTACTTTCTTTGCACCGCGCGGCGTAGAAGAATTCCCGATTGCGGTAGAAGAAGATAATGCGGAGCCTACACCAAAAATTCTTGAAAACTGGTATTTATGGATTGCGATTACAATCGCACTCATCCTTTTCGCTTATACGATTCCAGTCATCGATATTCTAAAACATTCACCACCAGGATCACCGCCATTCGATTGGCCAATCGGCAGAGGCTAATATAAAAACAGCTTTGATATCTGGTTATGTCCAGAATATCAAGGCTGTTTTTTAACATGTATCATGACAATTTACGGGATCCATTCTAGAAGTATAGTTATTCTCTCGTTTTCAAATATAGCTATAGCTTACTTTAGTGTAATGTTCTATTTAATAGACGATTGTCCGATTTCTCAGCTATAATGTTAGACGGTCAGCTATGTACATAATTTCATCAAGGAGTTGCAAATTACTTGTCTCTACAAAAGAATTTCGTAATCGGCCTGATGCTTTTTGCATTGTTTTTGGGCGCCGGTAATATAATCTTCCCCCCTCTTCTCGGACAAATGGCGGGCGATGAACTTTTCATTGCAATGATTGGTTTCCTAATTACAGGAGTCGGATTGCCGCTCATCGCAATTCTTGCAATCGCCAATGCTGGAGGCGGCTTAGAAACCATTGCAAGCCGGGTACATCCATACTTTGGAATCACTTTCACAATGATTGTTTATATGGCGATTGGTCCATTTTTCGGTATTCCTAGAACTGCAACTGTGTCCTATGAAATCGGGATTGTTCCATTTTTGCCCGATAGCATTTCAAATGCACAGTGGCCACTCGCTTTGTTTACAATTGTATTCTTTGCCATCACTGTGTCGCTTGCATTGAATCCTGCAAAACTTGTCGATCGTATCGGAAAAGTGCTAACGCCTATCCTCTTCTTAGTCATTGGTGCGCTTGCCGTGAAAAGTATTGTTTCCCCTATGGGTGAAATTAAGCAGCCGCAAGGCGATTACGCATCTCATCCATTTTTCCGCAGCTTTGTTGAAGGTTATCTGACGATGGATGTCATCGCGGCTCTCGTATTTGGTATCGTTGTGATAAATGCACTTAAAGCTGAAGGTGTAACATCAAGACAGGCCGTTATGAAAGCGATGGTTTTCGCAGGACTTGTTGCAGCAATCGGACTTGCAGTCGTCTATATTTCACTAGGGTTTATCGGTGCAACTAGCGTTAGTGTTGTCGGGATACAGAATAATGGAGGCGCGGTTCTTGCTCTCGCATCGACTATTTTGTACGGATCCTTTGGAACAACTGTCCTCGCATTGACAATCATTTTTGCCTGTTTAACAACATCAATTGGCCTCGTTTCAGCATGTGCACAGTATTTTGAACAGGCATTTCCGCGTAATTCTTATAAAACTTATGTTTTCATTTTCGCGGGATTCAGTACGATTATCTCAAACTTCGGCTTGACACAGCTGATTTCAATTTCAATTCCAGTCTTGCTAATGATTTACCCGTTAGCTATTGTTCTTATGCTCATGTCATTCGTCGACAAATCATTCGGTAGAAAGCCGATTGTTTATATATTAGCGTTAATCGCAACCGCTGGTGTCAGTATCTTCGATGGATTGAAAGGTGCTGGGATAGATATTAAACCAGTCAATGATATTCTCGCCTATCTCCCGCTTTATGAACAGCAGATTGGTTGGCTTGTACCCGCGATTGTCGGAGCACTTATTGGAGTCGTATTCAGTTCGTTGTTTAAAAAACGCATTTAGTTGTCAGAAATTTCAACGTTCCTTTTCAAATGTTGATGCAATCAATCGATATTCATCAACACTGAATTCTGATGAGATGCCGATGGTGGCTATTTGGCAAAAGTCGGCGAGCGATTAAATGATGAACCGGGCCCTATTGATGACTTGAATAACACTTATTCATTTACTCTTTCGGGTGATGATGGCGGACTATTCGGTTGGAAGTCCCTAGCAACTTTTATCTTCGTAGGGAATGCGGATGTAGCCACCAAATCATACACAGTCAAACCCGGCGACGACTCGACACAATCGGCATGCATACCAATTCATTTAATGTGGACAAACCCGTACCAAGAGATATAGTATTTTTCGGGAGCGGTATCTCACATGCGGGGATTTATTTGGGCGATGGGAACTTTATCCACGCTGCTTCGCAATAGGTTGAGATTTCTTCAATTGATTCGGGCTACTGGAAAGCTAAATTCACCGGTTTCAAACGTTTTAATCAGCTTAATTAACACATACAGCCATCCCTACTTCGGGCTGGCCACTTCTGAAATAGCATTCATAGACAGATGGGATGTGTCGTCAACTAATGACGACGCATCCCATTTTTTCTATTTTATTGTTTATCCCTGCTCCTATTCTTCATCAAGACTGAGTGGGAATGAAGCTACATATGCGCCTATCCAGCGATGGGGTGACCGTCATTGATAGAGTTGTAATTCAGTGTGTACATTATAGACCGCTTGGCGCTTTGGGGATGCCTTTCGCCATGAGCCTAGATTAACGCTTCGCATCCAATCTCATAGCTTCAGCTACCCCTTTGCCGCGCCTGCGCTGGAGTGTTCCATTATTGAAAGTGTTTTTGAGATGTGTGGACTGAGATTATAATGTGATTACTATATGATACTAATTTAATTGTAGAAAGACGCAATATAGATTGCAAGTCAAATCCTCAATAACGAAATGTGCTTTCTAAAATAGACCATTCAGCGCAGGCGCGTCTTCGTGGTAGCCGAAGCGATAAGACTGATGGAGGGATACAGTTCAATCCCTCCCTGCTCTTCATTCTGGCTTATCGCGGGAGGCATGAGGCCACTGAAAAAGTTCTTTATTATAATAAGAACTAGTTGATTGTAGTGGAGAGCGGCGACTCCAGCGGGAACAGCGCGAGCTGAAGACCCCACAGGAACGCAGTGACGAGGAGGCTGAAGCCGTGCCCGCGGAAAGCGTCCGCTCGGAACGGAACCAACGGCATTGAAGGAAATCAGACTTTTTCTGCGCCCTTGGAGGCATCCACAAAGCGCCGAAGCATCATTAGCAGGATTTCTAATTCTACAGACTGTATCGGGACTTTTATTAATCGCCTTCGCAATCCCCGATAACGAAATACGCGTTCTTACATCTACCTTCCAGCGAAAGCGCGTCTTCGTGGTAGCCGAAGCAGACCAGCACGATCTCTAATTCATTTTTCCCTCCTTATTAAAACACACCATTATCCGGGATACCCCCTTGTAACTGCACGATTTGTAATATATAGTTAAATAGGAAGCTATTCTACTAAGTCACTGAAAGAAGTGAATCGAATGTTTAATGACAACCGATATCTAGATTACAGCGGAGCTGGGTTCCGCAAAGACTTAATTGCAGGTATCACTGTTGGTATTGTAGCCATTCCGCTCGGGATGGCTTTTGCAATTGCATCAGGTGTCAAACCGGAATACGGATTATATACAACCATTATTGCGGGTCTCCTCGTCGCATTATTAGGAGGATCACGTTTCCAAATTGCTGGACCTACAGGAGCTTTCATCCCAATACTGCTTGCAATTGTTCTCCAATATGGTTATGAGGATTTACTTATCGCAGGATTTTTAGCAGGTATATTCCTCGTCATTATGAGTTTCATTGGAATCAGTAATCTCATCCACTTCGTCCCGCGGTCTGTCACAATCGGCTTCACCGCGGGAATCGCCGTTATCATCTTTACCGGTCAATTAGGTAATTTTTTCGGAATCACCGGATTGGAAAAAAGAGAGTTTTTCCATGAAAACATGATTGACCTCTTCAATTAGTTTCACACGGTTAACATTTTCAGTATAGGTACAGCCATAATTGGGCTTATCATAATCTTCATCTTGCCAAAAGTAGCCCCTCGTGTTCCGTTACTGCTTATTGCATTACTAATTCCGACCCTCATTTCTATCTTCTTGTTCCCTGGTAAAGTTGAAACCATCGGGACTGCATTTGGCGGTATTTCTCGTGCACTACCTAGCTTCAATTTTCCACAAATTACACTAACAAAATTAGTAAACCTGTGGCAGCCTGCCCTCATTATTGCGGCACTCGGTGCAATTGAGTCATTATTGTCCGCTGTCGTTGCGGATGGAATGAAGCCAGGAGTAAAACATGATTCGAAACGCGAGTTATTCGGACAGGGAATCGCCAACATCATTACACCCTTGTTCGGAGGTATCCCGGCAACAGGAGCCATTGCCCGCACAGCCACGAACATCCGATCAGGAGCAGTCAGTCCAATATCAGGTGTCGTACAAAGTGTTTTCGTCCTAGTATTCCTACTCCTCCTTGCGCCGTATGCCTCCTACATTCCGCTAGCGGCAATGGCACCGATTCTTATGTATGTCGCCTGGAATATGAGCGCACGCAAATCATTCGTCCATATTTTGTCTATACGTACAGGAGATTCAATCGTTTTACTAACAACGTTTCTTCTGACGATTTTCATCGACTTGACAGTTGCAGTTCAGGTTGGTATTTTGCTTGCTGCTCTTTCATTCTTACGTAAAATGAGTGGTAAACTCGACATGAAGGAAGCGAAACCATCTGAAGTAGAAATGATTAAGTTTGGCGAAGAGGATACTGTTTCATTAGCAAAATATATTGTGGATGGCCCTATTTTCTTCGGTACTGCAAAAGGATTTGAAGACAAATACCCCGCTATCTTGCTAACGGGTGCTAAGAAAATCATTCTCGATGTGGAACACCTCTCTGTTATTGACGCGACGGGAGAAGCAGCCCTCTTTGCACTACTGGATCATGCAGAAAAAGCGGGTATCCAAATAATTATCAAACGGTTGCCTAAAGAGAAATTATCTCTTTTCAAAAAGAGCGGACTGTATGATAAAATTGGCGAAGATAATTTTTCATGTAGAATAATCAACCCGTAAAATGCAAATTTTTAAATCCTGTACATCTACCTACATTAAAAAGACGACATTTCAAACTGAAATGTCGTCTTTTATCCTTATTCTATCCAATTATAATTCCATTTCACCCCTGCATACACAGCAAGCAATACGAATCAATCATCAGGGAAATAACGCCAAGATTGCTAACAAAGACACCTCGGCTTTTATATCTGTCTATCATTCGACAATTTCGGATAAAGGCATATGAAATTCGGTATCGTATAGGCTGTAATAATCGCATCCGCAGGCTTCGAAGTACCGCATTGATTGCCAATCGCTACTTCCCGAAGAAAACCAAACAATCTATCGAAGATGTTAATGATTGCGACAGCGCCGATAATTTTCATTAATTTACTCATTGATCTTTTCTAGTTACTTCCCAGACGTTCGGTAAATCGACAGTAATTGCTCTACAATCGTTTCAAAGGAGTGTGCTGAAATTCTTGACTGCACGACTTCTTCATTAATCACATCCGAATCACCATCCAGTGCTTTCCACAGACCTTCTGCTAGGGATGCAGGATTTTTTGGTTCTACTAAAATTCCAGCTTGATCTGACAAGAGAGATGTAAGTCCACCGACATTTGTTCCGACCACTTTTGTTCCTGCAGACATCGCTTCCAGTGCAACCAAGCCAAAGCCTTCATGATACGAAGGCAGTACCAGCGCGTCTGAAGCCGACATCCAGATTGCTAAATCCGCTTGACTTAGCGGTTCTTTAAAGTGGATATCTTCAACGTCTTTTTCACGGATGAATGAACGTAACTCTTCAAAAAAACGAGCATCTTTCTGCGACCCTATTATATATAATTTACTATTGGAAAATGACATTTTTAGTGAATCGAATGCCTCGACGATCTCTAGAAGCCCTTTTTCTCGAATCACATTTCCGACGAATAACAGTACTTTCTCTTCTATAGGAAGAGATAGCTTTTCTCGCGCCTCTTCTTTCGACATATAACTAAAAACTGATGTGTCAATCCCCATACTCATGACATGTACATTTCCCTCTGGAACCTCGAAGCGATTTGTCACATCCTCACGAAGTTTGTCTCCTACAACGATGACCGCTTCTGCTTGCTGCAAGATATTTTTTGTCATGTCAGCAATACGCTGACTTTTTGCAGCCATCTTGTCAATATCCCCACCGTGAACAGTCACTACGTAAGGAATACCAAAAAACTTTTTCCCCATCAATGAAAGGAGTCCAGTTGGAAAAGCATAATGCGCATGTGTTAACGCCAAAGATTTGCGATTTTTTGTCAAATACAAAAATGAACGAGAAAACCATAAGGTATATTTTTTCAATGCATTTACTTTCCCACGACCAGGATTCTGATTTACGACCACATCGACATCAAGACCGGTTGACTGAAGAAGCCTAACCTGATTTTTCACGAACAAACCAAATGTCGGATGTTGCAGCGACGGGTACATATTGCTGAATACCACAATTTTTTTCGATTTATTTTTCATTTAAAATCTCATCCCATCTTTCAATAACCATACAAGCTGAGTCATTATTTTTCATTCAATGATTATACCATATCAGCCAGCTTTCGACCTCCCGGCAGTAAATATAACAAAAAACACGATTACTATACGAAAAAAAGCCAACTGATGGGTTTGAAACCCGTTTAGATGGCGTTTTTCATAGGTTTATAAGTTAATAGAGCGCTATTGGGTTACGAAGCTATGACATTCGGCAACCATGAATTCGACCTCGATGGATCCGCTGACGGACACAAAGCATTAGCGGATTTCATTATAGGTGCAGAATTCCCGTTCATTAGCGCAAACACTAATTTCTCGTCAGATTCACTTTTCGAAGGATTATAATCCAAAACAGCTGAAACGAATTCTGAAAACGGTAAAAATCTACAATAGCATCATCAGAGAAGTGAATGGTGAAAAAGAATGTACCAGGCATCGATGTAATTGTAGGCGACCATACGCACGTTTAACTGTACGAGCCTTTTGTTGTGAATAAAGACATTGAACCTGTCCTAATCGTTCAGGTCAATGAGTACAACAAATTCTTAGCCCAACTTGACATTACATTCGATGAAAAAGGTGTTATTAAAGACTACAACGGTGTCCTCCATGCTGTCGGTGGTGAAAATGCCGCCATAGATGAAGGCGCAGCGGCCATCCGTAAGCCATTCGCTGACAAAGTCAAGAAGACGATGAAAAAACCGACTGGCGCGTCTGCAGGCGTATTCCTAAGAGGTCTGCGTGATCTCGGCGGTGTACGTGCGGGAGAAACGAACCTTGGCAATCTCATTACTGACGGGATGCTGGCAAAAGCAAAAGAAATTGATCCATCGACCGTTATCACATTCCAAAACAGTGGCGTTTGATAAGTCCAATTTCGTAAGCCACTGAAATTTCTGTTATTGTATCTGCAGCATATTTATTAATATCACTGAACGGTACAGTACCAGTCGCTTTCAAATCAAGCGCGCGAACAATCCATGAAGCGGCTTGAGCACGTGTCATTATTTTTTCAGAACCGTACGTTGTGTTAGTGCCTTTTTAGATTCCTCGTTAATATAGATCAGATACGTACGGATATGCCCAGCTATCATAAGCCACATCGCTGTAAGGTACTTTAGTTAGAATACGTCCTTCAATTGTGGAATCGATTGTCCAAACAGACTTCATATGATCTGCGAACGTTTCAGCTTTTCCATCGAAAACAAGCTTCATGCCTGCTATATGTAGGAAACCGCCTGATTCTTTCGACTCGGGATTGTTAAAGGCACGGACGGCAAATTTATGGCTGGTCAGTCAACTACACGCGAACACGTTGCTAAAATCGTTTCGAACTTTATTAATAATAGTAAACAAGTGAAGAAAGAATAATAGCTATAAAAACACAATGCAATAAAAAGTGATCTCTCTCCCCTTTCCTGTTGAGTGAGACCGCTTTTTTCATTTTTGAAAACCAAGAGACTCCGTAAATTCATTATTTTTCTGAGGAATCTGTTCGACCATTTTCGGAGGTTTCTTCAAATTGTTCAACGTGTTTTTCTTCGCTCATTTTCGGTTCGAAGTCCGGAAATGGCTTTTCACTTGGCATTCCTGTAAATCCATTGCTCGCATTTTGATCCTCTTCTTTTTTCGGATCTCGCTGATTTTTCTCCGTCAACGCAGTCAGCTCCTTACTTTTTATATACTATAGACATACCCCTAATCCCTGCTCTTCACTCTTTTCATTTAAAACGATTATTCTAATGATGAATGCAAACAACAAAAAAACTGCACTCTAATTGTTGGACATATCCAACAATTAGAGTGCATGTTCACTTATTATCCGCTTTAATAATTGCTAATTACACACTAAAATGCTTCATTTCCGTTTTCAGGTCTTCAGCCAGTTGTGCGAGTGCTTGAGCGCTTGCGGCGATTTCTTGATTGACTGCTAACTGTTCTTCTGTAGCCGCGCTTGTATCACCTGCAGACGAAGCTGCTATGCTGCTTAACTGTTCTATTTCATACGATCCACGGCTCACTTCTTCAGCCATTGCTTGAATTTCCTCGATTGCAGCTGAAACCGTTTCGACTTTAGTCGCAACGTCGCCGACTGCATCCTGAATCTCCCCTAAGACAAGACGTGATTGTTCAGTTGCAGCAATACCAACATCGACACGCTCACTACCTGAAGTAATGGAAGTCACAGCTCGTTTTGAAGCATCTTGAATCATCGTTACCATCGATCCAATTTCCGAAGCGGACGTCTTTGACTGCTCCGCCAGTTTCCGAACTTCCTCCGCCACAACCGCAAAGCCTTTTCCATATTCCCCTGCACGCGCCGCTTCAATTGCAGCATTTAATGCAAGCAAGTTTGTTTGCTCCGCAATTGTGGTAATGAGTGTCGTTATCTTTTGTATTTCATTTGAATGCTGTGCCATTTCCACCATAATCTTAGTTGACTCTTGAATTGTCGAATGGATTGTCGACATTTGAAGCGAAACTTCCGCAGCCACCCCAGAACCGGTTATGACTAACTTTGATACAGATTCTGCAGCGTTTAACATTTCTTCGTTGTTGGTTGCAATCTCCGCAACGCCTAACGAAAGTTCTTCCATAGAAGTACTCGACTGCGAGATAATTCCTTGTTGTTGTCGACTGCCCATTAGCTGACTTTCAGCAGTTTTGGAAACCATTTCAGAGGTTGCTAGACTTTCTTCAGAGCTTGCCGACAATCCCTCTGATTGGAGCGCCAATTGTTCAGCGGAAACGTTAATTTTCCGCACCATATTAGCTATATCTGTCCCCATTTTATTGAAAGCAATTGCCATTTCGCCAATTTCGTCCTTATTCTTAACTTTTAGCAGATCAATTGTTAGATTTCCTTTCGCAATCTCGTTCAATCCCTCTGTCACAACCCTGACAGGACGTGAGATATTCCGGCTAATTATTGTGGATATGACAATGCCTAGAATCATGGAAAACACAACCATACAGATGACAAACAATTTCAATCCCGCTACGAAGCTTTCCAGTTCAGAGCGGCTTTTTTCCAATGCTTTAAATTGTTCCCCTTTGATACTTTCAGCATTTTCCAATACAACAACACCCACATTTGTCGATGCCCTTCCTAGTTCAGTTGCTTTCCGGTCATTTCCGGCTTGAATACTTTCAACGATTGTATCTTGCAAGGTTAAAAACTTTGCTCGTGCCGCATTAAGTTCTTCCAATGACTGACGATCTTTTTCTGAACGAAGCATGGTTGACAATTCATCGTATAATTCGTTATAACGGTTAATCTGTTCTTGACGCGCATCCAGATGCACATCGTCCTTGAACAACATGAAACCTCGTACTTCATCTTGAATCTCATTGTGCTTTAGGATGAATTCATCTACTAAATTCACTTTTTTTACACGGTCATCCAGTAAAAACTTGTAATCTGTATCAAGTCGTATGGAAGCCCATAAACTAACCCCACCCACAATGACGAGTAATGCCAAAATTGTTAAAAAACCAAACCATAGTTTTTTCGCTACTGTGAACTTCATTATTTCCCCTCACGATCTTTTATCCTATTTAAATTATATAACTATTGATGGATAAAAGCACCACTCGTATGTAATTAATGGGTATTCAATAACGACTTCTTTGTTCAACTCAACAACCATACAAAAGTACAATTACATCATACGAAACCCCTATTCGCTCTTACACGAATAGGGGCTTATCTTCTACTAGTCTATTGTTTCGTTTTGTTAGCGATTTCCATTGCACGGTTCGTTCCTTCTGCCGCCTGATCAAGGACTTCCTGAGGATTTCCCCCTTGGTAAAGATCTTCCAAAGCAGTTACAATCTGTTGACGTGATTCCGGGAAGACTGAAATGAGCGCTCCTTGTGTCGCAAGACCTGGAACCGTATCTTGTAGCTGATCGACTGTCACTTTGAATTGTGGGAATTCTGCCCACTTTTCAATTACGCTCTCTTCATCATATGCTTTCGGGTTAATGGCAAAATACCCTGTATCCAGATGCCATTTTGCCTGTACTTCCGGTGTCGTCATGTATTTCATGAACTCCCATGCCGCTTCTTGGTCTTTTTCATCTATTCCTTTAGACATCCAAAGCGAAGCACCACCAATTACAACCCCGTTTCGTTTCACTTCATCCGCGTGGGGAATGTATGCAACGCCTACGTCAAATGGCGCAGTAGCAATAGCACCTGCAACGCCAGCTGATGAATCCATATACATCGCTACTTTTTCAGAAGCAAACGCTGCACGGATATCATCCCAGTTTGTTCCGAAGTTGCCGAATGTACCGGCTTTGTTCATCGTATCTAAGAAGTTGAAAGCGTTAAGTCCTTCTGGTCCGTTAAAGAGTGCTTCTGTCGCATCTCCCGCACGGCCATTTTCTTCATTAACATACAATCCGCCCTGTGTTGCAACGAGCTGTTCGAAAAACCATCCGTACGTCAGCATGGAGAATCCATACATCTCACCTTTTTTCAGTTTCTCTGCAGCACTGATTACTTCAGAGAATGTTTCGGGAGCTTTTTCAGGGTCTAGACCAGCCTCTTTGAAAGCTTCTTTGTTGTAGACCATGACTGGCGTCGATGAGTTGAATGGCATTGAATACAGCTCTCCATCGACTTTGTAGTAGTTTAAAATGTTTTCCTCAAGTTGAGAAAGGTCATAATTATCCTTATCAATGAATGATTGGATTGGCTCAATGTAGCCACTGTCAATCATATATTTCGTACCGACTTCAAATACTTGCGTAATGGCAGGTGCATCTTTTGTCCCGCCAACTCCACGCAATTTCGTCAGAGATTCTTCATACGTTCCTTGGAATTCAGCGAGCACTTCGTATTTTTCTTGTGACTCGTTGAATCCTTCGACGATTGCATCAAGTGACTCCTGCCCAGAACCGGACATTGCGTGCCAAAATTCTATGGATACTTTTTCATCCTCTACAGTCGTTTCTTCACCCGTTTCAGGTTCAGGTGTTTCCGCCGCATCGTCTTGCGTATCGCTATCACTGTTCGTGCATGCCGCTAAAACTGCCAAACTCATTATAAGAATCCAAAATAGCGATGATTTCAACACTTTCTTCACACTAAACACCCCTTTTTTATAATCGCCAAGATCATTTTAGAGCACCTTGAGATAAACCTTTCTGTAACTGCTTTTGTCCAATAAATAACAATAATAATGTGGGAATGATTACTATAATCACACCTGCCATGACCACCCCCCATTCTGTTCCCGTTTCTTGCGACTGTAGTTGTTTCAAGCCGATTTGGACAGTTCTCACGGACTTATTTGTCGTAATGAGCAATGGCCATAAGTACATATTCCATGTCGTCAGAAAGCCGTATGCACCTAACGTTACGAGACTTGTTTTTGACATAGGCAGGATAACACGTCTAAAAAATGCAAATCGACTTAAACCGGCGATTTGTGAAGCTTCGTGCATTTCTTTTGGTATCGTTTTGAAATGCTGACGCAGCAGGAATGTGCCAAATGCCAGAGCGAAAAAAGGCAGCGTCAACCCTTGATATGTATTGAGCCAATCCAGTTTTTGGATGGTGAATTTGTTCGGAATCATCGTAGCTTCCCAAGGGATCATCATTGTCGAGATGAACAGGAAAAATATGAAATCACGCCCTCTGAATGGGATAAATACAAACGCATATGCAGCAAGACTACATACTGCAAGCTGTCCCAACATGACACTCACTGAAACTATGAAACTATTCAAGAGGTAATTCATCAAGGGCAACCTATCAAATACTTTAAAATAGTTATCCAGGCTAAATGACTGCGGAAGAAACTTCCCTTGTAAAAGTTCAGGGCCTGTCATAAAGGAAATCAGAAAAGCATACATGACTGGGAAGAACACAAGAAATGATGTAACAATCAGCAGAAAATAAATCCAAATCTTTTTCGGAAGGCTTGTTGTCATTGGTAGTGCACCTTCCTTTCTCCTAGTTTAAATTGGAGAATCGTCACAATAAGGATAATGATGAATAGAACAACCGCCTGTGCACTTGCCGTTCCAAACTGATAGTTGACGAAAGCTTCGCGGTAAATGGAATAGACAATGAGATTTGTCGAAGTCGATGGACCGCCCTGTGTCAAAATATCAATTTGTCCAAATGACTGAAATGCATTGATGAGCGAAATGGTAATGATGAAAAATAATGTGGGCGACAGCATCGGAAGCGTAATACGCCTCAACCTATAATAGTAACCCGCCCCATCAATTCGGGAACTCTCATAAAGATGTTCATCAATATTTTGTAACCCTCCAAGTAGAATCAGGAAGGAGAATCCGATATTCATCCAAATCGTTGAAATGGAAACGGATAGAAGTGCCCACTCTGGATCTAGCAGCCACTGGATTTGCGGCAAATTCAACATGCTCAGTATCCGATTGAACATGCCCATACTCGGGTTGAACATGAACAACCAGATAACAGATGACGCAGCTACAGAAATCCCCATTGTCGATGAATACAATGTCCGAAAGAAACCAATGCCTTTCAGTTTTTCATTCGCCAATAATGCGAAAAATAAGGCTAAGAGAATGCCAATTGGTACCGTGTATAAGACAAATAAACCGGTTGCTTTCATGCTGTTGATAAATGCTGTCGACTCCATTAAATAGGCATAGTTCTCAAAACCGACTCCAATTGCAGCATTACCGTTTTGATCCGTTAGAAAGAAACTTAAATAGATTGTCCTGAACATCGGATAGAAGACAAATACAGAAAAGAGAATGATAGATGGTAATAAATAAAGAAGTGCAGTTCTCCCATTCGCTGTTTTTTTCCAAAACCCCGGTTTTTCTAGTGCGGTCATATCAGCACCTCTTTACCGAATACGACATTTCCAAGGTTCGTAGGCTTTTTAATCAAGTCGCCCGATGTAGCGTCAAAGAGGCATACCGCATCGTAATTAATAAGAATTGGAAGTCTATCTCCAATCTCGATTTGCCATTGTCCACTCCATTTTGCCATCCACTCATATGTACCTAGTTCAAAAGAGAACACTGTCTCATTGCCTAACACTTCAACGTTTGTAACGTCTACATAAAACTTGTCCTCTTCCGGTGTCTCTTTTAAAGCCGGGCGTAAATGTTCGGGACGGATACCGGCAGTGAGCAGAGGCATGGGGAAATCACTCATTTTCAAAGGAGGCATGGGCAAACGTAATACATCACCGATTACGATTTCAGATGCCTTTTTGTCTATATCAGCGTTCGCCAGATTCATGGGTGGAGAACCGATAAACGTTGCAACAAAAGGATTGGCAGGATTGTTGTAAATCTCAATCGGTTTTCCGATTTGTTGAATTTCCCCCTCATGGAGAATCATAATACGATCCCCCATCGTCATCGCCTCAACTTGGTCATGAGTCACGTAAATCATGGTAATTCCAAGCTTTCGTTGAATCCTTCTAATTTCAGTACGCATATGTGCACGCAGTTTTGCATCGAGATTGGAAAGTGGTTCATCCATCAAACAAATTGGTGCTTCACTGACAATCGCACGGGCAAGTGCAACCCGTTGCCGCTGACCGCCTGACAATTCACGGGGTTTTCTTTTTAAAAACTCGCTTAGCCCTAGCATTTGGGCAACTTCAGCTGCTCTTTCCCGCTGCTCCACTTTATTCACTTTCTTCACATCAAGCCCGAACGTGATATTTTGCTGGACTGTCAAATGTGGATAGAGTGCATAGTTTTGAAACACCATCGAAAGGTCACGTTTATCGGGTGATAAATGATTCGCTACCTGATCGCCGATTTTCAGTGTTCCACTCGTACAACTTTCAAGCCCTGCAATCATCCGTAGCATCGTGCTTTTCCCGCATCCAGAAGGTCCGACGAGAACGAAAAACTCGCCAGGCTCGATTGTTACGTCTATATTGGAAATAACATTAGTTTTTTTATCATAAGATTTAGATAGATTAATAAGTTCTACTCTTTTCACAAATTCAATTCCTTTCTAATCGTAATCCAATTACCTTTAGCGGTTTCTCCTATCCATATGTATAGCCTACAATAAGTAGACAACTTGCCATTCATTATTTACTGAATCTTTATAATTATTTACATTGTAAAAAAAAAGAAGGAGCGATTGCGATGAAAAAAATGACGATGCTGCTACTCCTTTTAGCGTTATCCGGTTGCATGATATCCTCTGCTGAACGCGTATCTTTACCTGAAGATAGATTCCTTGTCATTGCGCATCGCGGAGCATCGGCCTATGCGCCCGGTCACACGTTAACTGCCTATGAAATGGCTGTTGAAATGGGTGCGGACTACATTGAACTTGATTTACAAATGACGAAGGATGGCACACTTGTCGCGTTCCACGATTCAATCGTGGCATTTCCCAATGCCGAACAAGCAGTTGCTGACGTTACGATGGATGAACTCGATCTTTATTCGCCTGGCGAGGATTTTAATGAAAAGAACCCCCGTTATGCCTCTCCGGGATATAAAGATTTACAAGTCCTTGAACTGGAGGATATATTGCTACATTTTGGCAATAGAGTTAATTACTACATTGAAATGAAATCTCCTGTAAACAACATGGGCATTGAAAATGAACTGATCCAACAACTTCGTGCTCACGACCTCCTTGATCAAAATGAAATAATGCCAAAAGTGATCATTCAATCCTTCAGTGAGAAGAGCTTGAAAAAAGTGTCTGCCATGGAACCTTCTATTCCTCTAATCAAGTTATACACATTCGATAAAGCTGCGCACCTTTCAAAAAAAGCGTTACGTAAACTTGAAGTGTATGCATCCGGTGTAGGTTTGAATGCTGACGCAGTAACAGAGGAATTTGTTGAAACACTGCACAAGGAAGGACTGGACGTTCATCCATTTACCGTTAATGATGAAGACACAATCCGAGCCCTTCTAAGGATGGGTGCGGATGGCGTATTTACAGATAAACCCGATATCGCCGTTAGGGTTAGGAATGAAGCAGGGTACTCCATGAATACATACTAGATTTGTAGGTGTTTTGGGAGGTTGCATAGGGGGATTTGGGCGGTTGACGTGCGTTTTCAGGTGGTCGCGCGGAGGTTTCGGGCGGTTGGTAACGAGCTTTGGGCAGTCGCTCGGATGATACGGGCGGTTGATGAGCGTTTTCGGGCGGTCGCGAGGTGGATTCGAGCACTCTAACGATTTCCAGAACAAAAAAAGCTATCCCATTATAGGATAGCCCACATTAATTCTTAATCAAACGGCCACTTTCACTTCTTCTTTAAACCGTTCAACTGCTTTTTGGATATCTACAGAATGCCCGATTTCATTCAACGTTTCGCCGATTAATTCGATTGCTTTCTCGAGCATTTGTTCCGTCGTATTGCCCATATGCCCGATGCGGAATGCTTTGCCTGCTAAATGGGCGAGTGAACCTGCGACGATGACACCTTTTTTACCGAGTGCTGCGCGGAACTCGGCATCGTTAACGCCTTCCGGGTAAAGGATACAACTCAAAGTTGACGCTGCAACGTCTTCTTGTGCTAATGCTTTCATGCCGTATTCAGAAAGTGCTGCACGCACTGCCTTTCCGAATGCCGTGTGGCGTACAATTCTGTTCGACAACCCTTCTGCAAGGACGAGTCTCATTCCTTCATCATAGGCATAAATCAAGTTTACAGGCGGTGTTGCAAAATATTTCGATGGATCATTCATGATAGGAATCCAATTATAGATATCGCAATAATAAGCTGGAACGCGTTCGATTTGCGCTCTTGCGTCCAAAGCTGTTTTATTGAAAGCGACAATTGCAAGTCCGGGTGGCACGCCAATCGCTTTTTGAGAACCTGTTAAAATCACGTCAATTTTATAGTCTGGTTGGCCATACCCTTTGCTCATATCTTCTTCCATCGCAGCCGTTGCACAGACGCCATCCAAAATGACAAGTGCCCCGTGTTTTTTTATAATGGGAACAAGCGCATCCAGATTAGCTGCGACACCTGTTGATGTATCGGCGTGGGTGATTGTAACAGCTTTATAGGTTCCTTCAGCCAGTTTCGCTTCCACTACTTCAGGAGTGACTTGCTTGCCCCACTCGGACTGTAGGACGTCTATTTCAATCCCGAAAGCTTGGCCTAGTTTTATGAACCTGTCACCAAAGAAGCCTTGACTAACGATTAATATCTTTTCGCCGGCAGCGACAGTATTGACGAGCGCCATTTCCATTGCAACCGTTCCAGATCCAGCAACGACGAATACTTCTCCGTCGGTTTTAAGTAATTCTCTTGTCTGCTCGATTGCATTTTTATAGATGGCAACAAATCTAGGATCTGTATGTCCTCTCGTTTCACTTGCCATCGCATCGTAAATGGAATCGACAACTGGCGTCGGTCCGGGTATCAAAAGCATTTCTTCGTTTCGCATTAAGTATCCCTCTCATTTCTTTAGATTGTTTAACGTCCACTAGTAGTACTTCTATATATGTTGTAAAAGTCCTCTATCCTTGTCGAAATTGTGTATACATTTTCCATAGTAATGGCGGCTCTATCCTATTTTAAGGAATTGAGCCGCCATTCTGTCACCCTTCGTTTAAACCAATGCATCGTTCACACTCGAACAATGGAGACTCGACCTTCTCTACAATTTCACAGCCACATTCCCGACAAATCTTTTTCGGCATTTCTTTCCTGTTTTTGTTTGTTTGCATATTAATCTCCTCCACTCTCATAATAGTTGGCCTTTATTTATACCTCATACTAATTTTTCATAACCTGGCAGTGTCAAAAACTCAACGAAGTCATCTTGCACGATCAATGATGAAAACAGTTCTGCGGCTTCTTCATATCTACCGGAACGGAATGCTTCTTCTCCCACTTGCTGTTGAATTAATTCAACTTCTTCTTTCAATACTTCCATAACTAATTTCTCTGAAATATCTTGGCCATCGGTAAGTTTTCCTTGCGGATGACGAATCCATTGCCATACTTGAGATCTTGAGATTTCTGCTGTTGCCGCGTCTTCCATTAAGTTATTGATTGGAGCCGCCCCATTTCCTCTTAGCCAAGAGGCGATATATTGGACGCCCACACTGCAATTCATTCGCAGGCCTTCTTCTGTAATGGTTCCTTCTGGGACTTCGAGTAAGTTCGCTGCGGTCACATGAACGTCTTCCCGCTTACGGTCAATCTGATTTGGTGTTGGCATATGCGCATTGAACTGCTCCATCGCTACTGCGACTAGTCCTGGATGCGCCACCCACGTTCCATCATGCCCGTCAGTCGCTTCACGGCGTTTATCTTCACTTACTTTTCCAAATGCCGCAGCGTTTGCTTCTGGATCATTTTTAATCGGGATTTGTGCCGCCATTCCCCCGACTGCCGGGGCATTTCGCTTGTGACAAGTTTGAATGCAGAGCGATGTGTAAGCCCGCATGAATGGCGATGTCATCGTCACTTGGCCTCGATCCGGCAAAATGACATCCGGCTGATTGCGCAGCTTCTTGATATAGCTGAAAATGTAATCCCAGCGTCCGCAATTCAATCCTGCTGAATGGTCTCGAAGCTCATAAAGTATTTCGTCCATCTCGAATGCCGCTATAATTGTTTCGATTAACACGGTTGCACGAATTGTTCCTTGGGGAATACCAAGTTGCTGCTGTGCAAAAATGAATACATCGTTCCACAATCTGGCTTCCAGATGACTTTCGAGCTTCGGTAGATAGAAGTAAGGTCCTGATCCACGTGCGATTAATTCTTTTGCGTTATGGAAGAAGTAAAGCCCAAAGTCGAAGAAACCTCCCGCCATCGGTTCATCGCCAACCAAGACATTTTTCTCTAATAAATGTAATCCTCGCGGTCGAACCATCAAAACGGCAATTTCTTCATTCAATTTATATGTTTTTCCATTGGATGGCTGTTCAAACTCTATCGTTCTGCGGACGGCATCTTTCATATTGAGTTGGCCTTCCAACATGTTCGCCCAAGTTGGGGAAGTTGCGTCTTCAAAACAGGCCATGAATGTTTTCGCACCTGAGTTTAATGCATTGATGACCATTTTCCGTCCAACAGGTCCCGTAATTTCTACCCGTCTGTCCTGTAAGTCGCTAGGAAGCGGTGCAATCGTCCAATCCCCATCCCGTATCGCTTTCGTTTCGGGTAAGAAATCGAGTTGGACTCCATTATCCACTTCCACTTGACGCTGTGCTCGTTTCGCTAAGAGTTCTATCCTTCTTTCATCAAAATGAGTATGAAGAGATTGTAGGAATTCCAGTGCTTCCGGAGTCAATATCCCTTCACTTTCAGCGTCCAATTCACCTATGACTCTTATCGTATGAGTTGTATTGGCTTTCGTTGACAGTTTCATCACCCTCTCCGATTTCCGATTGTTCATTAGTTAACAAATTGTGCGGTCTCCGTAGAACCTTTCATAGCTGTCGTAGAAGATGTGCCGCCTGAAATGATCTGTGACACGTCGTCGAAGTAGCCCGTTCCAACTTCACGTTGGTGCCTTGTCGCTGTGTAGCCTTTCTCTTCATTCGCAAATTCAGCTTGTTGCAGTTTCGAGTATGCCGCCATGCCATTGTCTTTGTAGTCATGTGCAAGGTTGAACATGCTGTGATTCAATGAATGGAAACCTGCAAGTGTGACAAATTGGAATTTGTAGCCCATCTTCCCGAGTTCCACTTGGTATTTAGCAATCGTTGCTTCGTCCAAATTCGCTTCCCAGTTGAATGAAGGTGAACAGTTATAAGCAAGCATTTTCCCAGGGAATTTCGCATGGATTGCATCTGCAAACTGTTGCGCTTCTTCAAGGGACGGATGGGACGTTTCACACCAGACAAGGTCGGCATATGGCGCGTAAGCCAATCCACGTGCAATCGCTTGGTCGATACCAGGTTTTGTCCGGTAGAATCCTTCAGGTGTCCGTTCGCCAGTTAGGAATTTAGCATCTACTGGATCTATATCGCTTGTGACCATATCTGCTGCATCTGCATCTGTACGTGAGATAAGAACAGTTGGTACGCCGAGAACGTCAGCCGCAAGTCTTGCAGCGACTAAGTTACGAATCGCATTTTGTGTAGGCAGCAATACTTTTCCACCTAGGTGTCCACATTTCTTTTCAGATGCAAGTTGGTCTTCTAAGTGAACGCCTGCTGCCCCGGCTTCAATCATACCTTTCATTAATTCGAATACATTAAGAGGTCCACCGAATCCTGCTTCAGCGTCCGCTATAATTGGTGCGAACCAGTCAAATCCATCGTCTCGCCCTTCTGAATGGTCGATTTGGTCAGCCCGTTGAAGTGCTTGGTTGATACGTTTGACAACAGAAGGAACACTGTTTGCGGGATATAAACTTTGGTCAGGATACATTTGGCCTGAAAGGTTTGCATCCGCTGCCACTTGCCAGCCGCTTAGATAGATTGCTTGAAGTCCAGCCTTTACTTGTTGCACCGCCTGGTTACCTGTCAGTGCACCAAGTGCGTTGACGTAATCTTCTTCATGCAATGAATTCCATAAACGTGTTGCACCCTTAGTTGCCAGTGTTTGTTCAATCAAAATGGATCCACGAAGTTTCACAACTTCTTCTGCAGTATAAGGACGTTCAATCCCTTTCCACCTGCTATCCTCTGCCCAACTTTTTTCCAATTGCTCAATCTGCTTTTGTCTAGTCATATCAAACGTCACACCTTCCAATTTTTTTAACGGTCAGCTATTTATGAAATTAATGCTTTTGTACTGTTTCATAACAGCCGCAGTTGTTATACAGTAATATATAACAGTAACACCGAAGTTGTCTGTACTTTCCGACAAAATGATATTTTTTCGGGATGAACTTGATTTAGAGTCGACGAAATCCTTTGAATGTTTTAGATTAATAGATTATAAAGGGGGAAACAGATGTGGTGAAGGAAAATGTGGAGATTGCTAGAGATGTATTACAACAGTATGCTTCAATATTAGGTGACTGGGTCCCAAAAGACGCTGCCGTCGCGATTGCCATTGGCGGTCATTACATTTATTACGTTGAAGGCGTTCACGATATCCAGTTGAAAGAAGGTCAGCCCGTTATGCCTGGGAGCCTGGCAGATAAAGTGATTCATGACCGCATTAAAGTGGACACAGTCATGGATAACTTGTCATTCGGAGTGCCCTACTATGGAATCGGCTATCCCATTGACCTGCTTGGTGAACCTGGTGCGCTAATCGTCATCTTGCCTCCGAATTATCATGTACACCGCCATGAACCCTTCCGTTTCCTTACAGGGAAACAGGATGAAGACTGGAGCCCTGTTCCGATCAATGAGATTGCCTATATAGAAAGCTTACAAAAGAAAACTTGGTTTTACGTGGACGGCGAACAGTACAGCACCAGGCATACATTGAAAGATTTACAATTAAGGCTTCCTAAAAACTTTATGCGAGTCCATCGATCTTACATTGTGAACATTCCAGCCATCTTACGTATTTCCAAGGACATCACTTCGAATCTATTATTAACGTTGAGGGATGGTACAGAGTTACCCGTCAGCCAAACGTATATGACGGAGGTGAGGAAGGCACTTGGGTTTTAGGTTGTTGGTGGGTGGTTGAGGGGTTTGGACGTTTGTATGCGAGCTTTGGGCGGTACGACGGCGATTTCGGGCGGTCGACGGCGAGATTTGAGCGGTACGACAACAGGTTCGGGCGGTTGACGGACAGATTTGAGCGGTACGCTAGGGTTTTCGGGCGGTCGCAGGCGACATTCGAGCGGTACGACAGGGTTTTCGGGCGGTCGCAGGCGATATTCGAGCGGTACGACAGGGTTTTCGGGCAGTACGCCAGGGATTTCGGGAGATTTCCGGCGAGATTCGGGCGGTTCTACGGGCGTTGGGCGCTCACCTGCAGGCATTGGACGGCCGGAAATGTTATATGGATAAACATGTCACTAATTTTGCTGAAACGTAACACACTCGCTATTGAAATACTGGGATTTTTCGCACCATCCCGAAAAGCAACCTATTATCCCCCACTCCCATCTTTTTATAATCGATTACACAACCTTTTCGAAGCAACCAAATAGTTATTCAATGAAATATGTCCCATTGAATAACAGCCCCTGCGTATTCATATAGTAATGAACCGAATCGAATAAAGTCCTGGAGGTATGAGGGGTTCTTACTTGAAAGTAGAGAATAATGTGAGCATTCATGTTGAATATTTTTATCCGACATCGATTAGAACGATTCGGTTTGTCCACAGCTCACTTGCAAATCATAAATTGTTCGAATACCAGTACAATCATCTCCCAAAGATGAACTATCACTGCATCAGAATTGATATTCGCGGATTCGGTAATTCAATAAATAGCTCGGACAATTTATTGGGTGACAGTCACCGCCATCGAACCTAAGTTCAACTACAATCTGTCACTGCAACAACACGACCAACAAAAAAGGAGGAGTAGAATTGATTACATTTCTTGTGTCGATTGCACTGTTGATTGCCGCTTATTTCACGTATGGCAAGTACGTGGAGAAAGTATTCGGCATGCAGGAACGTCGTAAAACGCCAGCGTATACGCTGGCGGATGGGCAAGATTATGTACCAATGAGCAAACAGAAAAACGCGCTGATTCAACTATTGAACATAGCGGGTGTAGGTCCTATTTTCGGGCCAATTATGGGTGCACTTTACGGGCCGGTTGCTTTCTTATGGATTGTTTTCGGAGCCATTTTCGCAGGCGCTGTCCATGACTACTTAACTGGAATGATTTCACTACGTAATCGTGGTGCCCACTTGCCTGAACTTGCCGGTCAATTTCTTGGGAAAGTATTCAAACATGTCGTCAATGCGTTTGCCTTACTATTATTAATTCTGGTCGGAACGGTATTTGTAACAGCACCAGCCGCGTTACTAGGAGATTTAACACAAGGCTGGATGTCATTTGGAATCTGGATCGTCATCATTTTTGCTTATTATTTGTTAGCTACACTACTTCCTATTGATAAAATCATTGGTAGGCTCTATCCGTTTTTAGGATTGATTCTATTAATCAGCACGGTCTGCATCGGGGGCGCCATTATTATTCAAGGTCACCCTATCCCTGAACTTACACTTGCAAATTTACATCCTGATAAACTACCGATTTTCCCGATTCTCTTCATTACCATTGCATGTGGTGCCTTATCAGGCTTTCACGCTACGCAGTCACCCATCATTTCTCGTACAACTCAAAATGAATCACAAGGACGTTATATTTTCTACGGAATGATGATTGCAGAAGCAATCATCGCGATGATTTGGGCAGCGGCAGCGATGTCCATTTTTCACGGAACCGATTTAAGTGCTTTGCTAGATACTGTCGGACCTGCTGGTATCGTCAAAGAAGTATCAATGACAACACTTGGCGCAGTCTTAGGAACAATTGCAGTTCTTGGCGTAATCGTCTTACCTATCACTTCTGGTGATACCGCATTCCGCAGTGCGCGCATGATTGTCGCAGACTACATTGGCGTTGCACAAAGAAAGTTCAGTAGTCGCTTATGGATTGCACTGCCTATGTTTGCCATCTCCGTCGTTCTGACTCAAATGGACTTCAATATACTATGGCGTTACTTCGCCTGGGCCAATCAAACCACGGCAATGATTGCACTGTGGATTGGTGCAATGTATCTCGCTCTGCAGAAGAAAAATTACTGGATTGCTGTGATCCCTGCGACATTCATAACTATGACAACTTTCACCTATATATTGAACGCTCAAATTGGTTTCCGTCTACCAATGGATCTTGCCTATATAATCGCCGGTATCATTACCGTGATTATTATAATCGCATTCTTTATCGGTCTCAGAAGAAAGCTTGCGGCTGCTGAATCTGGGCTGAAACCAATCGTTTTTGAAGATGGACTCGGTAAAAAGTGACTGACACTCTACCGATAGAAAAAACAGGACTCCTTGATCGTCACTTCGACGACTGGAGTCCTGTTTCATTTTGCTTTTTTATTCAACCATTTATATTTAATCGCCATCAAATAAATAACGAATGAGAAGGCGAATGTGATACCGACAAAGACCCACGCTTGATTATTAAACACAAGCATCGGAGCGAACGTGATTAGCATAATTTCAACGGGCGCAATTGGAATGTACGCCAAACTGTAATCATCCAGTGTCTTACTTTCCGATTTTGGATCGACGATTCTGAGAAGCGCCATCCCCATAGCAACCGTACCAGTTGTCCAGCCCCATGTGAAGATCCCTTTTTCAAACCAGTATTCAGCAAAGAATTTCTTGGAAAGAATTACGAAAAACACATATGCATAAACCAGACCGAACAAGAACAATAAGAGTAGTGGAACAGCATAATCGACTACGACTGATATGCTGATTGACCCGATTCCGAATGCAACGAGAATATCTGTCGCACTTCCGCTGATACGCGAAACGACATCCTTACTCACATACTGATCCGTATTCGTTGAATTCAATATTTTCTTCACTAAGAGCCCTACCAGAAATGCTAGTGAAAATGCTGGTATAACAACACTTGGCAATAACATAGAGCCTAATTGGCTTAAATAATAACCGCCCATTGCAATGATTACAATGATAGATAAGTGGAAAACGTAAGGGTCTATTGAAATGGAAGATACCGTATCCGTTTCAGACTTCGTTCTTGAACCAGGTGGGATCAAACCCGTTCTAAGTTCATTCGGCAAATCATCGAATGAAGACAGGAAAGATGTATGTCCCTTAGATGAACCCCATTTAACGAAGAGAATCCCAATTAAGATCGAACTCAAAATCCCTACTGTAGCGGATGTCATTGCCAAAGAAGTTGCTTCTTCCCAACCATTTTGCGCAAACGTTGCACCAATCGCCGCTGCAGTTCCGTGTCCGCCTACAAATCCTGACGCAAGTAACAAACCGAAACCGTCATGCACATCCCATATCGGATTGATCAGAATAAGAGCGAACAGCAAACCTCCGCCCCACATTAACACCATCGCCAACTGAGAGTACGACCACATGCTACCAACTCTTGTCTTGATAGCATTCCAGTCAATCCTAGGTGACAGTAGTGGCAGTGTACCAAAAATAACTGCTATCAAAATTGCCGGATAAGTACCCATTTGATCTGAAAACGGTAAAAGACCGAATCCGTTTGGTCCGAGTATTAATGCTAGAAGCCCTGCTATGATACTGGCGGGCAAAAACATTCGCTGAACGAAACCTACCTTTGCACGTATAATCGTTCCTGCAAGCAAAAGCAGTGCTATCAAACCAATATCCGTAAATAATACCCATGGTGAAAAGTCCATATTGAATTCTCCTTTTTTTCACATTATTTCCTCTGCATTGTGCCCCTTTCTTTGCATCTATGTAAACGGTTACATGAAGATTTAAAAAGCACGCATTTTTATTGACTTTAATCAAGATAACATCTATTTTAGTCCGAGTAAACTTAACGGACTACTCCCATTACACACTCAATTCCAAGCAAACAAAGTAGTTGAAAAACATTATGAAAATAGAACGTGGGTACTTGGGGTCTAGCCCATGGAATCAATATGTTTTAATTTATCCATAGGACAAGATTCCACTATTTTCACGCATTAAAAAATCCTTCAGCGTCGAAAGACACCAAAGGATTCTCAGTAAAAGTTAGTCACCATATCAGTCGTATTTGCAATACAGTCACCCAACTTACTAACATCGAAATTCCCACCCGAGACGATTATACCGACCCGATTAATTGAAACAGGTAACTTCTTGTTCAACACACTGGCAATTGCAGCCCCTGCGGCTCCTTCAACAAGGAGCTTCTCACGTTCGAGCATGAAAAGAATCGCTGATGAAATTTCCTGTTCCGTTACCGTGACCATATCGTCGACATAATTATGAATGATATCCATTGTCACTACACCTGGTTCACGAACGCAAATTCCTTCTGCGATTGTCGGTAAAAAATGCGTCGAGCTGTTTTTTCGTCCATGGAATGCTGTGAATATCGCAGATGCGTTGGCAGCCTGAACACCAATTACTTTTACACTTGGCCGTATCGCCTTCACAGCAAGTGCAGTCCCTGCAAGAAGCCCGCCGCCGCCTGCTGGCACAACAATCGTATCCAAGTCAGGTTGTTGTTGCAGCATTTCCATTGCAACTGTAGCCTGCCCTTCGATAACGGTTTGATCATCAAACGGATGAACAAATGTCGCGCCTGTTGCAAGCTGTTCTGTTCGTGCAGCTTTATAAGCTTCATCATAACTTTTCCCGATAAGTTTAACGGTCGCACCGTATTTGCGAGTAGCATCCACTTTTGCGATTGGCGTTGTTTCAGGCATGAAAATCGTAACGCGTGCGCCTGCTTTTCGTCCTGCCAGCGCAACTCCTTGTGCATGATTTCCCGCAGAAGCGGCAATTAGTCCTTTTGCACATTCTTCCGCGGACAGTGTCGAAATTTTATTATATGCGCCACGTATTTTAAATGACCCTGTCTTCTGCAAGTTTTCAAGCTTTAAATAGACATTTGATTGTGTCCATTCATTTAACGTCTTCGATTGTTTAATAGGTGTTCTGTGCACAACTTGTGATATGCGTTCAAATGCTTCAAATAAACTTGCTGTGTCATACAAATTCAGATTCACTCCACATCCTCTAGACTTTCGCATTTACGTAAGTTGATGTAGTGCTTCATATTTGGCGATTTGTTCTTCATATTTAAAAGTTAAAGAAATTTCATCCCAGCCATTTAACAACATTTCTTTATAATACGGATCAATTGTGAACGAATAAGTCTTTCCGCCTTGCCCAGTTACCGTCTGTTCAACTAAATTGACTTCAACTGAATAGGGTTGCTGTTGGCCATTTGCAAGCAACTCTTCAACTTCATCCATTTTTAGCTTAATGGGTAATAAACCGTTTTTCATGCAATTATTATAGAAGATATCTGCAAAACTTGGTGCGATGACAACGTTGAATCCATAGTCTAAAATTGACCAAGGCGCATGTTCCCTCGAAGAGCCGCAACCGAAGTTTTCCTGAGCGACGAGGATTTTAGATCCTTTGAACCGCTCATCATTCAAGACAAAATCTTTCACTTCGGTTCCATCTGCATGATGACGCCAGTGGTAAAATAAATACTTTCCGAATCCAGTACGCTCGATTCGTTTCAAGAACTCTTTAGATATAATCTGGTCTGTATCGACGTTTTTACGATCTAGCGGTGTAATGACGCTAACGACTTCATTAATCGGTTCCATCTAATCATCCTCTCCTCAATTATGAATGAACAACTTCTAATTCGCGTACGTCTACGAAGTGACCTGCAATCGCAGAAGCTGCTGCCATAGCCGGACTCACAAGGTGTGTACGTGCCCCTGCTCCTTGACGACCTTCAAAGTTACGGTTTGATGTTGAAGCACATCTTTCACCTGCTGGAACAACATCATCGTTCATCGCAAGGCACATACTGCAACCTGATTCCCGCCATTCAAAACCAGCTTCAAGAAATACTGAATCCAACCCTTCATCCTCTGCCTGCTTTTTAACGGTGCGTGATCCGGGTACAACGATTGCCGTGACAGAAGGATGTACTTTCTTCCCTTCAATCACTTTTGCAGCTGCGCGTAAATCACTCAATCTCGCGTTTGTACAAGAACCGATGAAAACGTGTTGGATGTCAATGGATTTCAGTGGCATTCCTTCTTTAAGGCCCATATACGCCAGTGCTTGTTTCAAAGCCTCTTTGTCTGACTCCACTGCATAGTCTTTTGCATAAGGTACGCGTGCTGAGATACCCGATCCCATTGAAGGATTTGTTCCCCATGTGACAAACGGTTCAATTTCATCCGCATTTATCTCAAGAATCGTATCGTAGGATGCACCTTCATCTGTTGCAAGGGACAGCCAATGCGCCGCCGCTTCTTCAAAATCTTGGCCTTCAGGAACATATCTACGGTCTTTCAAGTAGGCGATTGTCGTTTCATCAGGGCTGATCAAACCGGCTTTCGCACCTGCTTCAATCGACATATTACAAACCGTCATACGTTCTTCCATCGTCAAATTCCGAATGGCTTCTCCCGTAAACTCAACAATATGTCCAGTTCCCATATCGATACCGAATTTGGCGATAATCGCTAAAATAACATCTTTTGCAGTAACACCGAAACCAAGTTTTCCGTTAATGCGGATCTCCATTGTTTTCGGTTTTGCTTGCCACAATGTTTGTGTTGAAAGTACGTGCTCTACCTCACTCGTGCCGATTCCAAAAGCAATTGCACCAAATGCGCCATGTGTAGATGTATGGCTATCGCCACAGACGATTGTTTTTCCAGGTTGTGTAAGTCCCAGTTCTGGCCCGATAATATGGACAATGCCTTGGTCGGGGTGATCCATATTTGCAAGCGGGATTCCGAATTCGTCGCAATTCGTTTGCAATGTGTTGATTTGTTTCCGCGCAATCGGATCTTTGATCGCATCGCGGTTACGTGTTGGTACGTTATGATCCATCGTCGCAAAGCAAAGATCAGGTCTGCGCACAGTCCGATTGGCAAGTCTAAGTCCTTCAAACGCCTGCGGAGAAGTCACTTCATGTAATAAATGAAGATCGATATAGAGTAAATCTGGTTTCCCCTTTTCTTCATAGACGATATGCTGGTTCCAGATTTTTTCGATGATATTCTTAACCATATGACACCCCTTCCTCTCTTATTAATTATGCGTTAGGCTAATTAAGTTTAATTGAAATCAATCACGCCTCGGAGTGATTGCGTCAAGATTTTGAATTGGGCTTGCTCAATTAACTCCCTTCAAAATCTGTGACATCCGCCGGAGGCTTTAATTTCATCTAGCATGGGTTTGAACCCATGCTGGATGAAATTAAACATATGAGAACATAATGCTATTCGAGACGAATTGAGTATCCAGTTCGTCGATTACTTTTTCTGTCCATTCTTTTGTAGATAACACGCGTTGCCCCGAAGCCGCAAGATCAGCTGTGAAGAAACCATCTTCGAATACCGTGTTAACCGCTTTTTCAATTTCTGATGCTTCCGTTTCCATCTTGAATGAATACCTCAACATCATTGCAGCAGATAGAATAGCCGCGGCAGGGTTTGCCATGTTAAGTCCTGCAATTTCTGGTGCAGAACCATGAACCGGTTCGTAAAGACCGAAACCATCCGAACGGATACTTGCTGACGGTAGAACGCCAAGTGAACCCGTAATGACAGATGCTTCATCACTTAGGATGTCACCAAACATATTCTCAGTTACGACAACGTCAAATGCTGCTGGATTTGTAATTAGTTTCATTGCTGTTGAATCGACTAACATATGCTCCACTTCGATATCGGGATATGCTTTTTTCTTCTCTTCAACAACTTCACGCCATAACTTACTCGTTTCAAGCACATTCGCTTTATCAACAGAAGCGACTTTCCCTCTGCGTAAGCGAGCGACTTCAAATGCTTTGACAACAATGCGCTCAATTTCTTCGCGTGTGTAAACGAGTGAATCCACTGCTGCTTCTGCTGTACGACGACTTGGTTCTCCGAAGTACAAACCGCCAGTCAGTTCACGTACAATCATCATATCAACATCTTTTGCCACTTCTTCTTTTAGAGGAGAAGCATGGAGTAGGGATGGAATTGCTTTGACTGGACGTAAATTAGCAAACAAGTCAAAACGTTTACGAATGGCAAGCAAACCTTTTTCAGGGCGCAATGCTGAAGGGTTTTGGTCCCATTTAGGACCGCCTACCGCACCGAGAAGAATCGCGTCACTCGCTTCACAAAGAGCTATTGTTTCATCCGGAAGTGGATTTTGATGTTTATCGATTGCAGCGCCGCCGATTACACCGTATTCTACGTTAAATGTATGTTTAAAACGTCTTGCAATTACTTCAAGTACCTTCACTGCCGCTTCTGTCACTTCTGGACCAATTCCGTCACCTGGTAATACTGTTATTTTCTTCTCCATAGAACTTCTCCTCCTTATTGTTTTCAATCTGTTTACGAAACTTACACTATTTGAAAATTCTTACTTACAACAACGTGCTTCCGCTGTTTTTAAATTTATCTATGTCTTCGATATAGTTAGTTAATTAACATTAACTTTTGTTTTTGTTTTTGAATCCTGTTGAATCAATTGCCTGTTGATCGCATTAAAGTAGGCTTTTGCCGATGCGCCCAACACGTCCTGTGCAACATCACGCCCAATGGATACTTCACCATTGATACTTAGATTAACAACTGCTTCACCAAGTGCATCGCGTCCTTTTCCAATGGAGGTAACACGATAATCAAGAATATGAACTTTACCATCAACAAGCATTTCCAGCGTATTGAAAATAGCTTCAACTGATCCCGAACCCGTTGCCGTTGCAGTCACTGTTTCCCTTTTTGGGTTTACCGCTGTAACCGTAGCTGTTGGGACATTCGCAGTTGCATATTGCACTTGAACATCAACCAGTTTATAAACTGGTATATCATTATTTTGAATTTGCTGATCTGTAAACAATACAAATAGATCATCTTCTGTAATTTCCTTTTTACGATCCGCAAGCTTCTTGAATTCTACAAATGCTTCATTCAACTTATCAGCGTCTAGATCGAAGCCCATTGAAATGGCACGGTCGCTGAATGCATGTCTGCCGGAGTGTTTACCGAGTGCAAGTGGTTCAGTTTTACCGCCAATTAATTCTGGCGTAATAATTTCATAAGTCTCACGATTTTTCAAGTAACCATCCTGGTGAATGCCTGACTCATGCGCGAATGCGTTCTTACCGACAACCGCTTTGTTTGGCTGAATGACAACGCCTGTCAACTGGCTAACCAACTGGCTCGTGCGTTTGATTTCTTGTAAATTAATGCCTGTTTCCAATCCATAAAAATCTTTGCGGATATGTAGAGCGACTGCAATTTCTTCAAGCGCTGCATTTCCTGCACGCTCTCCGATTCCATTGATTGTACCTTCAACTTGATCGGCACCATTTTCAATCGCTGCGATTGAGTTCGCAACTGCGAATCCTAAGTCATCGTGACAATGTGCGGAAAGCTTCACTTTATCGATACCTGTCACGTTTTCTTTCAAGTACTTGAACAACGCCCCGTATTCTTGAGGTGTAGCATAGCCGACTGTATCTGGGATATTAATAACTGTTGCACCCGCCGCAATTACTTGATTGATGATGCGGACTAGGAAATCGCGATCGGAGCGGGTTGCATCTTCCGCAGACCATTGAACACGAGGGAAAAACTTGCGTGCGTATTTCACAGCTTCTACTGCAATATCGACGACCTGGTCCGGTGTCTTCTGAAGTTTATATTCCATATGGATAGGTGAAGTTGCTAAAAATACATGAAGATTGGGTTCTTCTGCACCACGTAGTGCGTCCCAACATGTTTCAATATCGCTTTTCATTGCGCGGGCAAGACCAGTTACCGTTGATTTTTTCACTATGTTTGCAATACGTTGTACCGCTTCGAAATCACCCGGGGATGAAGCAGGAAACCCTGCTTCGATGATTGTTGCCCCGAATTTTTCAAGCTGTCGTGCAATTTGTAACTTCTCTGCGGTGTTTAGATTAATACCGGCAGATTGTTCACCGTCCCGAAGAGTTGTGTCGAATATGTCAATTTTTCGCACTACCCACCACTTCTTCCTCTTTTGATTTCGCACCTTCATTAACGAAAGGCATCATCGCACGAAGTTTTTTACCAACTACTTCAATTTCGTGCTGTGCTTCAGTTTCCTCAAACTTGTTAAAGTTCGGGCGACCGTTTTCGTTTTCTGCAATCCAATCTCTCGCGAATTTACCTGATTGAATGTCAGTCAGTACATCTTTCATGCGTGCTTTTGTATCTGCGTCAACAATACGTGGTCCTGAAACGAAATCTCCCCACTCAGCTGTATCTGAGATTGAGTAGCGCATTCCAGCCATTCCGCCTTCATACATAAGGTCAACAATTAATTTTGTTTCATGCAATGTTTCGAAGTAAGCAAGTTCTGGTTGGTAACCCGCTTCTACTAGTGTTTCAAATCCTGCTTTGACAAGTGAAGTCAATCCACCACAAAGTACCGCTTGTTCTCCGAATAGGTCTGTTTCAGTTTCTTCTTTGAATGTTGTTTCAAGAACTCCGCCGCGTGCAGAACCGATTGCTTTTGCATAAGCTAGAGCTACGTCTTTTGCTTGACCAGAAACGTCTTGGTACACTGCGAACAATGCTGGAACGCCTGCGCCTGCTTCGAATGTTCTACGAACGAGATGTCCAGGTCCTTTTGGTGCAACTAGGAATACGTCAACATCTGCTGGTGGAACGATTTGATCGAAATGTACGTTGAATCCGTGTGCGAAAACAAGTGATTTCCCTGCTGTAAGTGCTGGCTCGATTTCTGCATCATAGACTTGCTTCTGTCTTTCATCCGGAAGTAGGATCATGATAACGTCCGCTTTTTCAGCAGCTTCACGAACAGTCAACACGTTTAGTCCGTCTTGTTTAGCTTGATCAAATGATTTTCCTTCGCGAACGCCGACAACTACATTGAATCCAGAGTCATTCAAGTTTTGTGCATGTGCGTGACCTTGTGATCCGTATCCGATGATTGCAATAAGCTTATCTTTCAAAAGTCCTTCGTTGATATCTTGGTTATAATACATTTTAGCCATAATTGTTTTCCTCCTAATAGTGGGTTTATAGTTTTTAGTTTGTATTGCTGCCTACACTCCAACCGCCCTGCGCTTTTCTTACTTTAAAATAGATAGCTGGGGTGATTGGATTTTTTGTGTTTCACGAACAAATGCCGTGGCACCTGTTCGTGTTAATTCCTTAATGCCATAGGGCTTAAGGAGGTCGATAAATGCTTCAATTTTCTCCGGATTACCAGTCACTTGATACGTTACGACATTTTTCCCAGTGTCAATGACTGTCGCCCGGAATGGTTCAATGATGCTGTTCATTTCACTTCTGACATGTGGAGGTGAAATGACTTTCACCAGCGCCAGCTCTCGCATAACGATTGCTTTGTCTGTGATGTCATTGACTTTAAGGACATCAATCTGTTTTTGCAGTTGTTTGACAAGCTGTTCAATTTTCTGTTCATCTTCCACATTCACGATGAACGTCATTTTTGATCTGCCAGGAATTTCGGTGTGACCGACTGTCATGCTTTCAATATTGAACTGCCTTTTCATCAGCAAGCCAGTCACACGGTTTAACACGCCACTTTGGTTGATAACTGTTACAGTAATAACTCTTCTCATTTTTTTCTCACCCCGACCATCTCATGTAATCCTTTACCAGGTGCAACCATCGGATAGACGTTTTCCAGCTGTTTCACGCGGCAATCGATGAGGACGGGTTCATCAGAAAGCAGTGCTTCTTGGAATACCGCCTCTGCCTCTTCCAATGTGTCTATCCGATAGCCTTTAATGTCGTATGCTTCTGCTAATTTTACAAAGTTAGGTTGAACCGGCATCAATGACTGTGAATAGCGGCTTTCGTAAAACGTTTCTTGCCATTGACGTACCATTCCGAGACAGCCATTGTTGAGTATGATGATTTTGACCGGTATCCGCATTTCTTGTAACAAAGACAACTCCTGAGCCGTCATCTGGAAACCAGCGTCTCCTACAATTGCAAGTACGCGTGCATCCGGTTTGGCGATTTGTGCACCAATTGCAGCTGGGAAGCCGAAGCCCATTGTACCGAGACCACCAGATGTCACCCAATGATCCGGATTGTTCAGTGAATAGTATTGCGCCGTCCACATCTGATGCTGCCCGACGTCTGTTGTAACGATTGCATCCCCTTTTGTAACTCTGTGGATGATTTCAAGTGCTTGTTGTGGAAGAATAGCGCCTTCAACATCTTCTTCGTACCATAACGGATACTGTTCTGCTGAATCTTTCAAATACTTGAACCAGTTTTCTGTATCTGGAGAAACAAACTCTTGTTTCAATAATGCTTGCAACGCTTCTTTTGCATCGGCTACGATTGGGATTTCTGTTGGTACATTCTTTCCGATTTCAGCAGGATCGATATCAATATGGATGATTCTTGCGTTCGGAGCGAATGTTTCAAGATTTCCTGTTAGTCGATCATCGAAACGTGCGCCGATATTGATCAGTACATCACACTGATTAATGGCCATATTGGATGTAACCGTTCCATGCATACCGGCCATTCCGAGGAATAGTTCATGGTCACCTCGGATACCGCCAAGACCTAAAAGTGTATTTGTAACTGGAATTTGATGTTTTTCCACCAGTTCCACCAATTCGTCCATCGCCTGAGCGTGTAGGATACCCGCACCCGCTAGGATAAGAGGTTTTTTCGCCTTGGAGATAGCTTCTGCCGCCTTTTGTATTTGTAAAAAGTTCGGAGTCGTTGTCGGCTGGTAACCCGGTAAATCCACTTCAATATTCATGTCATCGGTTGGGATGAAGAGTGCAGTTGCAATATTCTTTGGAACATCCACAAGTACTGGTCCCGGACGTCCTGTTGATGCAATATGGAAAGCTTCTTTGATAATTCTTGGGAAGTCGGCTACATCATTCACTTGATAATTATGCTTTGTGATTGGCTGTGTGATTCCGATAATATCCGCTTCTTGAAAAGCGTCCGTCCCGATGACTGTATTTGCTACTTGACCCGTAAAGACGACGAGTGGCAATGAATCCATCATTGCATCCGTAATTCCTGTTACCAAGTTCGTCGCTCCCGGTCCGGATGTGGCGATGACAACTCCGGGTTTTCCTGAAACACGTGCATACCCTTCAGCCGCATGAATCGCGCCTTGTTCGTGACGTGCAAGCACGTGGGAAATGGGGTTTTGATACAATGCATCATAAATTGGGAGAACTGCCCCTCCAGGGTAGCCGAAAATCACTTCGACACCTTGGTCTATTAAGGCTTGAATAAGAACAGCTGACCCATCTTTCACTTTTTCTATCGGTTGTGGTTCAAATACAGTTTCTAGCTCCATTTCCTGTATTGCTTGCTTCGTTTGAACTTCAGCATTCATCTGTAAACTCCTCCTTACTTTTACTTTTGTTATCCAATCTACGAATGGCCGAATGCTCGGGCTTGCATCTATACGGCCGCTCTTTGTTTTCAATAAAAAAAGTCTTTTCATCCCACGCAAAGAAACTCTTCTTTACATAGGGATGAAAAAACTTTTCATGGTACCACCCTTGTTCACAGCAATCTAGCTGTCTCGTGAATAGACTAAGTCTATTCTTTATATAACGAGCACCGATTTCTCTGCGCCCGGGATTGCCTACTTAACTTTCAGCAATCCACTCCGGGGTGATGTCGCAATTAGGTGTATTGTCGGCTTCCAGCGGTACCGACTCTCTGGGAATACAGGTTCTAATTACTTTTGCCCCATCATTGATTTTAATCTATTAGATTTTCATGACGCCGCCTGTACTTGCAGATGTGACAAGCGCTGAATATCTGGCCAAATAGCCTTTTTTAATTTTAGGTTCGAATGGTTTTAAGTTTGCTCTACGTTTTTCTAATTCTTCGTCAGAGACTTCGAGTTCAATTGTTCGGTTTGTTAAATCGATATTGATGATGTCACCATCTTCGACTAACGCGATTGGTCCACCTTCAGCCGCTTCCGGTGAAATATGGCCTATCGAGATACCACGGGACGCTCCTGAGAATCGTCCGTCTGTAATGAGTGCAACTTTGGTTGCTAGCCCACGTCCTGCAATCGCTGCAGTTGGTGCAAGCATTTCCGGCATTCCCGGTCCGCCTTTTGGACCTTCATAACGGATGACAACAACGTCGCCTTCTTTTACCGTTCCGTTGTCGATGCCTTCTTGTGTATCTTCCTGAGATTCAAACACAATGGCTTTACCTCGGAACTCTTTAATAGAAGGATCAACGGCTCCTACTTTGATAACACCGCCGTCTGGTGCGATATTGCCGAATAGGACGGACAAACCACCTACAGGACTGTATGCATTATCATGACGTCGAATGACTTCATCGTTGAGAATATGTGAATCTTTTACGTTTTCATAAAGCGATTTACCAGTAATCGTCATCCGGTTTGGACTGACAGCTCCTTCGATTTCACAGAGCTCTTTAATAATTGCACTGACACCGCCTGCAAGATGAACATCATGCATTGTGTAGTCAGAAGATGGACTAATTTTGGATAAATACGGAATCCGTTCGGCAACTTTGTTGATATCACGAACATCGTATTCGATTTCAGCTTCGTGTGCGATTGCCAGTGTATGGAGGACTGTGTTTGTAGAACCGCCCATTGCCATATCAAGTGCAAATGCATCATCGATTGTTTCTTTCGTTATAATGTCACGCGGTTTAACGTCTTCTTTCACCATGCGAACGAGATGTTCCGCTGCTTCTTTAATGAGTCTATGTCGTTCATCCGAAGTGGCAACGATCGTTCCGTTACCCGGAACTGTCACTCCCAGCATTTCCATTAACGAGTTCATGGAATTCGCTGTGAACATTCCTGAACAAGATCCGCATGTAGGACATGCACTCTGTTCAATGTCTAGCAGCTCTTCAGCTGTCATCGTACCTTGTTTGTAAGCACCAACACCTTCGAATACGGATACGAGTGAGAGAGGCTTACCATCTGATGATACGCCGCCTTCCATCGGTCCGCCTGAGACGAATACGGATGGGACGTTCGTTCGAACTGCTGCCATCAACATGCCTGGCGTAATTTTGTCGCAGTTTGGAATGTAGAACACGCCGTCGAACCAGTGAGCATTGATAACCGTTTCTGCTGAGTCTGCGATGAGTTCACGGCTTGGCAATGAATAGCGCATTCCGATATGTCCCATTGCAATCCCATCGTCAACACCGATTGTGTTGAACTCGAACGGGATACCTCCTGCTTCACGAATTGCTTCTTTGACGACTTCTGCGAATTTGTTCAAATGCATATGGCCTGGAATAATATCAATATAGGAGTTACAAACACCGATGAAAGGTTTGTGCATATCTTTCATTCTAACGCCCGTAGCATAGAGTAGACTTCTATGTGGTGCACGATCTACACCTTTTTTAATCATGTCACTTCTCATTGGTTTTTCCATTTGTGTTCACTCCCTGTCAAATCACTTACATGTGGTACGTCTGTTTTTCTTGCTGTCTAGGTTATGTAGTTTGTGAAATGAATCACGAACTGAATTGGATTGATGTCATCATATAATGGATATCCACTGGAGTCAACAGTGTTTTTAAAATTATTAGCTAATTACAAATAATGAATTTTAATGTATCCGCTTTCACGCCTGCCATAGCGCGATATATCGCATATAGCACATTTTTAAAAATTTTATTTTATTTTTCACGAATTCAGTTTTCAATGATTTCTTCCGCGATGGGTGCTTTTCTAGAAGTATAAAAACTCAAATGAATGGGATTGTAATTTATTGAGAGAGTTGTGATTTAGTGTGTGGATTGGAGACCGCTTGGCGCTTTGGGGATGCCTCTCGCCATGAGCCTGGATTAACGCTTCGCATCCAGTCTCACGGCTTCGGCTACCCCTTGTCGCGCCTTCGCCGGAGTGTACATTATCGGAAGAGTTGTGATTCGGAGTGTGGATTGGAGACCGCTTGGCGCTTTGGGGATGCCTCTCGCCATGAGCCTGGATTAACGCTTCACATCCAGTCTCACGGCTTCGGCTACCCCTTGTCGCGCCTTCGCTGGAGTGTACATTATCGGAAGAGTTGTGATTCGGAGTGTGGATTGGAGACCGCTTGGCGCTTTGGGGATGCCCCTGGCCCTGAGCCTGGATTAACGCTTCGCATCCAGACTCATGGCTTCGGCTACCCCTTGTCGCGCTTGCGCTGGTGTTTTCCATAATCGAGAGGGATATTGAGATGTATGGAATGAGATTATAATGTAATTACTATGAGATACTAATTTCATTGAAGAATGACGCACTACAGACTGCGGGTTTATCCCCGATAAAGAAATACGCTTTTCTACATAGAGACTACCCAGCGAAGGCGCGTCTACGTGGTAGCCGAAGCGATAAGACTGAAAGTGGTATTCTTTCTGGCTTATCGCGAGAGGCATCCACAAAGCGTCGAAGCGGTAATAGCAGGAATTCTAATTCATTCCATGCACTAGGATATTTGTTGATCAATATACTCTCATTTTATAGCACTCTAATTTCCAGATTTAATCCCCGATAACGAAATACCCCCTCTTACATAGACCATCCAGCGAAGGAGCAACTTCATGGTAGCCTCTTACCCACTTCATTTGAGGCTAGGCGCAGAAAATGACAATCGACATGTCGTGTTCACGATTCAAGCCCTTGATCAATTCCAATAACTCATATTGCTAATAAATATCAAGATAAGTAGTTGGTTCATCTAGCAATAGAAATGGTGTATTTTGCGCTAAGGCCATCGCAATCCAGACGCGTTGCATTTGGCCGCCAGACAATTCGTCAATCGGCACTGTTCGCTTTTCCGTTAGATTGGTACACGCGAGCGTCCACTCAATTGCCTGTTGGTCTTCGTCTGTCGCCGAAGTGAACAGACTCTTATATGGAATCCACCCATAACTCGTTAGTTTTTCTACAGTCATATATAGAAGGAACTTATTCCAAAACGTAAAAATCATACAAATGCACCACAGATGAGAAAACCTTTTCTACTAGTGAAATGGCGTTCTTTACTATATTGATAAAAGCTTAAGTTCAATGCGGTAACTGCTACTCTAACCGTTACCCACTTAACCCCATCCAACCTCGCTCTACAATAAACTCAATCGGATCTTTTTTCGAAACTACAAGCGTACACCTGGGTAACGCTGCATCTACATCTTTTTTGATTTCATTGATGAGTCTATCAGAATGGATAAGCGCGCCGCCATTCAAATATACAGTGCATTCCATGTTTTCTAGGCCACTTTTGCGCACTACTGACCAAACCAATCTAGCAAGTTCCATTGCCGCTCCCTTCATGATTTCCACTGCCACATCGTCCCCTTGCTGTACACACTGAAAAAGAACACGTGAAAGCGATGCGACTTTATCCACAGTGTAATCGGGGTTAAATAACCATCCGGCAACGTCTTGAACGGAATTTAACTTCAACTCTTTCAATACTTCCTCTTTCAATGAAGTAAACGAACCTCTTCCATCTTCCATTTTGAAAAGCGCACGCAATATTTCACGGCCAATCCAGTACCCACTTCCTTCATCCCCCGCGCGGTGACCCCACCCCCCTGAGCGGACAATTTCACCTTTTCCGTTATGTGCAAACGCAATTGAGCCTGTCCCTGAAATGAGTAGGGCGCCGGGTTCTCCCTTTGTTGCTCCAAGCATCGTAGCTTGTGCATCATTTTCGACAATCAATTTCCCTACGCGCAGCCCCTGTGTTTGAATCACTTCCTCCACAATTCCCCGTACAATTTGCTCATCTGGTATTGAATCAATACCGGCGATTGCAAAAACTGCGATTGTCACTTGCAAATCGGGGAGTACTTTTCGCACTTCTGCCAATAAACCCGTGAGAACTTCTCTCACTTTTTCCTCGCCCGACGTCTGGTAGTTAGTGCCTTCCCCTTTTAAATCTAGTAAAGTAGTCGTACTTTTTCGAACGGTTAACGCTGTTTTCGTAGCACCCCCATCGATTGCTACAATCACTTCATCCATCATGCCTCACTCCAGTCAGTTTTAAATGTCTCCAACTGAATTTCGGCATCAAGGATTGCTCGTTCTTTTTCGTTTAGCCATTGCATAGCATCTTTTGCAAATATCCTGGATTGTTCAAGGGATGCTTTCATCGTTTCTGCAGAAGGTCCCCCGTAAATTGTCCGAATCGCTATGAAATGCTGCGGCCGTAGTGTTGCATTGAAGTCTTCTACTGAGATTTTAAGGTTTTTATTTAATATAAGAAGCGCCTGGTCATTCGCTACCTGCCACGTTAAGCTCATTAACGATTCTTGACCCGCATTCATCAATGCTTTCACGCAATTACTGACGATGTGATGTGATTGTCTGAACGTAATTCCTTCTGAACGAACAAGTGTATCCGCAAGCTCCGTCACATTTGCAAAACTGCCCTCCGCCCGTTCGAGCAATTTTTTCTTATTGATGTGCATCGTCAGTACAACACTGCCAAACAACTGGTAAATACCAATCAGGCGGTCAATTGCTTTCCATAGAAATGGTTGCATATCATCTTCTGTATCAACAATATCTCCGAACGGCGTGTTATGAACCATCGTCAGAACCGTATTTGCATCTCCGACGACCGCTGACAGCAAAGAACGCATATGTTCAATCGAAACGGGGTTACGCTTTTGCGGCATGATTGAGCTGATTTGAACATACGGATTCGCTAGAGTGAAAACGTTGAACTCCTGTGTGGCCCATGTTAGGAAATCTTGAACCGTGCGCCCCAAATTCAGTGCAGAAAGTTGGACCGCACTGGCGGATTCTGTAATGTAGTCTGCACCCGCAACAGCATCCCACGAATTTTCAATAATATCGTCAAAGGCAAGTAAATCTCGCATCCGTTCACGACTGATGTCAAATCCTGTGGTCGTCAATGCCGCCGCCCCCATACTGCTACGGTTCACTGTTCCAAAGGCCGATTGAACGCGCTTAAAATCCCTGCCTAATTGATCAATGACCGCCTTCAAATAATGAGCGAGCGTCGTCGGCTGCGCTTGTTGCGTGTGTGTATAGCCAATCATGACCGTATCGATATGCTCTTCGCAAAACTCTATCAGCGCATCTTTTAAAGCAAGCATCTCACTCATTAGTTCAAGCAGTTTTTTACGCAATGTCATACGATAAATCGCGATTCCCATATCATTCCGACTGCGGGCAATATGTAAATTACCCGCAATTTCCCCCGCGTCCTCTATTAAATCGTGTTCAATGCGAAAAAACAGGTCCTCAAACAATGGATTGTAATGGTCAGTGCTGTAATAATTCACGTCCAGCGCATGGACCGCTTTTCCAATCACAATCGCATCTTCCGGACTGACAATCCCTTGCTCTTCCAACATCTTTAAATGTGCGGCATGGATTTGGATCATGGAACTAAGGAAGTATTTCTTCGCTTCATCATAAGCCGGTTGCAGAACCATTTTTCGATAGGTCTTTGACGGGAACTCTTCCCCTTCAAGTTCATTGATGCGATCTTTGAAGTTCCTGATCATTGACTACACCCCTTCGTTTAAGGATAATTCCATTGAACCGCTGCGGCGCTCGAGTTAGTCACCAGGTTAAATTGCCGAACCCGCAGTCCCTTTTGACAACTTCTCAGAAATCGTCAATACAATAAGAATTAAAACAATTTGCAACACGCCATACGCACAGGCCGTGCCGAATTTGAATGCATACATCTTCTGGAAAATCGCCACCGATAAAGGCATCGTCGATGTACTATAAATAAGAATCGACGCAACAAACTCCCCGATACTTTGAACAAAGGCGAGTAATGTTCCCGCTAAAATCCCCGTCAACGTCAATGGCAGGACGATTTTGCGGAACGTCATCCACCAACCTGCGCCAAGACTCCTTGAAGCCTCTTCAATCGACTGATCCATCTGCATTAACGACGCCGAAGTAGAACGGAAAACGAGCGGCAAATGTCGGATGAAATAAGCGAGTGGCAATATCCAGAACGTCCCGATCAATACTTGATTGAAAGCAAAAATGTTTTCCTCACTGAAAGCGGCAATCAAATTCACCGCAACGACTGTACCGGGGAGTGCCCAGGGAACCATTGTTAAGATATCAAGCAATGTCTTTCCTTTAAAATTGAGCCGCACCATTGCATACGCTGCCGCAACTCCGAACACAATGTTTCCGAGCGTGGCAACGAAGCCCATCTGCAAGGAGTTCCAAATTGGCCTCCAAGTCCGTTCATCTGTAAATAATGAAATATAATGGTCAAATGTATATTCGGGCGGCAATACTTGAATCGTCCACGTGCCATCTACAGAAAACGAAATGAGAATTAGCGTTAAAATCGGCATCATTAAGATGACAACACCCGAGAATGATAGAATGACTGCGATCACTTTCATGAACTTCGACTTTACTTCGGAACGATGGACACTGATCCCTTTACTCAAGTTTTGGTAATTTCGCCTGTTTTGATACCATCTCATGATGATTAAAAATGATATCGAAACGAACGATAAAATTGTCGATTGCGTCGCCGCCATATCTAGATTTCCATTGGTTCGCGATAAGTAAATTTGCATCGTCATCGTCCGCTCCACACCAAATATGAGCGGTGCTGTGTACGATGCCATTGAAATCATGAACACCAGAAGCGATGCAGCAACAATCGAAGGCGTCAGCATCGGCAAGATAACTTTCCGCCAAATCCGAAGTCTGCTTGCGCCAAGGTTTGTCGCCGCTTCTTCGAGTGACGGATCCAGCCCTTTAATTGCCGCAGAAGCGGTCAAATAGAAGTACGTATACATCGTAAACGTATGGACGACAATGACGCCCCATACCCCTTTCAGCGCAAACGGTACTTGCTCTAGGTTTAATATATGCTGGAGACCGCGGGGAATAATCCCGCTTTCTCCATATAAAAACGTAAACGATAACACACCAACAAGCGGCGGCAAAGCCATTGGTACCAGGACGAGAACGGACAATATACGCCGCCCTGGAAAGTTGTATCGTTCCAGTAAAAACGCCATCAATACGCCGACAATCGCACAAGTAATGACACTGATGACCGAAATATACACACTCGTCCAGAGCGCTTCCAGATTGGCAGTACTTTCAAAACTAAAAAAACGTTTGTAATTATTCAGTCCCGTTTCACTGCCGAAACTTTGGATGAATGTCTGGTAAAACGGATAGATAACGTAGCCGAACAAGATAAGGAATAATGGTGATATTAGGATATAAATGAATGATGGCGACCGTGTAATCCGAGCCCAAAAGCTATCTTGCGACGACTGGATTGTTTGCTTCTTCATTAGATTAGCCTCCTATTCGCCAAGAAAGTAAAGGCTTCGGGCCGGAATGTTCAACTGGATCGAATCCCCGATTTCCAACAGTTTTCCGCCTGTATTGATGATCATCACTTTGAGCGTAATCCCTGGAATATCCACCATATAATTGACACTTAGTCCAGTGAATTCAACAAATGTAATTTTCCCGTTCAGCGTATTTTCTCCCTCGCCTTGACGGATCGATTCGGGACGAATTGACACATGGACTTTTCCCCCTATATGCATAGGGGCCAGGGGAGAACTATTTTCCAAAAGTCCCGTTATCAAAACTCCGTATTCATTTTTCACACTAACTTTTTCGCCTACAATTGACATGATGGTCATTTCCATCGTATTCGATTCTCCGATGAACGTTGAAACAAACCTATTCACCGGCCGATTGTAAATTTCTTGCGGTGTACCGATTTGCTGCACATAGCCGTCCTCCATCACCATGATCCGGTCGGACATTGCCATAGCTTCCGTTTGATCATGTGTAACATAGACAGTTGTCACACCAAGTTCCGCCTGCAAACGTTTGATTTCAATCCGCGTCTCTTCACGAAGCTTCGCATCCAAGTTAGATAAAGGTTCATCAAGTAACAATATATCCGGTTTAATGACGAGCGCTCGAGCCAATGCAACACGTTGTTGCTGACCTCCAGAAAGTTCATTAATTTTCCGCTCACCGTACTGTTCAAGCCGAACAAGCCCCCTCACCTCGTCCACTTTCTCCTTTATTTTCACTTTGGAGAATTTCCTCACTTCCAAACCAAAAGCAATATTTTCATTGACCGTCATATGCGGAAAAAGCGCGTAGTTTTGAAACACCATGCCGATGTCGCGCTTATTCGGCTGCAATCGTGTCACGTCACGCTCATCAAAAAAGATTTTCCCTTCCGTCGGATAATAAAAACCTGCAATCATACGCAACGTCGTCGTCTTTCCACATCCGCTCGGACCAAGAAACGTGAAAAACTCGCCTGGCTGTATGTCGATATTTAACTCTTTCACGCCATGGACTTTACCGAATGTTTTCGTGATATCTGTAAGTCGAACACCCTTCATCCCGTCACCCCTTCCGAATTGAGACAGTCTCTATGTAGAGGAAAGACCTCGAGATTAATTACCCGAGGTCTTGCTGGTTGAACTGTTAACGAACAATTATTTCCCTTTGCCTTTGATATTCGAATCCCAATACTCCATCCATTCCGCTTCTTTTTCAGCCATTACTTCCCAATCAATATCAAGTGCCTTCAAATCAAGGTCCTGATACCAATCCGGCATATCTTCTTTGGCAATATCCGATCGTGTCGGGATCTGATACAATTCTTCCGCAAGTTCAGCACGAACCTCCGGATCAAAGAGGAACTCATAGAACAGTTTTGCATTCGCTTCGTTTTTCGCATTGTTGACAATACCGACCGCATCCACAAGAATCGGCGCGCCACTTTCCGGATAAATGTAGTCAAACGGCTGGTTGTTCAATTTACTTTGCAGCAAAATATCTTGCAAGTTCCATAATGAAACTGTTCCTTCTTGACGTACCAGTTTCAAATAGAGGTTCGTCGGATCTTGTGCGTAATCCTTCGTGTTTGCATCCAATTTGCTAAGCCATTCATACCCCTTTTCAGGCGTATCCGCACCTTGGCGATAAATCATTGATGAGTAAATTGTACGCATCGTTCCTGATGCAAGAACCCCGCGGATGACGATTTTATCTTTCCATTCAGGCTTCAACAAATCATCCCAATCTTGTGGACCTGTTTCTTGCGTCAACACATCGCTGTTAATCATAATTACTTCTGGCAACAGCATTTCCCCATACCATCGACCTTCAGCATCTTTATATTCTGCTGCAATCGCATCGTCAAATGATGGCTTGAACGGCAAAAGCAAATCTTCATCCGCAGCAACCATCATTGCGGATTGTGTACCACCCCACCAGAAATCAGCTTGCGGGTTCGCTTTCTCACCGCGGACACGTTCAAGAATTTGTTGCGCACCCATCGTCAAGTTGTCTACTTGGATATCAGGGTATTTTTCATTGAACATCCCGACAACCTTCTCAACTACGCTTTCATCACGCCCTGTGTAAATAACGAGATTTCCTGAACCGCCCTCGTCTTTCACCACTTCATCGTTCTCTTTTGTATCACTCTCTTTTGTATCATCCTCCGTCGAATCTTTGCCGCATGCAGCCATGGTTAGGAGAAGCAGAACGAGAAACATGGAAAAGATGCTTTTTTTCTTCAATCAAAAAACCCCCTTTTGTTTATCGTAAACTGTTGCATAGTGCCAAAGCGATAATTTATTTCTGTTGTTCTACCACTATATGATTACGGAAAGAGAAACATTTTTATTAATTTTAAATTGGAAAAGCAGTACAGTCAAATATATTAGTCTATTGTGAATGTTTCGTTATGATAGGAGGTGTAAGAGGAATAACTATACAATTACCGTTTATTTGCATAAAAAGATAGCGAGAAGTGGTTGGAAACCGCTATTTTCACTGGACTATTTTCGGTCCGCTTTTGGCGAATTAATCACAACAGTTTTACCGAGGGGCAGGTGTGGCAAGTAGTGACTTCGTCACTTCTTGCCACACTCTTTTCGGTTATCCTGTTATGTTTATTAGCCTGCCGCGTTCCTACACTATTCAAGTGAAAAATGCAGTTATCATGATAGAAAAGAATAGATGATCTTCTATAAAGAGTGTAAGTGCCCGAAGATGAAATTTCGGGCACATGAGCACGTTGTACATTTTGTTCTCTGCATACTTTGAGCAAAGATTAAGTGATGCTCTAATAAGAAGGTGACACATCCCTAAAATAAAAATTGAGAAACTATAGTAGAAGACTGGAGAAGTCAAAATTGTATCTTTGACCGCTTTTCTCCATGTGAGAAGCAATCTATTCTTTCATCCCAAAAAGCTTCGGCACTATTTGTAGCTGTACTTTTGGAGAGCGACGGATGAACAATCACCATACGATTACCGAAAATGATAAGTAGGGATGCGACTTCGTCGCATCCCTACTTATCAAGACATTGGATAATCGTATAGAAGTTGTTCAATCCAAAGCGATCCAAACATACTCTACACATAGTGCCGGTCTGCAAGCAAACCTAAATGGAGAAGTCTTCCGGAATGAAAACACGCAGCTGATTCGGTTTGATATAAACATCTTCACCGGCTTTCACATTAAGCTCCCGGTATCTCTCTTTCGTCAATTCGGCTTCGAGAAATTGATCGTTATCATGTCGTTTTAGTTCAACTTGAACAGTGCGCCCCACGACATGTACATGGATAACTTTCGCTTTAACCGCTTCCGTATCTGTTCCCTCTCGCTCAATCGTCACATCATGTGGCCGAACATAACCAACAGCCAGCTTGTTTTCAGCACTATCTAGGTCAGCGGCACCCATATCGACATGGACATTGAGTAGCTTGCCATTTTGTAAGCGCCCATGGAACAAGTTCACATTTCCTAGAAAATCATAGACAAATGGACTATTTGGATGATCATAAACTTCTTCTGGCGTGCCGATTTGTTCAATCTTCCCTTCATTCATAACCACTATCCGGTCCGCTACGTCAAGCGCCTCTTCCTGATCATGTGTCACAAAGATGCTCGTAATATTAAATTCATCATGCAATCTGCGCAACCAACGTCGCAGTTCTTTCCGTACTTTTGCATCGAGTGCGCCAAAGGGTTCATCGAGCAACAGTACTTTTGGTTCCACTGCTAGCGCTCGAGCTAATGCAACACGCTGTCTTTGCCCCCCCGACAATTGGGATGGATAACGCTTAGCAAATGCGTCTAACTTCACAAGCCCAAGCAATTCATTCACTTTCGCAGTAATCTCAACTTTAGTTGGACGTTCTTTTTTGGGTCGCACGTTCAATCCGTATGCCACGTTGTCAAAAACCGTCATATGTTTAAACAGTGCATAATGCTGAAAAACGAAGCCAACCTTTCGTTCAGTCGTGCGAATATGGGTCATGTCTTCCTCTCCGAATAACACGACACCATGATCCGCCTCCTCAAGGCCTGCAATTATGCGCAGTAGCGACGTTTTACCTGATCCAGATGGTCCAAGCAATGCCACAAGCTCTCCAGTTTTTATGTCGAGGTTAATATCTTTTAACGCATCAAACGAGCCAAACTTTTTTGACACTTCTTCTATTTTAATACTCATGTAGAGACCTCCTTTTCTATCCCTGCTTACTTGTTTTCCATTCAATGAAATTCTTCAAGACGAGCGTTAGAATTGCTAAAATGGACATAAGCGATGCAACAGCGAACGCCGCCGAAAATTGATATTCATTGTACAAAATTTCAATATGTAATGGCATCGTATTCGTAAGACCGCGAATATGCCCCGAAACAATCGAGACAGCACCGAATTCACCGACTGCGCGCGCACTACAAAGTATGATGCCGTATAATAATCCCCATTTTATATTCGGTAACGTGACATGCCAGAATGTTTTCATTCCCCCCGCTCCCAGCGTTAAGGACGCTTCTTCTTCTGCAGAGCCTTGCGCCTGCATAAGTGGGATTAGTTCACGTGCGACAAACGGAAATGTGACGAACAATGTGGCAAGCACAATGCCCGGAACAGCGAAAAGAATTTTAATATCATTTTGAAATAAAAATTCACCGAACAACCCATGTGCACTGAATAATAATACGAAAACGAGACCTGCAATAACCGGTGAAATTGCAAATGGCAAGTCAATCAGCGTGATTAAAAGACTTTTACCTTTAAATTCAAACTTAGTAATTGCCCATGCAGCCGCAAGTCCAAAAATTGCGTTCAGTGGCACCGTAAGTATGGCGACAAGCAACGTTAACTTGATTGCTGAAAGTGCGTCAGGATCTGAAATTGCAGCTAAATAGACGCCTGCTCCCTTTTCAAAAGCTTTTATAAAGATTGCGACAAGCGGTAATACCAGAAATAGCAATAGGAATCCAAGCGCAATCGCAATTAGTGGAATTCGAACCCAAGTCTGTTCTTCTGTCGTCCGCTTACTCGCATTCTTACTACCCAACTGCATCTGAATTTGTTCTGCCATGGAATCCCCTCCTAATTATGAACTAATTTCCGATTTGTCCACCATTGCACTCCGTTAATAAATAGCAATAGCACAAATGAGAATACGAGCATGACTGCCCCAATTGCTGTCGCACCAGCATAATCATATTGTTCCAGTTTTGTCATAATAATGAGCGGTGTTATCTCAGTCTTCATCGGCATATTACCTGCTATGAAAACAACCGAACCGTACTCACCAATCGCACGGGCAAATGCCAAAGCAAAACCTGTCAACGCGGCTGGCAAAATTTCCGGAACAATCACTCTCGCAAATGTTTGAAAGCGATTCGCGCCTAAAATAGCAGATGCCTCTTCCATTTCGGCTTCAAGATTTTGTAGAACCGGCTGTACCATTCTTACGACGAATGGCAAGCCGATAAATGTTAAGGCAATCGTAATACCGAGCGGCGTAAACGCAACTTTAAACGATAAAAACTGACCAATCCAGCCATCCTCTGTATACAGTGTTGTTAATGCGATGCCTGCAACGGCCGTAGGAAGCGCAAATGGTAAATCTACCAATCCATCAATGATGCGCTTGCCTGGGAACGAATAGCGAACGAGTACCCAGGCAATCAACACACCGAATACCAGATTGGTGCAAGCTGCTGCAAATGCGGTACCAAAGCTTATTTTGTATGATGCAACGACGCGTGGTTCTGTTACCGTAGCCCAAAAATCTGTCCAGCCCATTGATGATGTATTAATGAAGACCATGGAGAGCGGAAGTAAAACGAGCAAGCTGAGATACAGCGTCGTGAATCCGAGAGACAGCCCGAATCCCGGCAATATACTATGTTTCTTAAATCTCCATTTCTTCGCCATTCCTTCACCTTCACTTCTGTAATTAAATGTTGTTCAATGCCTTTAATTTATTTGTTGGATTCATTATGCAGATTCACTACTGTAAGTAAATTTCATCGAAGGTGCCGCCGTCATTAAAGTGTTTTTCCTGGGCTTCTTTCCATCCGCCGAAATCATCGTCAATTGTAACGAGATTAATCTCTGGGAATACATCTGCATATTTTTTCAATACCTCTGGGTCACGTGGACGATAGTAGTTTTTCGCAGCAATTTCCTGTCCAGTTTCTGTATATAAGTATTCCAGATAGGCTTGTGCGACCTCTTCTGTGCCTTTTTTCTTGACGATTTTATCCACTACCGCAACTGGCGGCTCCGCTAAAATACTGAGTGACGGGACGACAATTTCAAATTCACCTTTTCCAAGTTCATTCAACGTTAGGAAGGCTTCATTCTCCCAAGCTAGTAAGACATCTCCAATGCCTCGTTCAACAAAAGTTGTCGTTGAACCACGAGCTCCAGAATCTAGTACTTCAACATTCTTATAGAGATCACCGACAAATTCTTTGACTTTCTTTTCATCTCCATTAAATTCTTTATCCGCATATGCCCAAGCCGCCAAGTAATTCCAACGTGCGCCGCCTGACGTTTTCGGATTTGGTGTTATGACCGAAACGTCTTTTTTCGTTAAGTCATCCCAGTCTTTAATCCCTTTTGGATTGTCTTTTCGAACTAGAAAAACAATCGTTGAGGTGTAGGGTGTTGAGTTATTTTCCAATCTAGTTTGCCAGTCTTCTGCTAGTAGGTCACGGGCGGCGGCGACTTCGTCAATATCGTAGGCAAGTGCCAGTGTGACAACATCTGCTTGTAGACCGTCAATTACCGCTCGACCTTGTTTTCCAGATCCGCCGTGCGACTGCTGAATAGTCACTTCCTGGCCGGTTTCATCTTTCCAATGTGCAGCAAATTCTTTATTAAATTCCTCATATAGCTCACGCGTTGGATCGTATGAGACGTTTAAAAGCTCAACTGAATTCTTTTGGGCAGAGGCTGTTTGATCCCCGCCTTCCTCCGTACCACCACATCCTGTTAAAATACCCACCATTGCAGTGATGCCCACCATGAAACGGATTGTCGTCTTCTTCATCCCAATAACCTCCTTTTTTAAAATAAAAAGGCTCTCAACTTTAATACTAGTTGAGAGCCTTCGGTTAACCGATTAGCCACTTTTGTTACCTATTAAGTTCAGAAAGAGATACATATGCATGCTGTTTAACCAATTCACATGGGCCGTTTTCAATAACCAAGTAACTTGATATGTTTTGTTTGATTAATTGGATTATAGCGCATCATTTCTTTCCTGTCTAGCGATTTTTAGAAAAAACAATTCTTTTGGTCTTTGTTTTCAGTTTTTATCAAACCTTGAAACTGACAATTCACTGGGTTATTTTCGGTCCGCTATCGGCGAATTAATCACAACAGTTTTACCGTGAGGGAAGGATGGCTAGAAGTGACTTCGTCACTTCTAGCCATCCTTTTTTCGGTTATCCTGTTGGGATTAATTACCTGTCGCGTACCTACACTATTCAAGTGAAAAATGCGGTTTCTTTAAAAGAAAAGAATAGTTGAGTCTTTATAAGGGTGTAAGTGCCCGAAGATGTAATTTCGGGCACTCTCGCACGTTGTACATAGTATTCTCTGCTTACATTTAGCTTAGATTATGTGATGCTCTATATGAAAGTGACAAATCCCTAAAATAAAAATAGAGAAACTATAGAAGAAAGCTTGAGCGGTCAAAATTGTATCTTTGACCGCTTTTCTCCATGTGTGAAGAGAGTTATTCCATCGTCCCAAAAAGCTTCGGCACTACTTGTAGCTGTGTTTTGGGAAAGCGACGAATGAACAACCACCATACGATTATCGAAAAAATAAGTAGGGATGCGACTTCGTCGTATCCCTACTTATTAAGACATCTCGATAATGGTATAGAAGTCGTTCAATCCAAAGCAAACCAAAAAAAACTTGTCCAATGTGTGATCAAGTAATTCGCTGGTTATTTTTAGTGAATCACCTAGTTAACGCAAAATGATAATAACTGAAAAAATTATATCTGCGGCATTTCATCCTTGGCAATCGCATCTTTATGTTTATTCAAACGGAAAAGCATAAACGGTATTCCCTTTCCGCCCGGTAGTTGTCACTGCCTGTGACAATGAATTCAGGATTGCTTCTTCTGTAACTTCAGCTGCACCCAGGAAAAAATCATTCATGATTGGATGATCGTCTCTCATTTGATGTCTGGTTTCAACAGTTCCGGTTGAGAAATGCGGGATTTTATTAGCAGTTGAAAAGGCGATGACAATGTCGCCACTGCCATTACTGAAATGACTGCCCGTTCTTCCGAGCCCGATGCCACATCTTTTTGCTAGTCTGCGCAATTGTCTACTGCTGAGCGGTGCATCTGTAGCTAACACAATCATGATGGACCCGTCAGCTGGTTTCGGATAGCTAGGAAATTCCTGAATATCATTCAGTTTATATTTTTCATATTGAAAATCTTCTTTTCTGCCAAAGTTACTTAAAACTAAACAGCCGAGTATATAGGACTCCCCACTTTCGTCGTCATAGACAATTCTAGATGAAGAACCGATGCCACCTTTATATCCGAAACAAATCATGCCTTTTCCAGCGCCAACTGCCCCTTCCAAAGTAGCATCATTGGACGCTCCTTTGATAGATGCAATCGCGTGGCTTGGTTGAACCGGCAGCTCGCGGATTGAGTTCAACCTGCTGTCATTACATTCCCCCACAACCAGATTAATGGTGCCAGTTGTATCCCCAATCTCCGGATTTTCATCTAACATATACTGTAGCGTCCCTTGTGAAACCGCGGGAACGCCAAACGTATTTGTCAGCATAATCGGTGACTCGATCTGGCCTAACTCATCTACTTGGACAAGCCCCGATGTTTTTCCAAAACCGTTCAGTACATAGCTTGCAGCCACTACTTTATGCATAAATAAATTGTCGCCATGCGGTAATATAGCAGTCACGCCCGTAGCTGCGTATTCATCTCCATCCAATGGATTATCCAGCGTTACATGTCCAACCTTTACACCTTCCACATCCGTAATACAATTCTTCATGCCTACCGGAAGACGACCGATTATAATTCCTCTATCTCTGAATTTTTTGGGATTTTGTAGATTCAATTTACATCACTCCAAGTACGATTATTTTCTATTATTTCCCTCAATTTTCTATTGAATCTTTTAGTCAGAATGTATACATTATTATAAAGCCTATTTGTAGATAAGTGTTGAAGGTGAACAGCTTTATACCCACTATAATTAACTCAAAATACAGATAACGTTACAAGCTTATATACGCTATTTCTCTATGTGGATAAAGTTGTTAACAGCAAAAGAAGCGTCTTTTCTATTGCTTTATGCATAATATGGTTGTTATGCACAATCTATCCACTGCAAATGTTGATAAGTTCCAAAGTTGTAAGCCAGTAATAAAATCCAATTAGCCCTAGCTAGTTTCCGACTTTCTAACTATTATATAGAAAGAGAACAAAGACAAATGGGGCATATTAACAATTGAAAAAATCCATTCTATTTTTATTACTATTCATCGTAGCATTTCCTTCTTTCACAGAAGCTTCTACTACGAAATCGATTAAAATTACCAAAGCAGCACCTGTATTTGATTGATACTAATAGGTTGTATTTTTCAATAAAGGCACTTCACACACGGTAATGAATGAATCGGAACTTTTTATCACACAGCGTAGGCACATAAAAGTGTTAGCCGAAGCGTCTATCCTGGTTAATCCACATAATCCGGCAGTTTACTAATACGCCAACCCAACTTTTTCACGTATTCATATGTGACTTCGAATTTATCGTAAGTACCCGTATAGCCTATCGGTACACTTAACTCAAATATATACTTGTTTTTTTTCGATTTCACCAACACTGCTGTTGCTACTTCCCACTCAAGAAGGGATCCTCCATCCGACTCGATTTGCGCCAACTTCTTATTTTGTTTAATAAAACCATGCTCTTTTATATAGCGTTTAGCAACTTTTTTTGTTAGCCACTTTTCAAGTTCAGCCCGTAATTCCTTCTTCGTGTCCAATTGACTGGCCATATATCGATACGTCTTCCCTTTATCATTGAACCTCTGATATTCCCCCTCTTCATAGACGCCGCCTGCCTGCACTAGACTTTCCGTCGCTGCCCATCCCGCCGCAATCTCCACCGCTTGCGCCGGAGGAACTTCAATTTTTGTGATTGTTTCATCACTCGATTGTTGGCATGCCGTACACAAAAAAAGCAGAAGCGATATGCCAAATATCCAACGTCTTTTCAACTTCATGAAGCCACTCCTCTTTTTTTCATTCAATGAAATGGATATACGGTTTTCCCAATGAAGCTGCAGCACTTGGATTAAAGTCCTATGATGATAAACTTAGACGATTATATATATGCGGAACAGTTGCTAGGTAATTTAAAAATGATTCGAATGTAGCGGATAAATGACGAAAACAAAAAAACGCAGCGCGCTTTATATATGCGCATTGCGTTTTACTCTCCAAAATGAAATAGCAATTCGTAAAAATGACGAATTACATGAAAGTTTCTCCATTGTCATAATTAACTTGCCATTCAATTCCAAACTTATCCGTTACCATACCGTAGCTTTTGCTCCAAAACGTTTCTTGAAGTTCCATGCCCACGTTCCCGCCTTCTTTCAGTTTACCAAATATGGCGTTAATCTCATCCTGGTCTTTACTGACTACCGCAAGGCTTATATTGTTCCCCGCAACAAAGGGCATATTGGGAAAAACATCTGAGAACATAACATTGCTCCCTTGAATATTCAAACGAGTGTGCATAACCATGTTTTTCGCTTCTTCTGGAAGGGGATATTCCGGATTAGGTGGTGCTTCTGCAAAAGTCATTATTTTGGGTTCTTCTGTTCCAAAAACCTCCGCGTAAAACAATACCGCTTCACGACAATTTCCGTTAAAGTTTAGGTAAACATCAATAGCCATTCCATTCGCTCCTTCGATTTACATAACATTTATTTGTCACACTATTATAACACTTCGATGATGTAGATGTCCTGTGGGTTGTCTAGAACTGGTGAGTGAGAGCGTCGCGGTTTATCAGGAGTGATTGGTCCTTAGGACTACATGAATCTGGATGAAGGTGGATGGTCAACCGAAGAAACTTAAACTGATTAAAGCGGAATATTCTAATTCAGGTTTTGATTAATACATAATCACAAAAAGCAACATCAACAAACCTTCAATGAGTTTGTGGATGTTGCTTTTTAAATAGAGAAATTACAGCAAATTAGATTTGCCTGATGCCAAATGGACTATCCCGGAATTCGACTGATTCCAGGAATCCATTTGATTTCATTTTATCCAAAAATGCCATCAGTTCTATTTTCATTTCATATAAATCTATGTCTTTTAAGTCAACTTCAATTTTGTCATTTGGTGTTTCCATGGGCATAATCTCACTCCCTTCGAAAGAATGATAAGCTAGAAAAAATTCGTTTTACCATACAGGAAATCACTTTTGGGCTGCGAACTCGTATTTCTTTATTCCTAAGTTGGATAGCAGCTTTTCCTCTTTTCTTTCGCATAACAGCTTCATCAAAATAAATGTCCTCAATTCGCATGCGTACTATCCCTCACTCTCTTACTCAACAATATCATTTATATGGCTAGAATAATATTCAATTAAGTTGGGACATTTTTTTCGGAATTATGCATTTTTTGAGTGTTTCTCTAATTTATTTCCCACATTAAAATGGTATGATTAATGCTACGTATGAACTATGATTTAAAAGAGAGGGATTCGCTAATGAAAGTTGGACATTTAATAAGGGCAGAACGAATCAGACAACAAATGAAACAATTAGTTTTAGCAAAAGGAATCTGCACGCCTTCTTACTTATCCAAAATCGAACGGAATTTGATATTCCCTAGTGAAGACGTCGTTACATTATTATTTAATCGATTAGGTATAGATCCTTCGAAGTTACAAAAAAATGATTTGCAAACTGAGCTAGATTTTGAAAAAATGCTCAATGAGACCTATAAAGAAGTAATTACGAGTCGAGACGTGAGCTTGACTAAACAGAAACTGGATTATCTACTGAATTGTAGTCCACTATTTGAAAACCAATCGCTCTACTACACTTACCTTCTAATCGTTTTACGGTTCCGAATCATTTCAGGTATGGATTTTGATGTACTAAAAAAAGAAATAAACTACTTAGAAGAATCATGTAAAGACTTTAATCCACGGCAAATTTACTTATTAACTGTAAATAAAGCAATCTATAATTATTCGATTGAAAATCGCAATAAATCGATTGAGTATTTCGAAAATGTGTTATTATTAATTGATGATATTTTACTAGAAGACTGGGAAAAAGCAGAAATGAATTTTATGTTTGGGGTAGTATTTACGGCGGATGGCCGAATTTTCACCTCCATTGAATATATTAGAAATGCACTCGAATACTTTAGAGAAAACTTTTTAATGAAGAGAGTATTAGAGTGCTATATACTAATTGGAATCACCAAAAAGAAAAATGAACAATTTCAAGAAGCATATGAATCCTATTTAAAGGCAATGCAAATATGCGATGAATTTAATTTGCACCATGAAAAAGGAATTGTTTACCACAATCTTGGTGCACTTTCCAGTATAATAGGCAATAGTGATGATGCTATAAGTAACTATAAAAAAAGTATTGAATTTAAAACTAATGATGAGGAACCACTTATTTCAATATTTTGTTTAATAATTGAGTATTCTAAGTTAGATAACAAGAAACTTGTTAATGAGTGGTGTAATGAAGGTATGCTTTTGATGTCCCGTTTGGAAGACAATTACTCCATTTCTTATTACCACCATTTTAATATATTCAAATCAATTTACAGTGAAAAAGGTTTGTCCGAAAAAATTGCCGAAGAAGCGATTGAGTACTTCAAGGAGATACAGGATTATCAATATGTTCATAAATACTGTATTGCACTCGCCGAATGGTATTACCGTAATCGAAAATATAAACTATCATCTATTTACTTTAAAGAAGCTAATAGATATGGATATTTATATAGAAAAATAAAAACATGGGAGGATTTATAATGAAGAAACTTTTATCTATTCTATTACTAGTTACAATTTTGAGTGGAGTTACTGGCAATCAAGCTTATGCTTCAAAAGATCGAGTTCCTGAGCTATTCAAAACATCAAGCTTCACAGTCGACCAAAGAATATAAACACAACAAAAGGAACAACCCTTAACGGGTTGTTCCTTCGTTTTTTTTATTGGCTTTACTAAAACAATACCAATCGACTCATCATGCTCCCTATTGCGTAATCACCAAAAAGGATATATAAAATGGAAAAAGCAATCCCAACAATGACGACATAAACGGCTACACAGTAGAGTGGATCCACTGCCGATAAATCTTGCCGCACAAACTTGATAAGAATGTACAGTGGCACAATAAGAAATGCAATTAAAAGCGAGAAGGATAGCAATATGTTTCCGAACGCATACGCTTTTAACAGGAGGAAAATAAGTGCGATTAGAATGAGGAATGTCGATGGAATTAGCTGAGTTCCGTAAATGCCTGCAATGTTTTTTATGGACTGGTCGGGCCCAAGGAATTTAAGCGTGATAAACAATGAACCGATGGAAATTGCCGTACATCCAAAGCTAAGTAATAACGATTTAACCATAACCTCAACAAATGAAGCTTCGTAGGGAAACCCATAAATAAAAATTGGTATATTATTCATGAATGTGAACAAGAAAAGCCCAATTAATATTGATTGAATGACGATAGTAACAATGCCGTTTCTAAATTCCTTTTCCCCCTGGTCCATGGCATCAGAAGGACGCTTCAAATGGTTTACAAAATAGACCCAGTACGCTTTCATGGCCACTTTGACCAATTCAACCTTTTCTATCGACTTTATGTCAGGTTTCGTTGCCGTTCTGCTCATTGTTTGCTGAACTTCGGTGCTTAATGCGTTTCCGCACGTTGCACAAAATTTCCCTTCAATTTGTTTATGTCCACAATTTATGCAGTGCAATCCGATTCCCCTTCACTTTTTACTTTTCCCCCTACTTGCTGCACTTTGCCTCCCCCTTCAGGCACACTATTTTCTAACTATCTTACACACGCATTACACCAATCTATTCTTCACCGCCCGCCTTATATGATTAACTAGCTAGCTCGATTCATATGTAAGCAAAAAAAATTCCTTCAAGTCGCGGAATGGACTCAAAAGGATTTATTAACTAATAAAATCTTTCGACAAATTTCGCAATTCCAACAACTGTGGATAAGGTTATTAACCTTATACCCATGGCTAGCAATGCTTTGCCACTCATTACGAACATGTTTTGAACAGCTTATCCACCACCACCTGTGGATAAGAGAACGGTTGTTCTTAGTCCTAATCTTTGGTAGATTTAGAGTACAGCTTAGTTCTGCCCTATTCTCCAATCTATGTCTCAACATTTCAGTTTAGTACACATATGTTAAAAAAATAGGAGGTGCAATCCCAGTTGAAAAAATTACCTAATGACTTATTGATTAAATCTTACTTCAAAGCAAAAGACATTAAGTTAAATCCTCACTTTATCGAGTTGTTGGAAGAAGAAATTCATCGGCGTTCTTTAAAGATCTAATTCGACTTTTATCTGAATGAAAGAGGATAGCCCCCACAAAAAAGCACCAGGATTTCTACCATCTCATTGTTAAATGAGATTGCCGAAAACCCGGTGCTTACTTATTTTTACTGAACGACCGTAATTGTTCTCTCATTTATATCCTCTACGAATACGTCAATCTCTTCCCTACCCAGTTTGCACCCCTCTCCCCCCGTATATTGTTGTCGCTCGTATACTACTTTTAGACAGAGTCAGAGACGCGCTATTAAAATGGAAATCACTTAAGCGAGGAGATATTGATGTGAAAGTTTTCGACATCCATTCAGATCTTTTTACGGACATCGCATGGAGAAGGAGTAACGGAGAAACTGATGTATTCGACCGAATTCATTATCCGCAATTGAAAAAAGGCGGTGTCGATTCAATTTGTTGTGTGATTTGGGTTGAACCCGCCTTCCGTCAAGATCCTTTCACACGTTTTCAGACGATTTTAACACATGTGTTGGATGATTTGCGTTCGTCTAAACATGCTAATGTTTGCCTAATTACCGATGACATGAAAGACGCGACGCGTTCGGGGAAGATTAATCTCTTTTTAGGGATTGAAGGAATGCGTTTTCTTGAACACTGGGGACAAGATTCATTCGAAAGTAATATCAATGCCGCTTTTGATGAATTACATGCTAACAAATTCAGACAGTCCATTTTCGTATGGAATGAATGCAATCTTCTTGCAAGCGGTACGGGTTCAGCTGACGAACCTGCAAAGAGAGGACTGACAGCTTTAGGTGAGCTCGCGGTGCGGAAAGCGAATGAGCTCAATTGGATCCTCGATGCTTCCCATTTGGACGAAAAGTCTTTCTGGAATATGCATGCGATTTCCAATCAGCCGATCATTGCATCGCATAGCAATGCAATTGCCCTATGCCCGCATGAAAGGAATTTGACGGATGCTCAAATGAAAGCAATTGCCGAGGGCGGCGGAATCATTGGATTGAATGCGTTCAGTGGTTTTATAGACAAAGTGAATCCTACGCTGGACCGTTTTGTCGACCATGCGGTGTACATAGCGGACCTTGTTGGACCTCAACACATCGCGCTTGGTTTTGACTTTCTCGATTATTTGTCAGCGTATGATTTAGTATCAAAATCGCCGCGCACAGTTGGACTGGAGGACTGTACCAAAATTCCCGATTTGCTGGAACGCATGGCAGTGAGAGGTTTTTCCAAAAATGAGCTGGAGGGGATTAGCTTCGATAATGCTTTCAGCTTTATGAGTAAGAGGTTGAAATGAAGACAAAATTTGTTGTTGTTTTCTACAAGACCATTTTCGGTTCGCTTTGGACAACGTGAACGCTACAGGATTAACGATGAACCAAGGGCTATGAGTAGTAACGAAGTCACTACTCATAGCCCTTTTTTCGGTAATGCTGTACCTGTTTGTTGTCCGTCGCTCCCTTAAAACGACCAAGGTAAAAGTGCGCTTGCTTTTTTTAATGAAAGAATGGATTCTTCTCTATGCAGTTTCAATGCGCCCGAAGGTACAATTTCGTGCGCTACCCCCACTTCTATAGTTTCCCCATCGCCAAGAATGAACCAACGCAGGCCGTAAAAGTGATAGCCAAGCCCTATTTTAACGGGGCTTCTAACGCCTGACTTCATTCCCCGAATTCAAAATCCACACTCCCCCTTCCCCTTTATGAAATTGCTTCCATCTTTCTTTCAATCCTGAGTCAATCGTGTTACATCACGTTTGACTCAGCGAATTGGTAGTATAATGGAATTAGGTCACTTTTAGAGGAGTATGATTATGAATAAGAAACGTTTATCCTGGGTGGATGTCACGAAAGGATTTTTAATGATTCTTGTCGTCATTGGTCATTATCCCGGTCAACTCGATTTCCCGCTCGCAAAATATATATACTGGTTCCACATGCCGGCTTTTTTCATTTTGAGTGGCTTGTTTTTCAAACCCGCGTTAGAAAAAGGGTTTATGAAGTTAACGATTCACAAACGCTTTATGCAATTAATAGTACCTTATTTGTTTTTCCTGTTAGCAATCACGACAATCCGTTATGGAATCGAAATTGGTTCAGGCAATATGGAACTGGCTTGGTATGCAAATGACTTTTGGACACTTGTAGTAGGCGGTCGTTTTGCACGTGGCGCATACGGTGTGTTCTGGTTTGTGACTACACTATTCTTTACGTACCTTTTCTTCTTATGGATGACAAAATACTTTAACCGCACAAAACAGATCGTTATCTTATCGATTTTCTATATCGTTGCCCATTTTGAAAGCATTTTTGCCATGCAAGTCATAGGTGGTGCCCCAGATACAGCTTCTCAAGCGATTCCAATGATTTGGAACATTGATGTTGCGCTTATGGCGGTCGTCTATTTTGCACTGGGCTATTATTTAAAGTCGATTTGGATGAATGTCACGAAGTGGTGGTTACTCGCTGGATTGACTGTTAGTATATCAGCCTATTTTCTAGATGAATTCCATGTAATTGACTATCATTTGAGTATGAAATTTCTACGTTATGAACATTTCGTGTTAGATTTGATCATTCCATTGTCATTCACGCTCGTTCTGGTTGGCGTAGTTCAACTCATTGCTACTCGCTTGTCGCTCAACTGGCTACAATGGATTGAGAAACACTCACTGACGATTATGTACTTGCACATCTTTACAGATATTTTGTTAAATGATTACTTTACGTATGGAATTGTTGGATTCACAGCATTTGGATTAATCGTACCAATCGTTGTTTCCATCATTATTCAGAAATTGCTGCCGCACGGAAAACTGCTACTCGGTGGATTTTCACCGAAAAAGCGTACGCCTCCCGTTACAACTTAAATAGCTGAACCTCCGTTGACTAACTTGTTCAATCGAGTCATACAAACTAAAGCACGAAAAAGACCGCTAATTCACATATGAATTAGCGGTCTTTAAAATGCCTATATATCACCATTTAAGCACAAATAACACCTTATTTCAACAATCAAATTGACACTCGTTTAATCAAACGTTCGACATTGTTTTTCGATTTCTTCTTGCGAAATATGTTTCTTTATTTTTACGTTTGTCACTTGTAACCCTGTTAGGTTAGAATCACTTACAGAAAAAGTAAGCTTATCATAATCTCCACCGTGGTGTCCTGAATAATTTAAAGCACTGGCAAAAATGAGATGTCTCCTAGGATCGCCATCAATCGGTTCAATTTTGATTTTTGGACACATGAAATATTCCGAATAAGATGGGCCCAACTGGTATAAATAACGTGTGAACAATGCTTCTTCAAGTAACTCTTCTTTAGTAAGTCCGTCCACTTCTTTTCTCCACCCTACCATGAGCCAATCATAGAGAGATTGTGATTTTAATCGCACTTTTTGTCTATTTTCTGCAACGATTAATTCCCCTTCTTTAGCTGTGCAGGTTTTGCGTTTATTTTTAACTACACATGTATAAGCGGGTTCCATAGTGATCACTTCACCATTTGCCATTTTTAACGTCAATTTATTGGATGGATTATCTACAGGTACCTCGGTTGTTCCTTTCACTCGGGCAGAGTTATTAAGCCAGTACACCACTTTTCTGAGTACACGTTCTTGAAAACCATCATTGATACTGAATACACGCTGAAGTCCGGAATTATTTTCAACTTTAATGTTTTCAATATCACTATGCTCTAATGAATGCGTCTTCAATTGTTCCAAAAAAGGTTGATTGGTATCCTTCTTTGCTTCAGCCACTTGGCTAACTGAATTAATTAAATTGACATCAAAAAAATACTTATTAATATCTTGGTTAGGTGCAGCTTGCTTCGCAAAAACACCCGTATTATTTGCGAGAAATAGGATACAAAAAAGGACGTAGAGTGTTTTCTTCAATAGTGTCCACCTACCATTTCTTTAAAGGTATCTTTCCCGAATAATCTTCAACTATTCTGCCCATTAAAAATGCGCCTCTACTTGTTGTAGAAACGCACCCGTTTACTTAATAGCAAATGATCACAACCCGCTATTTCTCCCAAAGCTCGATAAGTCGACCTTCAGGATCTTTAATCCAAATAAACTTTCCGTATTCACTAACCTCTTTTTTCTTTTCAAGAAGTACACCAATATGTTCAAGATGCTTAATAGTCTCGTTTAGATCATGTACTTCGAAATTTAACATCACTTGTTGTTCTGTTGGAAAATAACTGTCATTCTCGGTAAAGAAAGAAAAGATAGTCTCATTTTCTAATTGAGGTTTAATCACAGTCCCATTCCAATTTTCTATTTCAATCTTCAACACTTCACTGTACCATTTTTTCACAACATCCATATTCTTAGTTCTCCAAAATATTCCTCCGAAACCTTTTATCATCGTATCTATCTCCTGTCTGTCTTTTAATCTATAGTTTTCGATTTAATGTAAAGTTTCTTCTACTGCCACTAGGTTGGAACAAGAACAGTACTTTGTCTATATTCGGCCACAATAATACGAATACCTTTTTATTAAACAAAAGGAAATGGTTGAATCATTTCCTTTTAAAAGGGAAAGTCATGTCCATTGTCGAATAGATACTGATTGAGTAAATGAATGATTCCAACTTTTCTGAAATGAATGATGTGATTGTGTGAATTTCATACAAAATATGTTATTAGGGGTGCATGAATGATGAATAAACAAGTGAATGGAGCAAGTCTTAATGATGCTGTATACATCGGGATCACAGAAGCTGAAGCACTTACAGGCATACCAAACGCCACTCTGAAACGCTATATCCTAAATCACGCGCAATTCATCCACTTTAAGAAGATTGGAAGAGAATACAGAATCAGAATTACTGAAATAGAAAAGCTGAAGATTATCAGGAAGCTGTATAACGACGGTCATAAATTGGATGTGGTCAATGAGAAGCTGGAAACTGAAGGACTGCCCATCACCCTAACTTCCAATTCAGAAGAAGGTTTGAACCTGATTTCAGTTAATGAAGAAGTTGCCGAATTGAAATCTATGCTTGTATTACAGAATCAGCTACTTCAGCAAGTTGTTTTGAAGCTAGATGATGTTGAAAAAGAAAGAGTTGAAAGGGAACGGCTTTTGCTTCAGGAACTCCAAGAATCAAATCAGCTTTACCAGCAAAATATCGGGGAATTAAAGCTTTTGTTAAACCGTCACGAATCGGAAAGGGTTTCTAATTTACGATTAAGCATGGAAGAAGTTTCTGCAACTGTGGAAGGTATCAAAAAAGAAGTAGAATTGAAGGAGGAAGCAGCACGGAATAAAAGTTGGTGGCAAAAAATTTCAAGGAGGTAAAATAGGGAATTTCTTTACTTGTCAGTTACGATTCCCCTAACGGATTTATGTAAAATTCCTTTTGCCCCTCTCAGCTGAACGCGTTATCCATTTACGACGTTCAGCTTTTCTGGTTTGAATTGATAAATTCTGCGATCCGTCTTCCTAAGATTGCGGAACCTTCTTTACCTGGATGTAACCCATCTGCAGTAAGTTGAAAAAGCCCTTGCAAGTAGTCTGTCTCTAAATTCAAATCGCTCACTTCATGTAAATGAAAGCATGTAATCGCGTGTTCTTTACATCTATCCAAAATTGCATTGTTGTATTGGTCAATGGTGAGTGGATGGGTTTTCGTCGGTTTGGGTACGCGGTTCAAAAGTGTACTGACGACGATAACTGCATTTGGAAATTTGGCTTTGAGGCCACTTAGTACAATGTTAAACGAGCCGTTAAAATCGGAAATCAACGTACTGTCTCGGTCTCCAATAGGTATTTGTGCTGCATAATCATTCGTTCCTATCAACATGAAAACAATATCCGCATCCGTATTCATCATTTGCCAACGCGACACAACAGGGGGTAATCTGTCATCCAGTCCCTCTCCCGGGAATAAGTGATCCCGGCTTGCAATCGTTCCGCCACTAATCCCATAGTTACGCGCAGTTCCAAGCTTTAAGGATTGATCGACAGTGGTCACATAAGTCACAAAGTTTCTTTTAGCGGTACCGCTCGTAATGCTGTCTCCGAGAAAGTTAACTTTCTTACCTGCCCAACGACTTTCGATAGGTTGTTGTTTTTTTGTGAAGTATTTTTTTATAATAGAACGAATGATTGGCATTCTTTTCAACCCCTCTGATAAATAAATGTCTAATGTCTAACGTCTAGTTTAACTTGAGCAAAAGAGGTCCGGCAACTTTCATCCGAACAAAGATCGTTTCTCCAATATCTTCACTGGATACGCACGTGGAAATGAACGCTGATTTATAAGTCATCACACAAAAAACTCAGCCTTTTACTTACAAGGCTGAGTTCCATTTTTTACGCTGTTATTTCATTTGAAATATTACATACTATTATGTATGTATACCTACAATTTCATCAATTAAGCACTTTAATTTTAACCGTTTTACGTCCCCAGTTTAGGGCATCTTGCTCATTTTCCATAAAGACATCAATGGTATTTCCTTTAATCGCACTGCCTTTATCTCCAGCGATTGCTTCTCCATACCCTTCAACCCATACGCGCGTTCCAAGTGCAATTACGGAAGGGTCAACTGCGATGACCTTTTGGTTTGGATTTGAACGCAAATCAATTCCTGTCGCTGTTACGCCTGAGCATCCGTCGCAATAAGCTGTATACGCGGTCGCTGTCACAGTCATCTCTTTTGCTGCCGGTGAAGCTGCCGCTACTTTTGTTGTCTGTGCAACAGATTTAGATGATGCAGGAGCTTTTGAACCCCCAAAGACTAACTTGTCGCCCGGATGGATTAAATCACTTGAGAGATTATTGCTCGTCATTAAAGCACCCACTGAGACGTTGTGAGCCCCTGCAATTTTGAACAATGTATCACCTTTTACGACGACGTATGTTTTCACCTTGTCTTCTACTTTGTCTTCTATTTTAAGACGTTGTGTCGGATAGATAAGAGTAGACTCTAATCCGTTCCAAGCCTGTAATTTTTCGACGCTGACATTCTCTTCTTGCGAAATAGACCATAATGTTTCTCCTGTTTCTACCGTATGAACGCTAGATGCAGATGCTTGACCTGCCGCCCCTATTGATAATCCTGCAATTGCCGCTAGTGCAATGATATGTTTTTTCATTTATTGAACTTCCTCCTCTTCACTACCAAAACTTAGTATACCCCCCAAAGATTTCATTACCGTTGCAGGTATGTGTGTGGAAGATATCAATTGTGTGACACAATTCACCTCTTTGATTTATTTGAAACAATCTGTATAGTTGTCGGTAATTTTGCATATACTACTAGTCACAGAGACGCGGCACTTCTCTGTCCCGCGATAGGGGCACCTTCGACGGAAGCTGAAAAACAATACTACGCCAAATCCGACTGGGGATTACCCAGTAGTGCCGCAATCTATTATTGACCATTATAAGTTCGCTTTGTACTAAGCCAACCCTACACAATTAAAGACAAAATAAGCGCAAAGATAAGTGACTTCGCCACTTATCTTTGCGCTCTTTTCGGTCATCAAGTTACCGTTAATTGAGAGGTACCTGCGTCAGACACAAAGACAAACAATTCATATTTCCAAGTAATTATATTAAAAACAAGAAAAACCGCGTAGGTATTAATCTACTTTGTATTATTATAGAATTGAGTTGTATTTACTGAATAGGTACTTAAAATTTAATAAGAAGCAAGAACAAACAATAAATAACAGACCAATAGCGTTTAAGCTAAGGTCTGTTTTTTATTATATGGAAGTATCTTGTTCAGCAGCCTGACCAATTCGCTGTTTCTTAGACTTTCTAAAATAAAGCAATTCATATATACAAGGGACAACAATCAGAGTTAGCAGGGTCGCCATGGCTAACCCACCGATAACAACAATCGCGAGACTTTGTGATACTAAACTTCCTGTTTCTGCTTGTTTCACTAGAAGTGGAAGCATCGCACAGATAGTTGCAATCGCAGTCATGAAAATCGGTCTCATCCTTGTCGCGGTTGCTTCAACAAGCGCATCACGAATAATCATTTTTTGTTCATTTTGTTTTACTCGGTCTAAAAGTACAATCGCATTTGTTACGACGATACCAATTAGCATTAATGCTCCTAGAAGTGCCGTGATATCAACTGGTATTCCACTGATAAGAACTCCTAAAATGGCGCCTATTGCAGCCAGTGGTAGAGAGCAAAGAATAGCGATTGGCGCTTTGATTGACTTAAATGTGATAACCATTATTAAAAATACAATCCCGATGGAAACAAGCATAATGAGAAATAAATCTGTAAAATCATCTGCTTGTTGGCTACTTGATCCGCCTACCAGAACCTCGACATTCTCTGGAAGCTCCATGCCTTCCTTGTCATTTTTATCACCGAAAATTTCTGCATTTATTCCGCTCGAGACTTCAGATAGTTTTGCAGGATCAACCGAGGCTGTTACTCGGAGGTAGGCATCCCCATCTTTATGGAACTGGTTAGTTGAACGCTCTTCACTTTGTAACTTAGCAATAGATGATACTGGTACTAGACCTGTATCAGTCATGACTGGTATATTTTCTATGTCTTCAGGTGTTTTCGTATCCAGGAGAGGTTCTAGAAATACAACTTTTTGTTTATCGTCTAAACTAATCGTTCCTATTGGTGTCTTATTTAACATCACACCTAACTGTTGTGCGATTTGTTCTGTGTTTCCTTTTGTTGGATCAACAACGAGGGAGTGCACGGTTTTCTTTTCATCTTGATTGGTCGTAACTTCCTCTACGCCTTCCAGGTTCTGTACTTTTTCTTTTATAGTTGTTGCCACTTTTTCAAGATTCGCCAAATTTCCGCCTACTACATCAATGGTAATATTCGTACTTGCTCCTCCCATCATAAAGGAAGCAGTAGTTACTTCTAAGAGGGCATCAGGATATTGATCTTTTTTCTTTTCCATTTCAATTACGATATGTTCTGTATCTTTTTTATCTTCTAATAAAATACTGAAGGTTGCTTCAGTCGGTGATCCAACCCAGCCATATTGTGCCGCTTCAGCTGGAGAACCTACCTGTGAAAACACATGTTTTACTTCATCCATTTTTTGAATAGATGACTCCAGTTCCATTGTTTTTTCCTTAACTTTTTCAAGTGGTGTATCATTCGGGTAACTTAGCGTTGTCAAAACATAGTCTGCAGAGGAGCTATCAACTGCACCTTTTGGGATAGCAAAGTAAGTACCAATGGATCCGATGAATAGGAAAATGGAAATGGAGAAGACAATCCATTTATGATTCAGGGACCATGTAACTATTTTCGGAAAACGAACAGCTCGTTTAGGTTCAGGCAACTTTGTATTCTTCAATAATCCCGCACTCATTAACGGAACAACCGTCAAAGCGACGAGCAGAGATGCGAGCAAAGAATAGGTAACCGTTAAAGCGAATGGTAAAAGGAATTCTTGAAGGCCACCATTTAACAAGCTCATCGGTAAGAAAACGGCTACTGTTGTTAAGGTTGAAGCAGTAATAGCGACTCCAACTTGCTTAGTTGCATCAATAATCAATTGGACTGAGAATTGTTCTGTTTGCATTTTACGGAAAATATTTTCGATTACGACAATACTGTCATCTACTAAACGCCCAACTGCGACAGCTACACCGCCAAGCGTTAATATATTCAATGTTACACCAGACCATGACAGTAGAAATAGGGTGAAGCAAAGTGATAATGGAATTGATACAATTGTAATAAAAGTAGTACGGATATTTCGTAGGAAAATCATAATAACAATCGTTGCAAATAGTGCACCAAGGAGAACTTCTTTTATCATCGTATGAACGGAGTTTTCAACTAAATCAGCAGAGGAAATGTAAATAACTGATTCCTGCTGATTATAATTTTCATTGATTTCCTTTGTCACTTTTTCGATTTCTTTGCTAATAGTCACCGCATTGGATTGACTATCCTTTGTGATGCTAATATCTAAGCTATCCTTTCCATTAAAACGGCTAATGAAATTCAAGTCTTTTGTTTCTTTAATCGTGGCGATATCCCCGAGTGTTAAATTAGTTGCTACAGTTAAATTTTTCAATTTATCAATGCTTGTTAAATCGCCGATTACTTTAATATTGCTTGTTTTTCCATCAATAATTTTTTCACCGACAGCTACAGCGGTATTTTGACCATTAAGAATACTCATAATCGCTTGAAGAGAAATCTGATTTTCAGCTAATTTACCATCATCAATTTTGACGGAAATGATGGAATCTGTAATCCCATATACATCTACTTTGGAGACCCCTTTGATTTCTTGATAGAGAGATGTAAGTTTTTCGCGTGCAAACTCCATATTTTCAGTAGTCAAACCTTCATTAAAGCTGACGGCAATGTTAGCAATCGGAATCATAGAAGTATTTAGCTGTGAGATTGTTGGCTTGGATAAATAGATAGGCAAAGCTACATTGCTTATCGCTTCTTGTACATCCTGTTTGGCTTGTTTCATATCAGTTCCTGCCTCGAAGAACAGATCCACTTTTGAAAACCCATCTCCAGTTGTAGAATAGACGGATGTTTTTCCATTTAACCCTGTAATTGCTCTTTCAATCGGAATGGTTACTTCAGATTCCATTGTTTTGGAGTCAGTTCCCTGACCCATGGAAATAATAGTGACTTGCGGATTATCGGCAGATGGTAAAAACTCCATAGGTAGTCTGAAATAACTGACAACCCCTATCACTAATATTAACATGGTAAATACAGCGACAGCGGCCTTGTTACCAAAAGCCCATTTGGTAAATGTCGACATAGAAATTCTCCTCCTAATAAATATAATAATTTAAAAAATTCCGACTCATCAACATATGCTACCTTCCATAGTTTTAGTTGCATCTTAATTGTATAAAATAGAAATATATTCCACATTGCTCCTTAGTATTATCTTATCCTAAGACCTAAGGCTTAGCGTTAATGGGTAGTAGGTTCTCATTGAATTTCGAATTGTTTCAGAACCAGATACCTCGTATATTAGTAATAAGAGCTCTTTCCGATAGAATCTCCAGTTGATCCGGACTGCTGGGGAACCTGTTGGATTCCAATAGGAAATGGTCGCCTTTTGGCTTCCCCACCTTGTTTTTTTATCTGTTTCATCCTGATTACCGGGGAAGTCGAAGATGTTTCTCTTAACTACTTATGATTACTTGCTTGCAGGTGCTCACCTGTCTTTTTATCATGCTTACAAATAAAGTATGGATATTATTTGTAATTCTGCAAAATAAAATTTACACTGCACGCACAGTATATTAAATTTATGTACTTTCTTATTCTTTGAGAAAAGGGCAACTTCCACCAAATTGACGGAAGTTGCCCTTTTATTGCACTATTTATAGCTTTTGCCCACTTCTTATCTGCTCTGACTTAGTCGATCCAGGCAGTAGTCCAGTTCTTCCTTCATTCAGTGTAAATGGTACTTTTGATTTAATAGACATTATTCAGGATATATCCCGACTATTACCAAAGAACAACCAGCGCAGGCGCATTTCTGTGGCAGCCGAGGCATGTGTCCTGGGCTATTTATATCCCAGTCTTTACAAGTGGACTTTTTCAGTGAGCTGTCATCTGGCTACTTTTTATCTTCAATTAGGCACTATAAGTCACGATGCAATTCGTACATCTTCTGCACCAACCTGTGGCCAAATGAGCTCTACCCATTCCGGATGGTCAATGAATGGATTACGGTTCCCCTGCCATTGCTCGATAACTTCGTTGCGGTTTCGCTCAAATTCATCGATTGGATCTGATTCATGCCATTCCAAAAGAACAGAAAGTTTTCCGTGATACGGATTGCTTCCGTTGTTAAGCTTTTCATTTAACTCAAGATCGACACGGTCTCCTTGCTCATAGCGAGTAGCCATGTAAAACAGGATTCGAGCGACATCACCCTTTACTGCATCGGGCGGCTCCCAAGAATTCGCTGTTTTGTAACATCCGCTACATCCTTTCACACTACTTCCGCCGTTATCAAAATCCAAGTTACTGCGTAAACTATTCACTTGGACATCTGTGGGACGCAAATGATGGATATCGGTACCCGGTCCTCTGCTTGTACCAAAATTGCCGTGGGATTTTGCCCACACATGCTCGCGGTTCCAATCTCCAACGTTTCCGCCATTGCGATCTTTAGAGCGTGAGTCTCCGGAATAGAACAAAATCACGTTGTTCGGATTGTTCGGATCTTTGTCCGTCTCCCGCAGTGCCGCCCACACTTCAGAGTAGTCTAGCTGCTTTTGCACCGAAATAATGTCATGAAGTGCCGTTTTCAATGCCTGCCCTTCTTTTCCAATGGCGTCCTTATAGTAGCCATCAGCAGGAATTGCTACGGCTGTTACTGTCACACTGAAACTTGTCGTAACCGTTTTTTCGCCGTCACTTGCTGTGACACCCACAATATGGCTACCTTTTTCAAGTGAAAGTGATAATATTCCTGTATTTACATCGCCTTTTGTTGATGAAAACGTCAGTTCATCTCCATCAGGATCCGAGAAGTGCTCAGTAAGTACAACTGAGACACTCTCTCCTTCTGTCACTGTTTTATTCGAAATTACTTTGGTGACGATAGGTGCTTTGTTCTCCACTTTCGTTGGGTCACCGATTCTTTTCCCATTTGAATTGTAAAACTCGACTGCATCTGGGTTTGCACCATTGATGAATTCGATATTCTTCACATTTTCAGCGCCTCTAATTTGAAGATTATGTGGACCATCTATGACGACATCCCTCATAACAGTGCCTTTCAAATCGACAATTGCGCCTTTTTTCTTCGGTTGAAGGATTAATTTATTTGTCCTAAAGCCTTCTCCGCTAACTTCCAAGTAATCTCCTTTGAATAGGATTCCTTCGTCAAGATAAGATTTCGCATCCATTTTCACCGCAACACTAGGTTCTGCAATGTTCAACTTTTTCTTTTTAAAGTTCACTAAGTCATACACTTTTTTCACTTTAATCGGTTCCCAAACAACCGGCTCTTCGAATCCGATTTGGACGAGGACTGGGTCATGGTCGCTTGCACGGCCTGCCATATCTGTAAAGTCTGCATTGATATGAAGAATATCAATTTCGGTTTGATCGACTAAGTGATTTGAAACTAAAATATGATCGAGCACTTGCGAATTACCTTGGTAGAGGTATGTGTAGCGATCAGCCGTTTCCACTTTGTTAATCATATTTGTCATAAGATTTCCTTCATGAATCTTTAAGCTATCCGAGAATTGGAAGTCGTTAAAATCGCCTAGAGAAACGACGTTCGCATTCGGATTATCCGTTTTTACATCTTCAATGAAATCATAGACAATCTTCGCAATTTGTTTACGTTGTACTTCACTGCCATAGATAGGAGGCTGTGTTGAACCAAATAGTGGCGTATCACCTGATTTTGAATTCCAATGATTCGCGATTACAATTACGCTTTCACCTTGGAAGTCAAATTGTGCAGCCAGTGGCTTACGGCTGCTAGCGAATGCCGCGTTCTGCGGGTCAATGCGTCCTGGATTGAGTGTTAACTTTCCACTCTCGTAAGCTACCGAAGTAGATGCGTCTCCTACTGGACTGCCTTCCGTCAACGATACACGTTCCGGATTGTAGAGGAATCCAACACGAATATTCGCATTCGGTGCTCCACCGTCTTGATTCGAAACCGGATCGATGTTGACGTATTTATAGTTCACGCCGCCCGCCTCCACGATTTCAGCAATCAATCTTTCATAACTTTCATTTGCTTTTGAATCCCCGGCATCTTCTCCGTTATTATCCTGGACTTCCGTCACACCAATAATATCGGGACTCTGCATATCTTCCGCAAACGCTCTTGCTAATTTTCGCGCTTTGTCTGCAGATGACGATTTTGTGTTGTTCGAGAAGTTTTCCAAGTTATACGATGCAATCGCTAACTTATCGTCTACTTTGACAAGCTTCGTTTTTTCAGGTGTTGCATTGCCTTTTGTATGTGCCGCATGCATTTCATCCAAAGCCACATAGATTTTATAATTTTGGAATGAGTAGCCAACTACACCTGTAATCGGACCTTTAAATGTATCGCCAGTAGCCACTTCAAAATCACGGGCCGCACCATTCGGCTCTAATCGGAACTGGACACGGTTTGCGTTTTGATTGTCTTTTTCTAACAGTAGACCACCGTGCAGTGTATTCGTCGGTGCCTGTTCAAGTACCGTGATTAAATCACCATGTTCTTGCGGAGATACAGCTTTGACATTGCCGACTTGGACGCGCATTCCTTCCAAGCTCTCCCAATAGTCAATTGCGTCAACGTCAGGATTGAATACGGACAAACCGTCGCTATCAATCTGTTCACTTGGCATACTTTCTTCATCTATAAGAATAGGTGCTGGTAATTGAACACCTCTTTTTAAGACTGTTACTTTTCCGCCTTGATCATCACGGACATTGATTTGCGTTGCTTTCATGTCAGTCACTTGTCGATCCGCAAATCCGTCAATTGCATATTCACTGACTTTACCGGAGACAGTTACTAAATCCCCAACCTGAATCGGCCAAGCATTCCGTCCACTGTAAAGAATGATTCCTTCCGATGTCTTTGCATTGTCATCTGCTGCCGCATCGGGCGTTTGGATATGGTAGTATGTCGAACCACTTAGTGTAAATGAATAAGTGACAATGCCTTCAATACCTTCAACTGTCTGATTGTCGAATGGAGAAGTGTGGCTTTCCCCTTGGATATCATGAATTTGAAGACTGTCGGTAATTGTATAGGCGAACGTATTCGTTTCACTAACTTGACCCTCTTCCGTTTTTACTATTGCTTTAATGGTTGTATTTTCTGTAATGTTGATAGGTGCTTCATACTTCACACCAAATTCAAGTGGATTTGTTCCGTCTACCGTATAATAAATGGCTGCTTGTTTTGTGCTTGTTGACAGTGTAACCGTAGTCCCCCCCTACGAATGTACCGCTTGCAGGATTCGCATTAACAGGTTGGACAATTGAGCTATCTACGATGATGTCTTCTTTAGAGCGTGGAATGAGTTGGTAATTAGCATCGAATTGCTGCACGATGCCTGAAATAGATTCATACTGCGTACCAACAGCTAGGTCCAATCCATTGTTTTCATCGCGAACGATAAATTCCGTTGTACCATCTGTCGCAATATAATTGGCCCAACCTGCGCCAGTTTGAACATCAATGATTTCAATGTTTTCTGTCAGTACGAGTTGCGATTCGTTTTCTTCCGCAACGTTGGCACCTGTAATTGTTTTAGCAACCGGTGCGCCTACATTTGCAGTTTTCACTGCGATTGTCGCGCTGTCTAATTGAAGCAAACCGCGGTAATCGGCAAGTGTCCCAGTTAAAGTAACTTCATCACCAACCACGGCATTCAAACTAGTTGGACGCACGGCAATACCACCCGTAGCATCTTGGACGGAAATCGTATTTTTCAAATTCGCCGCTACGATTCCTTTAATAGTTACTGTCTCTCCCTTATTCATTGATCGCGCTTCTGCGATTGAAATGAGAGTTGCAGGGTCTTCAGTGTCTTCAGGATCCTCAGGATCTACCGGTGTTCCGCCTTCGAAGTCATGGAATCCTAAATAATTGAATGTGTCTTTAGGATAAACAATCCACTCAGCGCTACGATCGAAAGCGTCATTCGGACTCGTATCGCCTGTTGTTATCCCGGCACCCCGGACCAATGTCACATCGGTTCCCCATTTACTTGTAGCCCCAACTTGTCCTAATGAGTCAATCACATCGCCAGATTTTTTCAAAACAAGCGCGTCATCACCATTAAAGTTAATGACACTTGAGTTTTCCAACTGGCCCTTACTCTTAATCGCATCACTGGCATCTTTATGATATAAAACATACGTTTCTTCATTACTCACTGTTCCCGTTAAAGCGATTTTGGAAGTAGCTTCCGTCGCTCCATTTGAATAGAGTTCCAACGTATAATTGCTTAAATCAAGCGCAGTCCCCGTCCCGTTGTAAAGTTCCACTGCTTTATTAAAGCTGCTTCCCTCCACGTATTCAGATATCAGTAAATCTGAAGCAACAGCTGCTTTTACCGTCGCCGGGTATGCAGGTACTAGCAAACTCGCTACTAAACCAATCGATAAAAAGGTGTTCAAAGGCTTTTTCCATTTTCCTATATGCATGTAATAATTCCCCTTTCTGATTGAAAACTAGCATTTATTCGAAATCCTTGCAAAAAGCGCAAAATCGCTCCCTTTCAAGTCAATTATTTGAATAATTTATCTCCATATTCAGCATATCACCGCATGTGGAGGATCACCTAGTGACCTTTTGTAATGTTTTGTAAATTCCATGTAAATCTTTTGATGTGTATAAAAATTATTTATTTTGACTAATATATATATCCACTAATAACCATGCACATTTTACTAGTTATGTGAGATGAAAAAATCCAGTTATTAGTGACTGATTCCATAATAGACGTTTCGGCGCTTTGTGGATGTCTCTCGTATTGGTTTTTTCTCTGCAATAAGGAAACCATAGAAATGGGAGTAGCGCCCGAAATTGTATTTTCGGGCGCTTTGAAAATTGATAGAGAAGATTCTATTCTTTTATTATAAAAGGTAAGCGCACTTTTACTTTGGTCATTAAAAGGGAGCGACGAAGTCACTAATCTAAGCGCTTGTTTTGATATACTTTAACTTTGTCCAAAGCGAACCGATAAGAAACCACGCCACCTTTACCCTACTCGCTTCAGCTCGGATTGGTATTTCACATAAAAAAAATCAGACAGCATATAACTGTCTGATTTCACATTGCACTCACGTAACGATTTCGGGAAACGTAATAATCATTTCTCCGTCAATATTGACAACCTCGATGAGCTCTTCATTGAAAAGATACGGGGTATCGTTTTTGTCTTGGGGTGTTATGGCTTCGTAACTATTCTTTGCGGACAAAACCTGAAAAGTCACAGGTACATAGCTGCCCTTGCTTAACATTTTTGTATTGCCCATCAAAAATATATCCTTACTGGATACGGCAAAACTGAGATGCCCTATCTGTTTATTCAATGAACCTGAAACTAATTTAATATCCTGTAATAATGATATCGTGCATAGAATGAAATCATTAATGATTTCATTTGATAACTTGTCATAGCCATTTTGTTGAAACAACGTATTAAAGCCGTTTCTAATTTCTTTAAATGAAAAGACATCTTCAATCTTCTTGGTTTTGATGCCATTGCCCACGTTATTAATAATATGCTTGCACTCTTCGAGATACTCACTTACGTACCCCATACTCTTTTCTCGTTCTGCCATAAAATCACTAAGTTTTTTAATGCTATCTATACCTTGTGCTTCATCATTTACGAGCATCATAAAAGCATAAAAGTCCTTCTCATCAAAACGTCTTTCAGCAAACTTTGAATAATAATGCGCAAATAACTGTTGTTCTTTCTTATCCACAGCGTTTCCTCCCTTAAATCTATACTTACATCATAACACGCACTGATTAACGGGAGGTCTGTCAATACACAAAAAACCAGCCTTTGATGAATCTTGGCTGGTTTTCATTGGATCCCCTAGAGAATTCTTAGTACTGTCTTTAAATGGTGGCCTTTTAGGCTGTCCATAGAACGTAAAGTCATTCGATATAGCCTCTGATTTCATCTGCCCAAACCATGTAGGCTTTACCATTTAAATGGAGTCCATCTTCAGTGTATGTAGGATCCAGCACGCCGCTTTCATTTTCAAGTTTATGGTGGATGTCTATGTAAGCAACTTGATGAGTAGCTGCCAACGCTTGAATTTGTTCATTTAATGCATTAATCATTTTGTTTTCCAAATCACGTGTACCTTCTTTAACGGGTAAAATACTTTGTATGAATAGCTTAGCGTCGGGAGCTTGTTCCTGTAATTTCAAAATAATTTGTTCGTAATTCTCAATCGTGCCTTTTGTTTTCTTATCATAAATCAGATCATTAACACCAATCAGTAAGAAAATTTGTTTTGGCTTCAAATCAATGATACCGTCTAGCCTCTTGAGTAAACTCTTCGTCGTATCTCTTTCAATTCCCCGATTAACAATCAATTTCCCGGGAAAGAGTTCGTTCCATAGGCTTCTTTCAGTTATGCTGTCCCCTACAAAAACAGCATCTACATTTTGGGTTTCTACTTGTTCGAATAGGGAAACCCGTTCACTGTACTTTGTCTTGGCCGTGGTATGTCCATTGCCGGTCGCTTGTGGGTCTTTGTTGGCAACAACTAGCAATACAGCAAGGATTCCAATATTTAACGCTAATGATAATAGTAACCATTTATTCTTTTTCAAATCGTGTACCCCTTTTTTCCTAGTAAATATGTTGAAATAAAGAATCCCATTGAGCCCGCTCCGACTACCACGAAGTCGCGCCTTCGCTGGATAGTACAGGTTAAAAACGGATAGAATCAGAAATCCCGCTAATACCGCTTCGACGCTTTGTGGATGCCTCCCGCGATAAGCCGGAAAGAAGTTCACTTTCAGTCTTATCGCTCCGGCTACCACCAAGTCGCGCCTTCGCTGGATAGTCTATATAAGAAAGCTCATTTCGTTATTCGGGATTAGGCTTACAATCTATAGTGCGTCGTTCTTCAATGAAATTAGAATCAAATAGTAATCACATTATAATCTCAGTGCATACATCTCAGAATTACTATCAATAATGTACACTCCAGCGCCGGCGCGGCAAAGGGGTAGCCTAAGCCCAGAGACTGGTTGCGTAGCGTTAATCCAGGCTCAGGGCGAAAGGCATCCCCAAAGCGCAAAGCGGTCAATAATCCAAACACCGAATTACAACTCACTCTCAATAATGTGCACCCTAGCGCAAGCGCGACAAGGGGTAGCCGAAGCCCAGAGACTGGATGCGTAGCGTTAATCCAGGCTCAGGGCGAAAGGCATCCCCAAAGCGCAAAGCGATCTAAAATGTACACTCTGAATTAAATCTCTATCGATATTGTACACCCCAGCGCAGGCACGGCAAAGGGGTAGCCGAAGCCCTGAGCCTGGATGCGAAGCGCCAATCCAGGCTCAGGGCGAAAGGCATCCCCAAAGTGCCAAGCGTTCTACAAATCCACACTCTGAATTATAATTCTCTTGAATATGGTCGAGCTTGCGAGAAGCATGTCGAACAATAGAACAACAAACTAGTCATCTTTTCCATAATCGTATTGCGCTTGTATTGAAATTATTTCAAAGTTTTTTCCTTTCTCTACCTTTGAAATGATGTAAATCCCTTTGGTTTCGTTGGCGTTCGTCGGTGCACTCTTCTCTGTCGTCTTTAATGTGGTCTTCGTTCTGGACTCAATCAATCCCTTTAGATTGTAAGCTTTCTGTATTTTTTTATCAAACGATGCTTTACTCATCTCGACAATGATAATAGTACCATTACCCATGATTACCTTTGTGCGTACATTTGACAGCTTAATGGTTTTCTTAATATGATGCAGCGCAAACCAGATGCAGTCTTCTTTTGCTGGTGATTTGCTTGGAAACCAATAGAGGTCGAGTTTTTCGTTTATAATAACGGGATACATTCTGCCATCCCCTAAAATCATATTCGCGCCTTCTCGTGCACCTTTTAGACTAGACCCGTAGTACCTTAAGTTAAAATCGATAAGTTCAGTCGGCCCAGCCTCTATGTCAAATGATGACGTATCATTTAAAACGAATGTATATAGTTCGCCAAACTCATTTGTCTTTGGTAAAAATAAAATCGTATTATAATCCATCACATAGTCAGTAAGTTTCCCCATTTCTCTTCCCCCGTATCAAATATAGTATATATTTATTTAAAAAGAGTATACTAGTTACAGAATGGAATAATTCCCCTTTATACTCCTTATGCTTTTCTTCCTAACTTTTCTCACCCCCTCTACGAATTAGCTACGCAATCCATAATTCTCATTTAACTCTACTTTTTCAACAAATAAAATAGCACGAGATGTAATCGCTTCCATTTAACCGTGTGTAATTTCGACTAGTACTATTTATTACCTATAGTACTTTTTCTAACTTAAATGGATCAATTACCAATAAAACTAGTTATATCATATCATGAACATTCAGACCATACAGTGCAGTTTCGACAAATAAATCAATATACCTTCTTTTATTTTGAAAAGTTTAAATAAACACATAACTTGTCGCATCCAGTAACACACATTTGTAAATGACTTTATCTTAAAAGGGTAAAAAATTGGAGAGACACCAGGATAGGCTCCTGTGTCTCTCCAATTTTCCCGTTTATTGTAAGCTAAATTTGACTAGCATTGATTAGGTATTACACAATTGTGTTGATCAACCTACTGTTGTTTTGCCAATACAGGTGCTAGTGCTTCCTTTTCGTGAGAAGCATGTAATTTCACCATCGTGTTTATTCTCCGAGGATGCTCCTTGAGCTCTTCAAGCCAGTCAAAAGAAGTCTGAAATAATTCATTTTCGTAAGTGTAGCTTGAAAAGGTATGATCCGCACCTTCGATATAATGTGTGTTTATTGGTTTTTGGATAGGTCGTTGTTGCAATGAAGCGAAATAACGGGCAGTATGTTCTTTCGGAATGTCCTCGTCACTTTTTGCATGAATGACCAATGCCGCCTCTTTAAAAGAACGAACGGATTCAAGAGGATGATGATTTTTCAAATCAGTTAAAAATGCCTGACTCACGTAAAAACCATGATAGTCAACTCCCCCATTTGTGTCTGCAGTTTTAATTGCACGTTCACCCAAAATTTGCGAAATATCTTCATACGGTCTACCCACTGGCGACCATAAAATAAGCCTGCGTATGCGACGGTCTAGAGAAGCGATTATCGAAGCCACAGCACCCCCAAGGCTGTGGCCAATCATAATAATATTGTTTGCATCTACTTCTTTAATAGTCGACACATAACGGAGTACAGCTTGGACCTCGCTCAACTGCTTCGTGACCGTGACATCTCCATAATCGCCGTCACTTTCCCCACAACCGCTAAAGTCAAAACGAAATACACCATACCCCCTAGCCGTGAAATACCTGGCCGCTTTTACAAATAAACGATGTTCGCCCACTTTGCTCCCAACAAATCCGTGTAGTAAAACAATAAGTGGAACTTTTCTATGATGAACATTCTCTGGGAGATGAAGCACTCCGGAAAGTTGTAATTTATTCGCATAAATTGAAATTGTTTTATTCATAGAATCAACCTACTTCCTCTATTTTATAAATCACATTAAGTATACCTGTTTACTTGGTATTATACATATGGAACATTCAGAAGTCAATGTAGATCGTAAAGGAGAAGGCTACAAGCAAATTAGACAATTTAAGAATTTTATATTTGAGGAATATTTCTGAAAGGTACAGCGCTCAGATTTCTGAAAATTCCGCTTAACTATATTAGACTGAGTGGGTCATCTAGGTGACAGCAAATGGGTCCATTAACTACAAATCGATTGAAAGAGGTTCAGTTTACATGGGAAAATTAACATTGGAAACAGCGAAAAAACTAATTGAAGCGGCAGAGCAAGAAGCAACCAATTTAGGAGTGGCTATGGTCATTTCTGTAGTGGATGAGGGCGGTAACTTGATAGCCGTTCATCGCATGGACGACGCATGGATTGCCAGCATCGACATCTCACAAAACAAAGCGTGGACATCCGTCGCATTAAAAATGCCAACGAGCAATTTGGAACAGGCAACTGTCCCTGCAGCTGAACTCTACGGTTTGAACACTACAAATAACGGCCGTTTGGTCATTTTTGGCGGCGGTTTCCCATTGATGAAAGACGGAAAAGTTGTAGGCGCAGTAGGTGCAAGCGGCAGTGCTGTGGCGAATGATGTCAAAGTTGCTGAAGCAGCAGTTCAGGCATTCGAGAAATTGTAAAACGGTTTTGTATATAGATAGACAAAAGCCTTCCACAGAATCCATTGATTCTGTGGAAGGCTTTTGTATTGAACATGCAAATCAATTTAAATACATAGGTTCTTTTTCAACCTATTGACACAGCAAGCGTGCCGATTATCTTCTCTAAGTTTTCTTTACCTAGTAATTCGACAGTCCTCGCATTCTCCCTAAAATCCGTCGCAAGAGCAGCAGACGCGATGTTGATCAAACCTGTGCACGTAGGCGTTTTGACGTCTAACATCTGCCCCAAAGATTCCAACAATACGAGACCTTCAGGAACGTCTTCCGTAATAAATCTTGAATCCGCTACAAATGGGCCTTCTGGTGAACTGTTTTTAGCATATGTTAAAAATGCTTCTTTCGCATCGATTGTTCGATTTTCAAAATTACGGAATTTGCAGGCTTCCACGTAAGGCAATCGTTCCGCCCCTACCTTCTCCAGCACATCCATTTTTTCATTATCAAGGCTATCTACCATATTCCAGACGTGGGGTGTGAACACTTCTTTGTACATCCAATAGTCGCCTTCCGTATATTCAATTCGAGGAATACTCATAATTCCTCCGATCGTATGGACAATTAAATTGGGGTTGTGGAGAGCAGCTTCGATGACTGAATCGAGGTAAATAAAATGATAGTGTAGCGTATCTAACTTTTCTTGAATAACTATTTTGTCTTTTTCCGTATAAATTGCAATTGGATTTCTAACATTTTTAAACAAAATCTTTACTTTACCAGGTTCAATAATTCTACAGTCAATTGGTGAACTTTGTGCTTCAACAATTGTAAATCGCTTTTTCTTTTCATGTTTCAAGAAATATGCTGTTGATAAATAACCCGGCTCCAGCAACACGATTTGGTCTTCATTCATGAAAGGTATTATACGCTTAATAACTTGTTCATGGTAATTCGTTTGAACATAAATAATAATCATTTCAGCATTTTTGATTGCCACTTCAACATCTGTCGTCACTACATCTAGATGGACTGTATTTTCTTCCTTCCCATCCACAATAGTGATTTGACCTTTATGATTCGTTAGGTAATCAAAATTGTCGTTATGCAAACTCTTTGAAGTCTTTAACAAAGTGACTAGATGACCCTTACGTTTCAAATCAGCAGCGATTGTTGTTCCACCATGTCCTGCTCCTACAACTGTGATTTTCATAAAAATCCCCCCAGTAATTTGATAAATTCTATGCAACTCTTTAAACGTTACTTTTTCCAGAAGTTTCCTCCCTAGTTATCTACTATACCATTGTTTTTACCATTTTTCATTAATTCTGAAAACATGAACACCCTTAACACCTTGTGTTGACGTTAAGGGTGTTCATATACTGACGTGTGTAAGTTACTCGATTATACAAACACCGCAATGTGATCATCGGAAACTCCACCAACGATGTATGTAAGATACACCAAATCCCCCCCTGAATAAAAAAAGCGGAAAGTTACGGAATATTTATCCGGTAACTTTCCACTTTTCCTGTGATTCAGCTGCTTATCTATATCAAAGCAACTCTTTAACTACTTTACTAATCAAAGCGCCTTCTGTTTTGCCTTTTAGTTCTGACATGGCGAGGCCCATTACTTTGCCCATGTCTTGCTTGCCGGAGAAACCATTTGTTTCGATGATGTTTTTTACGATTGATTTGACTTCCTCTTCGCTGAGTTGCTCGGGTAGATATGATGTGAGCATTTGTATGCGGTTTTCAAGATTGGTGATCATTTCGCTTTTGTCGGATTGCTTCGCGTACATTAGGGACTCTTGGGTTTGCTTGATTTCTGTTTGGATGATTTGCATCACTTCTTCGTCTGCAAGCTCATTGCCGTCGTTTTTATCGATTTCCTTTTTTTGAATCGTGCTTAATACCAAACGAATGCTTGTTAGTTCTTCTTTATTCTTAGCTTTCATGGCTTCTTTCATCGAATCCTTCAGTTTTTGCTTAAGTGTCATTTAAATAACTCCCTTTCCTTATTAATAGTATAGCCTAGGTTGGTTCCTTTTAAGAAACGAACGATTTACATTTTATCTGTGTGGTGCATTGCCATGATGCTTTTATTTCTACCGGTACTTTTTGCTTCATACAAACATTTATCGGCGATTTCGATTAATTCTTTAATGTGATTTCCGCATTCTGGGAAACTTGCAATGCCTGATGAAATCGTGACTACTTCGCCACTCGGACTAGCCGTTGTTTCTAGCTTTTTCCGCAATCGTTCAGCGACGTCAAAAGCTTCCAACATAGTCGTATCAGGCATCAGTAAAATGAATTCTTCACCACCATACCTGCAACAAATAGAATGCACTTGCGAAACGGCTCTCATTTCATCCGCTACAAATTTTAGGACTTCATCTCCCACTGCATGGCCAAATGTATCATTGACCTGTTTAAACCGGTCAATGTCAAACAAGATAATTGAATACGGCGTTCCCTCTTCCATCCATTTCTCCGTATGCTCGTCCATCGTCCTTCGATTTACCAACCCTGTCAACGGATCCGTTGTTGATCGGTGACTGAAGTAGTTCACTTTATCTTCAAAAAATGAAAAACTCTTAACCAGTGCATTCTCTAATTGAATCGCTTCGTAATACCAGGCATGCACGTTTTTCATTTCCGTATGGCTTTTATTTTCTGTGCTCGATTCTGCGTAGTGCGCTAGTCGTTGTAAGGGACCCGCAATTCGACCGGAGATGAATATAAGAATTAGGAGCGACAGCAAGAGAAACGGCAGCGTTTTAAGGATCATTTGATTTCTCAAGTCTTTAGACGATAACAATGCAGCTTCCGCAGGCCGTTGCGAAACAATTCCCCATTTCGTCGTAGGCGTATACGCGTAACCCGCAAGCATATCAATCCCATTCGAGTTTACAAGTCTTTGGGCACCGCTATTTCCACTCATAATATCCTCTATGACTGGATTTCCTGGAACAGTATTCCCGATTCTTTCATTGACAGGGTGATAGAGAATTCGTCCATCTTCATCCACTACATAGACATAGGAACCGTCCTTATAAAAGTGTTCTCCCAGTAGATCATTCAAAATATTTTTCTCGAGTAAATAAATAGATCCACCGATAAAACCAAGGTAATTTCCTTCGTCATCAAAAATGGGTTGTGATATAAAAACAATTAGACGTTTCGTTATTGACAGATAAGGCTTTGAGATAAGTGGCTTTCTTTCTGTCAATGCCTGCTGTGCACCAACCGTGTCCAATTGCCTTCCTTTTATCTGTATGCTCTGGGGTGAATTTGCAATAACCTTACCCGATGCAGACGCGATAACGACCGAATTAAACGTATTATTCCGCTCAAATAAACGCTTTGCTTCATTAAACAAGAGTAACTCAGAATCGCTTTGCTTCAAGTAACCCGAGACATCTTTTGCACTATAGGCCAATTCTTGAAGCGTCGTTTTAAAAAAATTATCAGTGGTGCTCGCAAGTTTCTGGGTGTACACTCGGTTTGTTTCCAATGTATTTTCAACCAGTGTCTGCTGATTGACTAGATACCCTGATGTAATACTACTAAAAAGTGTAAGTCCAACTGACAGTAAGGCCACGAGGAGGATTAAGGATTTCAGTGAAACTTTCATCGCAATATGTTGCTCTCCTTTTAGCTTATATAGGTTGAGTGAATGACGTTGTGATTCACAAGTAAACTATAATGCTATTTTTCATTACTACTATACCATTTAATTCATTTACTATATATCTTTAATAACAGAAAACGCATGATGTAAATGAGGATGTAGAACTAGATATGCGCACAATACAAAAAACAACAAACGTGCTGTTTACACAGGCATAATCGCCCTAACACTCCTGCGAAGAGTTGTACATATAGTAACTTCAAGGGGGTGTTTACTATGCCAAGTTTTAAAAGTGATATATCACTATTTCTCGCTTGTATTTTAGCAGCTTATGCGATTCTCGGACTGATTCTCATCGTTCCGGTATTGCTCGTTGGACCAATTACTTTAGTGCTCATTGGGGTTATTGTCGTTATCGTAGTGGTTGTCTTGTTTGCGCTTGCAATTATTTTAAAAGGCCTCGCACACCTTTTAAAAAGCTCCAAACACTAAAATTCCATAATAAAAGACAGCAGCCTGTATGAAATAAGCTGCTGTCTTTTTATAGGTACTCGAAATCTTATTTCGACTCTGCTTCTTTGATTGCCGTTTGAGCTAATTTAGATATTGTCATATCGTCCATTGGTGGATTATGTAGACCCGCTCGTACATCACGATAATACCTTTGCAATGGGTTGGACATTTGAAGACTTTTCGCTCCGACTAAACGCATCGCTTTATCAACGATTGTAATCGCTGAATTTGTCACGATATGTTTGGCAGCTGCCAGTTCATTCGTTAGTTGTTCGCGACGCGCGTCATTATCTACAGCATCCGCCACACTGTAAAGGAAGTGTCTCGCTTTCATCAGTTCTAAGTCCATTTGGCCTATTAAACTTTGGACATTCGGCAATTGACTAATTGACCCTTGTAAACTATTCGGGGAGTATTCGACTGCAAATTTCACTGCATAGTCACGAGCTGCTTGTGCAATGCCGAGGTAACAAGCGGGAATGTGCAGAATCCATGGGTTCAACGTATTGCCCCTAGGACCTTGGTTGAATTCGACAAATTTCTCTTCCGAAACTTCAACGTTGTCTAGCACTAAGTCATGGCTTTCTGTTCCCCTCATCGCCACAACGTCCCACGTTTCTTTGATGGACAAGCCTTTTGAATCTCGTTCAACTAAGAAGAAACCGATGCCCTCTTTCTCTTCAATCCATGCAGACACTAGAAAATGTGTTAACACAGGTGACATCGTCGTAAAGTTTTTTTGACCCGTAATCACCCATTTGCCATCTCGTTTCACGGCATTCGTTCCAGGACGTCCACCACGCGTTGGGCTTCCCGTTTGTGCTTCACTCACTGCGCGATTCACTAACGCCCCGTCCAAAATCTCTTGTGCAAATGAAGTTAATAGATCTTCACTCCATAATTTATTTTCATATAATTCTCCGACAACACCTTGGTGCCACCCAATTGCTAACCCTGTAGCTCCGTCAAAACTAGCAATCGTTTCTTGGAATAATACCATGTCACGCACGCTGATACCCTCGCCGCCATATTCTTTCGGTAACGTTAGTTTCGTATAACCTAGGTCAACAAGTGCTTTTATATTTCCTTTCGGAAATCGAGTCTGTTCATCGTTTTCTTTCGAATTGCTCTTAAAAGCTTCCTCATGATTCATGAGTTTTTCTAGCCATTCCTTTTGAAATGCATTTTCAACAAATACCTTCTTCGACATATAGGACACTTCCTTATTGGTTTGTTAAATCTATAACGTAAGTAGTACGTCTGCGCCTTACAAGAAACAGCGGATTCATTGGGATTCTTTTTTCAACATAACTAGTATATCTGCACAATGTCTACTTTACAACTAGGAATACTTATGCTATTGTATGTACTGTTATGATGCATTCATTACATGTAAGGAGGGGTGGGAAATTGATAACATTAAAAAATATTAAAAAGAGTTTCAATAAGAATCCGGTGCTTCATGGCATTGATGTAACTGTGAACAAAGGAGATGTCTTGGTGATTGTCGGGCCAAGTGGATCTGGTAAAACAACCCTCCTTCGTTGCATAAATTACTTAGAAAAACCAGATGAAGGTAGCATTTCAATCGATGATTTTTCCATAGATGAAAAAAGTGCAACGAAAAAAAACATCCTAACGTTAAGAAGAAAAACGGCTATGGTTTTTCAACATTATAATTTATTTAAAAATAAAACTGTGATTGAAAACATTATGGAAGGCCTTCTCGTTGCGAAGAAAATCAACGTAGATGAGGCACGTCAGATTAGCATGGAACTTCTTCAAAAAGTGGGTCTTGAAGATAAAGCAAATGACTACCCAACGCAACTTTCAGGCGGACAGCAACAGCGCGTAGGAATTGCTCGCGCACTGGCATTGAAGCCTTCTGTATTATTATTCGACGAACCAACATCTGCACTCGATCCCGAAATGGTTGGAGAAGTTCTTTCTATTATAAAGAAAATTGCGGATGAAGGAATTACGATGATAATTGTAACACATGAAATTGACTTTGCCCGAGATGTGGCTACAGAAGTTATTTTCATGGCGGACGGGCTTGTAGTTGAACAAGGTACACCGAAAGATGTATTGGTCCATCCAAAACACGATCGCACAAAACAATTTTTGAAAAGACTTACACCGGAACCAGAATATGAAATTTAAGAAAGAAGGCATACTCATGAAACGTAAATGGCTAGTACTATTAGGAGTAACGATTTTCCTTGCTATTCTCGCAGGTTGTTCAAATGAAAGAAGTACAACAACGGAAGACGGAAAAAAGGTCATTAAAGTCGCATTAAGCGATGAAGTCAATCCTCCCTTCCTATATACAGACGATGAAAACAATCCGATTGGCTACGACATGGATTATTTAGCAGAAGTTGAAAAAAGATTGCCAGACTACAAATTCGAATACATCTTCGGTGAAGAAGAATCGAATCTAGTGGGCCTTGATACAGGTAAAGTTGACATGGCAATTAACTGGTTTTTCAAAAATCCAGATAGAGAAGAGAAGTTTCATTATCCAAAAACGGAATATGGCTACTCTCTAACGTCACTTATTACGAAAACAGACAGAGATGATATAAAAACATTAGATGACATGGTTGGTAAAAAGTTCACGCCTATGTCAGCTGGGGGCGGGCTCCGTTCAATATTAAATGGGTACAACACAAGTAATCCTGACAATCCTTTAACGATTGAAAGCATGGAACACCCATCAAATGCAGATAACTTAAAGCGCGTTGACGAAGGAAAAGCAGATGCGATTTTTCTTAACAAATCGACATTTGATGCTGTTCAAGAAACACTTAACTTGGATTTAAAAGTAGCTGGAATTGTTTCGAAAGAACCTCTCTTTGTTGTTTATAATAAAGAAAACACTGAATTAGCCGATGAAATCGAAGCAATTACAATCGAATTGACGGAAGATGGAACACTATCGAAACTATCCGAAAAGTGGTTTGCAACTGACTTCTTCCAAGACCTCGACTACATCAATGAAAAAGGGTTCAGCTACAACTAATACTGAGCACCGCATTGAATTGAAATGCGTTCATGCGGTGTAATTTAGCACATATTTTTCTTTATTCAGCAATAGACTCCCACCTCTATAGGTGGCGTAATTGATTAGGTGGTGTGAAAGATGAGCTCGAGTTTGCAAGATTGGATTGACATATTCGTTAGAGTACTAGATAAACTCCCGCTAACACTACTGATGACAGTAATATCCTTATTCTTCGCGTTACTCATAGGTTTAGGTATTGCGATTATACGAATTCAGAAATACCGGTTTCTCTATGGAATTGCAACCATATATTTATCATTCACAAGAAGTACACCTTTGTTGGTACAACTGTTTCTAGTCTATTTTGGACTCCCCCAATTACTACTGGTCATTAACGTAGATATTAATCATTGGGATCGGCTGTTCTTTGCCATTATGGCCTTCTCGTTCCATACAGGTGCATTTATGTCAGAGGTTATCCGTTCAGCCTATTTAGCCGTTGGAAAGGACCAATTCGAAGCAGCATATAGTGTCGGAATGAGCTATTCACAAGCGTTACGAAGAATTATACTGCCGCAAGCCTTTCTGATTTCATTGCCTAACTTAGGTAACAACATTATCGAATTATTGAAAGACACATCTCTCGCCTTTACGATTGGCATCATTGATATTATGGGGCAAGTTCGAATCATTTTAGGCAATAATCACGGCATCGGTATGTTTCAGATTTACGTTGTGATTTCGCTTGTTTACTGGGCAACTTGCATAATTATTGAAAGTCTTGTCGGCTATGCTGAAAAAGTCTTCAAGAAAGGGCATGTTGGTCTATCTAAGTAATAACTTGTTGAGGATAGTGATAAATTATGGCTATTGTAGATTTTAAATTTGCGTTAGAGCAAGTACCCGCAGTGTTAAAAGGAGTACCTTGGACAATAACGATAGCCATTGTCGCGATGCTTTTCGGGCTCATTTTTGGTTTACTCATTGCTCTTTGCAGAATATATAAAATACCTGTATTAAATCAGTTATCCATTTTGTATATCTCGTTCATTCGAGGAACGCCCTTGATTGTTCAGCTATATGTCTTTTTCTACGGTGTGCCCGTACTCATCGATTACTTGAACCCACGCCTGGGTTTACAAATAGATGCTGATGAAATTCCTCCACTGCTATACGCGCTTGTTGCTTATACAATAAACACAGCCGCTTATCAGGCAGAAATCTTCCGTTCGTCCATTAATGCCACAAATGCAGGACAAATGGAAGCCGCCTATTCAGTTGGGATGACAACGAGACAAGGTTTAACACGAATCATTTTGCCACAAGCGTTATTAATCGCATTGCCTAATCTAGGAAACGTATTTATCGGGCTCATTAAAGCAACCTCTTTAGCATTCGCCGTAAAGGTTGTAGAAGTGTTAGCCATTTCCAAAATTATTGCGAACGATGGATACCGTTTCATCGAAATGTATTTAGTCGCATCCATTATCTATTGGATCCTTTGCCTCATCTGTGAATTTATCTTGTTTAAACTCGAGAAGAGAATGAGCCGTTCTGAAGCAAGAATGGGTCTGAATGCAACAGTTTGATATAGAAGTTTATGAAAGCCCCATTTCTCATGTTTTGAGAGATGGGGCTTTTTTTGTTGGACACTTGCTGGGGTTTGTTGGACACTTTGATAGTTTGGTTGGAGACTTTCCTGTTTTTTGAATGCTTTTCCGAGTTGGTTGGACACTCGTCGGGGTTCGTTGGAAACTTTCTAGATTTAATTGGACGCTTTGATGGTTTGATTGGAGACTTTACTCTTTGTTGGAGACTTGCTGGGGTTCGTTGGATAGTTCGGATAAAAAATTATTGCCCGCTACATATTGATTATTCTTTTTTTTGAAAATTGTAAGCGTTTTCCTATTGTCGAATTGAGTATTATTATGTTAAACTTTCATTAGGATATTATTTTGCAATTGTTTGATACTTAAAACTTTCACAATTCAAACATCCTAGAAAAAGCAGAGAGTGGGAAATGTCATGCAAGAACAAGAATTGTCGAGGGGTCTAAAAAACAGGCACGTACAACTAATTGCCATCGGGGGGGCAATCGGTACCGGATTATTCCTTGGGGCAGGAAAATCCATTCATTTAGCAGGGCCGTCAATTTTATTTGCATATTTGATTACAGGAATAATTTGCTTTTTAATCATGCGCGCACTTGGAGAACTACTTCTAACCAATTTGAACTATAATTCATTTGTTGACTTTGTACAAGACTATATGGGGAATATGGCGGCGTTTGTTACCGGATGGACCTATTGGTTCTGCTGGATTTCAATTGCAATGGCCGATTTAACCGCAGTTGGTCTTTATACGCAGTTTTGGTTTCCGAACGTACCGCAGTGGATGCCAGGTTTAATTGCGCTTGTCATTTTGCTATTTATGAACCTTGCAACTGTAAAACTTTTTGGCGAAATGGAATTCTGGTTTGCATTAATTAAAATCATCGCGATTCTAGCACTTATTGTTATTGGCGTTTTCATGATCTTCAAGGGCTTTTCTACCGATGCTGGCCCAGCTAGTTTTACTAATCTATGGAGCCATGGTGGTATGTTCCCTAATGGTATTAATGGCTTTATCCTTTCATTCCAGATGGTTGTATTTGCGTTTGTAGGCATTGAACTAGTCGGCCTAACAGCAGGTGAAACAGAAAACCCGGAAAAAGTGATCCCGAGAGCCATTAATAATATCCCTATTCGGATTTTGATATTTTATATTGGCGCTCTTATTGTTATTATGAGTATTTATCCGTGGAACGCTATTAACCCACTGGAAAGCCCGTTTGTCCAGGTCTTCGTTGCAGTAGGTATTGTTGCAGCTGCTGGTATCGTCAATTTTGTTGTCTTAACATCCGCCGCTTCGGCATGTAATAGCGCCGTGTTTAGTACAAGCCGGATGATTTACTCACTTGCCAAAGATAATAATGCACCTGTACCATTTACAAAACTGACTACCAATAAAGTCCCTTCCAATGCATTGTTCTTTTCAACTATTGTCATTCTAATCGCCGTTGTTTTGAACTATGTAATGCCAGAAGGTGTATTTACACTAATTACAAGTATTTCTACAGTATGCTTTATCTATATTTGGGGCGTTACAGTCATCTGCCATTTGATATATCGCAAAACGAAACCAGAACTTGCGAAAGCGAATAAATTTAAAATGCCGCTTCACCCGTTTTCAAATTACTTAATCCTTGTGTTCCTAGCGTTCGTTCTTGTCGTGCTAGGACTAGCGGAAGATACTCGTATTGCTTTGTTCGTAACACCTGTTTGGTTTATTTTACTAATTGTGATTTATATGATCCGGAAAAACAAAAACCAGAGGAAAATACAAGTCGTTTGATAGATTGATTGGGATTTTTAGGTACTGACACAATTTAGAGTTGTGTTAGTGCCTTTTTTTATTGGACGCTTTCTGAAGTTGGTTGGACACTAACTGAGGTTGGTTGGACATTCCACAGGCTTTATTGGACACTTTGATGGGTTCGTTGGAGACTTCCCCTTTGGTTGGACGCTTTCTGGAGTTGGTTGCACACTAACCGAAGTTTGTTGGACACTCTCCAAACATTCATTGGACAAACCAAAAAGTCGTTCAATAACCACTTATTGAACGACTTCCATCATTCTATTCCTGCATACTACATACAACTTGCCCAACGGCTTTTGCTGCAACTAGGAGTGCATCTTCGTCGATGTCAAACTTTGGATGGTGGTTGAAATATGGTTTTTCAACGCCTTTGGGTGAACACGCAATATAAAAGAAACAAGCAGGGAATTTTTCAGCATAGTACGCAAAATCTTCGGAAGGCGCCATTGGTGGCACTTCTTTTACCTCTGTAATTTCTTTTATATTCGCATTTTTAAGTGCTTCAGCCACTTTTTCTGTAAGTTCAGGATTATTATACAATGGTGGATAATCTGGTGTATACGTAAGCTCACAACTTACATCGAACTCCACTTCAAGTCCTTTGACAAGACGTTTTACTTCTCGTTCAATCGTTTCTTTCGTTTCAACAGTCATATAACGGATATCACCTTCAAGCTCTACGCTATCTTTTATCACATTAAAGGTACCCGCACCATCAAACGATCCAATTGTAATTACTCCTACGTCAAATGGACTTAATCGGCGGCTTATGATTGTTTGGACTGCGGTTACGAAATGAGCACCCGCGACAATTGCATCATTTGCTAAATGAGGCGAAGAACCATGCCCACCTCGGCCTTGTATTTTCAATTTCATATAGGCCCTTCCATTGAAAACAAAGCCTTTATTGTAACCAACCATCCCAACAGGAGCAATTGGTAATAAGTGAATTCCAAACACTTCATCCAAATCATCCAGCAGTCCAGATTCGATGATACTTTTCGCACCGCCTGGTGGTACCTCTTCAGCATGCTGATGAATGATTGTGATGGTTCCGGATAGTTCTGATTTCAGTTGAATTAAACAATCTGCAAGTACTAACAAATAGGCTGTATGACCGTCATGACCGCATGCATGCATGACACCTTCATTTTTCGACTTGAACGGCACGGGCGTTTCTTCCACAATTGGAAGCGCGTCAAAATCTGCGCGCAATCCAATTGTTTTTCCAGGTTTCCCACCTACTATTTTCACAATAATACCGTACCCATTCCCGACATTTGTTTGTATTTCGACGTCTTTTCCTTTATAAAAGTCAGCTATATACTGAGCTGTTTTTTCCTCTTTAAATGATAATTCAGGGTGTTCATGTAAAAAACGGCGAATTTGAATCATTTCTTCTTTACGTTCATCCAACATGTCCATTAATTTTTCTTTCATGCCTAAAACACTCCTTATTTAACTTCGCTCTTACCTGCGTTATTTGGAACCATGAAGATAATTGATAACAACGCGATGACTGCGAAAATCACATTGGCAATAATACCGCCAGTTGCCGCTGCATCTACCCCGCTATTCGCTGCAATCGTCGCATAGACAGTCGCAGAAATCGCAACCCCGAATGCAGAACCAAGGGAACTTGCCATTTTATAGATACCCGATGCTGCACCAATTTTATCGTCAGGTGCATTCGAAACCGCGGTGTCTGTAGATGGTGTTGCATAGATCCCTAATCCTAAACCAAACAAAGCGAATCCTATAAATACAACGACTGTGTAAGCGACGTCTGGTAAGAATGTTAAGCCCATCACCCCAACACCAATAAGCGTCAATATTGTACCCCAAAGCATTGGTTTTTTCGCACCAATTTTTTGAAGAATTTTTTCTCCAACACGAATCATTGCAAGTACGGCAATGAGATAACCTATTGAAAGCATACCCGATTGAAAAGATGTAAAACCCCTTCCTGCTTGGACATACGTGTTCGCAACAACAAGCGTTCCGGCAACAGCATTGAGCAAGAAGTTTGAAACGGTTGCACCCGTATATGGCGCATTTTTGAATAACCCAAAATCGATGAGCGCATTCGCTTTACCCTTTTCTACTTTTATAAAGCTAATTGCACCAATGACTGTGACAACTAACAGTACAATTGTAATCCAGTTTGTCCAACCAATCTCAGCACCTTGTGTGATGAAAATATTCAATGCCAACAGTGTGACAACGAAAACAATTAGGCCACTGACATCAAATTTAGAATTACCCGTTTGTTTCGCTTTACTTTCAGGGGTGTCTTTTATTAACCACAATGCAATAATTGCAAAGACAATGGAAAAGATGAAAATCCACTTCCATCCCATATATGTTGCAATCGCTCCGCCAAATAACGAACAGGCACCAGAACCACCCCAAGAACCAATTGACCAGTAACTAAGTGCCCGTTGACGTTCCGCCCCTTCAAAGTAATCTTTAATGAGCGCAATGGTTGAAGGCATAATACAAGCTGCCGATAAACCTTGAATAACCCGACCTAGAATGAGTAATATCGAGCCATTTGCTAACACTAAACAAAGTGAACCAACGATACTTAACAGCAGCCCGATATTTGTTATTTTCTTCCGACCGATTTTATCGGCAAGTCCACCCGCAGCCACGATAAAAATACCCGAGAAAAGGGCTGTTAAACTAATAGCAATGTTGACTGTCCCGGAAGAAACGCCTAAATCTTCCTGAACTGCGGGAACTACATTGACCATCGCTTGAGCAAAAAGCCAAAATGTTAAAACCCCAAATACAATCCCTGTAATCAATTTATTTGTACCTTTATAGGCAGTTGTCATGATCTACACTCCCTCACTTTAATTCATTACTTCATTGTTTACAGAAAGAGTACTTCTATGCATGACTATGCTTTGTCGGAGAATTTTTGGAGTTGGCTGGACAGTGGCTGATGTTGGTTGGACGCTTCAATGGTTTCGTTGGAGATTCCTTGTTTGTTGGACAGTGGCTATGTTCGTCAATCAACCATCCAATTCAATTTCTATACTTAGTCATTTACTTCTTATATACTGAGGGTTGGTAAAATGAAGATTTTAGGAGCGATATCATGTTTAAAAATGCATTGGGCCGTTTTCGTTTCATGGGTTTCCTCGAAGGTAGCTCGCTGCTGCTCTTGGTGTTCATTGCGATGCCCCTTAAATATTGGTTTGGTATGCCGAGTGCCGTGACTATTATTGGAACGCTTCATGGTTATATATTCCTCGCATATATGGTTGCCATCGTGTATGCAATGATTGCGGTAAAATGGCCTTTCAAATTTACAATTGGCGCTGTTCTTTCAGCCTTCATCCCATTTGGTAATTTCATATTGGACAGCCGTCTCAAAACGTTAGAGAACCCAAGCGGGACGTCTATTAAAATGTAAGTACTTGATACAAGGACCTTTATAACATCTACTATAAATTCAAAAAAGTAACGCCAGTTTTTACTCTGGCGTTACTTTTTTACTTGAGCTGTAAAATGCTCTTCACTAAATTCCATTTCTTCCTTTGCACGCAAAATTCCTGTCGCTCCTCCCACTTTCCCGCCTTGAAGCTCCAAAATGCTAACACATACTTAATTCAACAATACTTTACCCTTCAGAAGGGTATCTATACAACAAAAAACAACAAAAAGTTCAACCAATTGTATAAAAAACCAATAGAGATTTTATATTCAAGCATTTCACTAATTTCTAGCTAGTGTATTTTCAAAATAATATCTTGCACAGTGGTACCTGAATTTTAATCCAACAAATAATCTGAGTCAGGAACTGAACGCTGCACTCTTTATTTTAAAAAAATGAGCTGCGTTTTTTTTAGTGTTGCCATTTTTGCGAAGTTTGACGTTTAATTTTCATAGGAGTTTAAAATCGATAAATCTGGTGCAGTAAAAGGCTTGTCGATTACTTTATCGGTCAAGCCTTTTTATAATTAACTGTTTAAAGAAGCAGCACCTTTTTTAAAATATTCCTTCCGTTTTGTACCTGATACAGCTTTCAATGCCATTAACCCGAATAAGAAGAATGCAAATGAACCTATTAACCCCACAGGACGGATCGAAGTTAATTCAGCAGCTAAACCTATTAATACCGTTAAAGCAATAATGAAACCTGCTTCAATAACACTAAAGATGCTTCCGAACCTTCCCATCATCCTCACAGGAACATGATTTTGGTAGAAAGTCAAATACCCTGTATTTGCAAACGTTACAGCAAATCCAATTAAAAATACACCAGGCGCTGCACTAAAAAAGCCATTCGAACTATAAAGTACTATATAACCTATTGAGGTAGAAATGGTACCAAAACCTATTAAAAGATCCACTGCAAGCTGTTTCGAAAATACTGAATTAATAATCGATCCCATTATAATTCCAGCTCCAAAGACACTTAATAAAAACCCATAATTGGTATCTGATATTGAAAGTACTCCTTTAGCAAATGCTGCCTCGAGAGAATCAATTGCAGTCATGAATATAGTAGTACCGCTAAATAATAAATATATCTTTGTGACATAGGTATAGTCCTTACTGAAATTAATTACTACCCGAAAATCATTTTTTATCATATCCCAAGTAAATCTTTGCCCCTCTGTCTCTTCAAGTCTTGAATCAACATTAGGTAGCATCATAATAATAATTGCCGAAAAAAATAAAGCCACTGCATTCACATGGATGGCAGTATAAGGAGTACCCAACCAAAATAAAATCCCCGCAATGGCAGGACCTATTAGTGAACCACAAGAGTTGATAAAATTACGTAGTGCATTAAAGCGTTGCCGATCTTTTTCAGGTATTAGTTTAGTCATATAAACCATAGATGTGGGTTGAAAAATAGCACTTCCCATATTAATGATAAACGCTAGTATATAAACATAAATAAGTGAAGGTGAAAATGGAATTAACGCAATACATAGTGCTCGGAAAACGTCTAATCCCATCATAAGTCGTCGTGTATTTACCCGATCAATTAAACTACCTGCCCAAGCATTCGAACATATAGTTGCAATTGGACCTAGTATATATAATAAAGCAATTGCAAGCGGAGAACCTGTTTCATTCAATATAATTAAATTTAGTGCGATTAGGTAAACCCACCCACCCACATTTGAAATTCCTATTCCTCCTAATAGCATTAAAGGATACTTCCATCTGGACATGTTCACCACTCCTTTTTTATTTTTTGTAAAACAAAATAAAAAAACTCGCCCCCAAGATATTTATCTTGGGGGCGAGTCATATCGCGGTGCCACCCCAGTTCACCTCCACATTGCTGCAGAAGCCTAATCGAGTACTACTTTGTGAATAAATCACCTGTGATACTCTATCTCGTTAACGTGAGAATACGTTGCATCATCATTGTTCAAAACAAACAAATCCAATGCACAGCTCCAAGCCTTGTTTCAACACATTTCCTATCCCTCTTTTTCAGCTACCAGAGGTCTCTGTAGATAGTACGTGTGTTTACTCTTCTTTTCATAGCCTTTTATACAGATTTTTATATATCTTATATTATTTCGAACTAAAATTCAATACAAAAAAAAGAAAATTACTAATTATTTCTATAACAGACAAAGAAATAAATGCATTTATAGTATTGTTGTTACAGTAATTATTTACTTCATGCATACCACAACTTACTCTTCTTCATAGGAATAGGTAAGGCTTTGAAGTTATCGCTACCTTTTCCCCTCCTTCACACCGTACGTGCGACTTTCATCGCATACGGCGTTCCAACTGACAGATGGGTACCTAAATATAAATTCAAAAAAAGTAACGCCAGTTTTTACGCTGGCGTTACTTTTTTCACTTAAACTTTAGGTAACACATACTTAATTCAACAATTCTATTTCCTTCATTTCATCCAAACTTTTCAAAGCTTCCTGTAACGGCTGCTTCAAAGCGGGCGCTAATGATTTTGCGTACGTCGCAGTGAGGTGGTTATTGAAGCGATACACAACCACATTTCCGATGTCAGGATAGCACATTTTGTCATCACAGAAGTATTCAGTCAAGTCTGCAAAAATGACAGTGAACGGAATCCCCTCTGTATTTTCCCATGGCACTACTTTCGATCCCCCTCCACCTCGCGTAATTGCACAATCTAATGGGTCGCCTGCATTTCCTAAACAAAGCGGAATATTCTTTTTCATTCACGGATTATCCCGCACCGCGAATACCGTCTTGATGCCTTCAAGTTCACTCCACTGAACTATATAATCTACTGGAACTGTATCACGCTTATTTAACGTAGACGTCGTAAATATTAAGTCAGGTGGATCTTCTTGTAAATGCTTTAGTAGATTCGCATTCCACTCTAAACACGTTTCAGTTAACAGTTGATAGATAAAGTATCTTGTCTGGTCAGGCTTTATTATGACAGCTTCATTCGCAATTCATTTTACGACATTGGTTTTCCAGCTTTACCCCAATGTGTTTTAGGTATCTCTGTGACGAGAACTCTAATATTTTCTACCGGAGCATCCAATGTTTCAGAAACCGTTTGCGTAATATTTCCAATCAATTCAGCGACCTTCTCTTTCGGTCTACCTTCTATAATACTTACCTGGATTAACGGCATGCGATGTCTCCTCTTTCTCTAGAATTTATTCTGTTACCGTAAATGAAACTTCACCAAGTCCATCGAATTTCCCGCTGACAACATCACCTTTTTCAAGAAGTACGGCTCCAGTGAGTGCACCTGATAAAATGACGTCTCCTTTTCGGACCTTGTCGCCTTTTTTGGCAAGCATATTGGCGAGCATCGCAATTGCATTTGCAGGATGACCGAGAACAGCCGCTCCTGTTCCTGACTCCTTTAACTCCCCATTAATCGTTAATGTAGCACCGATTAAATCGAGTTCAAATTGGTCTGGGCTTTTCAAAGTCGTACCGAATACAACTCTTGACGTGGAAGCATTGTCTGCCACTACATCAGGTAGTGTAAAATTGAAATTTTCATAACGGCTATCGATGATTTCCAGCGCTGGAACAACCGATTCGGTTTTCGCCAACACTTGTTCACCTGTCACACCAGGTCCTACAATGTCTTCCCCAATCACAAAAGCGATTTCCGCTTCTACTTTCGGATGGATTAAATCACTAAGGGAAACCTCTCCTCCGTTGTCGATCAACATATAATCGAAAACGTATCCATATATGGGTTCATCAACATTCATTTGCTGCATTTTAGCTTGAGACGTCAATCCCATTTTGGGCCCAACAATCTTGCGACCTTCAGCCAACTTAATAGAAACCAGCTCTTGTTGAACGAGATACCCTTCTTCAACTGTTAAATCGGGCTTCAAACGGGCTGTCACTTTTTCTATTTCACGCTTTTCTACTTCTCCTGCAACTAAATAGGTAGCAATTTCTTTTATTTGATTGGCATTCATAGCTATTTCCTCCTTTTTACAACATACTAGTTTTTGTTTGGAGCGCTCAGCTTTCATGTAAGCGACCTAGTTCAACGTATTGTCTCAGTCAGCCAGCGACTTAGATCATTTTTATTAGCCTCTCCAATTTTATGGCCCGTCGGATAGGTTTTATAATCTACAGTGGCGCCTGCTTCTTTAAAATAGGCATCATTCTTTTTCCCGACTTCCGGCGGAAAAATAGTGTCTGTTTCACCGTCCGATAAATAAACTAACAGATGATTGACGTGTTTTATCGGGTATTCCTCCACTACGAAATCTGGAATATAACCATTCATGGAGACGATGCCTTTAATTTTATCCCCTAGTACTAACGCAAGTGAATTGGATAATATAGCGCCTTGACTAAAGCCGCCTAAGTATATTTGTCCACGGTCAATCGGATAGGTTGCGCATGCATATTCAATAAAGCTTTCTAAGCCTTTCATGCTTTCATCGAAAAGGTCCCGATCCGGATTTCCGTATCCTTTCAAGTAGTAATACGCATATCCTTTTTCATGCTCCAAATGACCTCGGATGCCAATTAAAATAAAATCCTCTTTTACATCTTCAAAAATACTTAGCATATGTTGTTCATTGTAGCCAATGCCATGTAGAGCAAATAACACAGGTAGATTTTTTCCTGGTTCAATCTTTGATGGCATCATCACTTCGTACTCAAATTTGTTTACCATTTTGCCCCTCCTGGATACATTTACTGTAGCATTCAGATTTTAATTTTGTAATATGATATTCCCCAAATTAATCATACCAACTATCAAATTCCAATTACACATAATGGTCGTGCTATGTTTTAAATACCTTAAAACCTTTTCACGAAATAGTACATATTTGAATATATTAAACACAGTACGTGTAAGTGATTGGAGGTTAACAGTTTGAATAATAGTAATTTATTCTTTTCCAATCAAAATCAAGATAGTCAAAATCAAACAGACAGTGAAAGTGCTAAACTTGCTGTCATTGCAGGCGTAATAACTACATTTGGGGATGCCCTTTCCACTTTGGCAGCAGTCCTAGCATTAGAAGAAGCACGGCAAGAACAAAATAATGCTGGAGATAGTAAAAATATGCAAAAACAGATTGATTATTTAACCTCTGAAATAGAAAAAATGAAAAGACAGATGAATTCACCTTGGAGATAGAAATCTACTCCCTATTCATACATTTTTGCTAAACATCTTTCGAGATGTTTTTTTATTAAAATTCGTTATTGTTATTTACAGAGCTATGAATCCTACTTTATATAGTTCGACAAAACCTGATCATTATCCTTGTTGGACACTCCCTCAAACAAATACCCATGCCATTCCAGTGCATTCCCCAAGTAGTTTGACCAACAAACGCCTAGGAGATCCTACAATCCCTTAAAGTATTTCCCCACACTGTCTGTTATAAAAGAATGACCGGTTAGGAGCGGGTCCTTTTTCAACTGCAGTTGGAATTGATTGAAATGCTTGATAAAGTATTCTCTTTCCTTCTCATCAACCACAAATTTAATACCGTATTGGTTGAGGTTTTCCTGTTCTGCATCATACGCAATTGTCCCATAAAAAGTCATTTCTTCGTTCATTATGGTTAATTGAAACTTCAATATAATATCCGACCTTACGGGAAGTTTAATGTTCGATAAAAAACGTAATCCGCCCGGCCCTATATTTTCAACTACTATTTTTGTATTTCCCAATTGAACCTTTTTTCCATTCAATTCAGAGATCGTCATAAGTGCTTCGAGTGGATACTTAAAATCAATTCTAAAATACTTTCTTCTTTCTTTAAATGGTATAGATTCAATTTCAGGATTCAATTGCCCTGTTAATAACTTGATGATATTTTCTTCTGAAACTGGCCTACTAAATAAATACCCTTGAATCCAATCGCATTGTAAATCAGCTACAAATTCCTGCTGTTCTATCGTTTCGACACCTTCCGCTACGACTTCTATGGAGAGCCTATGGGCTAACTGAATAATCGAAGTAACAATTTCAGCACTGTCCTTATCGGAAGACACGTCCTTTATCAACTCTCGATCTATTTTCAATACGTCCGGTTTCATATCTCTTAAACTTTTAAATGACGCGTAGCCTGTACCAAAATCATCAAGAGAAATCTCTATACCCAACGCCTGCAAACGCTTTATTTTATCCAACACTTTTTCTTCTTGATCCATCAACGTACTTTCGGTAATCTCAATGTTAAGCCATTTTGCATCTAACTTATTTTCTTGTAAAACACTAGAAATCATATCCACCAAGTCCGTTTGTAAAAACTGCACAAGTGACAAATTAACCGATACCTGAATGAAATGCCCGGCCTTATGCCATATGCATACGTTTTCGCAAGCCGTCCGCAATACCCATTCACCAATTTGAGTGATCAATCCAGACTCTTCAGCCAGCGGGATGAATTCATCTGGAGGAACGATTCCCCAATCAGGATGATTCCAGCGGATTAGTGCTTCTACACTAGCGATTTGATTCGTCCGCGCATGTACAATCGGTTGGTAATAGACGAGAAACTGATTTTCTTCTAACGCTTTCTTGAGCTCATTTCTTAATGAAAAAGTCTTATATGTGCCGACATTGGCGGATGGTGAAAAAATTTGATACTTATTATTTCCTGATTTCTCCGCTAGGTACAATGCTAGACCCGCATTTTTCATCAGAGAAACGGCGTCATCTCCGGATTCAGGATAAATACTAATCCCAATACTCGTCGTAATGGAAAGAGTGTAGTCCTTAATGTCAAATGATTGCTCAAAAACGTGCAGTACCCTCTTCGCAATTTGTTCAATTGAATATATGTCTTGATGGTTTGTCGTTAAAATCGCGAATTCGTCTCCGCTTATTCTCGCTATCATTTTGAAGTTTTTAGTAAGCTTATTTTTTAATTGCCTTGCGATTTCAATTAATAAAAGATCACCGATATCATGACCTAATGAATCATTTAGAAAGCCAAATCCATCTAAATTAAGAAACAAAACGGCGAACTTTCGCTTATCGACATTCGCTAGGCGTATTTCAAGATCCAACCCATTTTCAAAAGCACGTCGATTTGGTAATTCAGTTAAATAATCATGGTAAGCCATATAGTGAATTTCTCGCTGTTGCTCTTTTAATTCAGTAATGTCATGGATATTGCAAATAACTCCATTCACACTTGGTGTATTGAGGAGATTCGTATAGATGACCTCAACATCACGCCATTCCCCATTTTTGTGTTTTAATTGAAGCTCTACCGTGAAAGGAGTGTTATGTCGATTGAGAACTTCTTTGAATTTACTCTTTTTCGATTGAAGGTCATCAGGATGCATCAAATCAAAAAAGTTTTTTCCGGTAAGCTCCTCCACTTTATAGCCAAGAACAGCCTCAATTGACGGACTTTCAAAGATGATTGTTCCATCTTTGTCGAGCATTCCGATAACTTCATGAGAATAATGGATTAATGATTGAAGTTTTTCACGCATTTCTTGAAGATCTTGCTTTAATTCTTGTTTATAGGAAATATTATGTGTTAATCCATACAAACCGATTACTTCATCATTCTCTAATTGAATGGGTGTCAGCGTTACATCGATATGAATGTTTTCCCCATTTTCATTTAGAACCCTATATTTCACATATTGAGCTTCTCCTTTTAACACGTCGGTGAAATAACCTTCCACCCTTTCTACATCTTCTTTATAAATGAAATTGCTATACTTTTCCCCAATAATTTCTTCAACGCTAACTCCCGCTAATTGGTTACTCCCCCCACGGATATTCACAATTATCCCTTTTAGATCAATAACGAAGAGAAGTATATCAGGAGAATTTTCAAAGATTTGAGGATATGAGCTTTTTTCCTCTTCCAAATAAGCCATTAACTTTTTCTTTTTATTCATTCGTGAAAACAAGTACACCCCTCCTTACTAGACGTGAATTTATATTGTTCAAATTGGCTTTATTATTTCATAGTGAAAGACACCTAAAATGATAATATTAAATTTCGAGTTTTTCCATTAACATTCGAGCAATTCATTGGTATATGTAAATTATAAAAGTATTTTGGCAAATCAACTCTCTACATAAATTTACCGTCATTCTCAGATTAAGTCAACGATTTTTATGCTATTATACCTATTTCAAAAACCACCTAATTCCATAGAAATAGATTTCGAAAGTACTAGTAAGTATATAAATAATGCTTGCATGCAGACTGATAACTCCACGAACATCTGACAGCCCCCATAATTCTAAGCTTCCTCTTGCACGGATACATTTAATTCAAATCACTCTTTCAATTCAAGTCAAATAGGGTGATACTGATAGTAGTAAACTACTGGAGGTATGGCCATGTTTTGTCAGAAGTGTGGGGGTAAAAACGAAGCTACTTCACTGTTTTGTGGCAGTTGCGGTACTTCTATGAAGAAATCCGGAAAAAAGTGGTTGTGGATAGGCATCGTCTTTACTGTTTTCTTATTGGCAGGAGTCGGATATGTGCTGGTTCAAGTGTTAAACGACAAGAAGCCCAGCGAAATCGTTCAGAGCATGGCTGTGGAAAAACCAAAAGAAGTGGAACAGGTTGTGCAGCCTGTTGTTAAGAAAGTGGAACGTGTACAAAGTCTTGAAAAAGAAAAAACGGCAGTTATTAAAGAATCGTTGCCAAAGGTCTTTACGATTTTCACGCAAGAGGGACTCGGATCCGGTTTCCTATATAAAAAAGGCGGACTGGTCGTAACGAATGCGCATGTTGTCGTCGGTTACACGGAGGTGATTGTCCGAGATTCGAGCGGCAAGGACACACCTGGGCAAGTCATCGGCATATCAGATCTTTATGACGTTGCATTGATACAGGTTGCGGACTATGTAAACGCGGAACCGCTCTCTGTAGAAATGCAAGAATCTGCGATTGGAACCGAAGTGATTGCGCTTGGCAGCCCCCAAGGATTGGAAAACTCCGCTTCTGTCGGCTATTTGACAGGCATTAATCGAACAATTGATTTTGAATTCAGCTATGACAATGTCTATCAAGTCGATGCACAAATTGACCAAGGAAGCAGTGGCGGTCCACTGTTAGATGCTAAATCTGGAAAAGTAATTGGCATTAACTCACTTCTTTATACAAATAAAAACAATTTTGCCTTCTCGATACCCATGTATAGCATGGTCGACCTTCTGGATTCCTGGGCTAAATCCCCTATGACGAATCATCAAGTTGCCGGGGTATTTGGTTTCTATGATGAGTACGCCGATGTTAGTGCCACGACGGAAGCGGAAGACAATTACGAGGAGTACGTCGAAGAGGAAGTCGTGGACGAAGAAGTCCCTGTCACCTCTACTGTCTATTTCGATGAAAGTGAATTGGAAAGTTTCATCCTCACGTTTCGTGACAATTATGCAACGGCCTTGCAAGATGAAGATTTTTACTGGATTCAAGACATGCTGTTGCCCGGTAGTGCGGCGTACCGCGAACTGGAAGACTATGTAGCAGAGATTGCGGGTCAAGGGATGACATTTAACTTCACAAACAATACGGTCACCGGTATTGAAATTCACGACGAAATAGCTTATGTATCGACACTTGAACAATTCGACTTCACCACAGCAGCGGGAGAACTCATCTACTACGAGCGTGAAAAAGACTATACAATCATTGTTGATGAATACGGGTCCTACCAGATCACGGATATTTTCATTTATAATTAACAGGTTTCTAAGACGCAGATTAATGAAGGATACCTGTACTTGAAAAATCATAAACAAAAAACCAGACATTCGCCAATGTCTGGTTTTTTGTTTATGAATTTAAGGTGCCTGGTTCTAATACAACTCCGATTTGTCTCACAACCAAACAACCGTCACTCTGGAATATCTAAATGCCTCCTACTAGAGTTCCCAAGGGTAAAAATCTAGTAAACTTATTCAAAAATAGGAGCTATATAAGGCATTGTTTTTGCCAAAATCCATACTAAGAATAGGACAACCGGTGCGTGGAATATCAATTGTAAAATGGAATATCCGGCAAGGTCTTTTGCTTTGACACCCAAAACCCCCAATAAAGGCAACATAAAGAATGGATTTATCATGTTGGGAAGGGCCTCCGAAGCATTGTATACTTGTACAATCCAGGCCATGCTCACATTTAATTCTTTTGCGGCTGCGAGCAAGTACGGCGCTTCCACAATCCATTTTCCGCCGCCTGAAGGGAGAAACAACCCTAAAATGGCTGAATATATCCCGGCAATTAGCGGAAACGTATTTTCAGTCGAAATCGACAGAAAGAACTTCACTGCCACATCATTCAGTCCAGAGTTCATTAAGATTCCGAAAATTCCTGCATAGAGAGGAAACTGAATGAGCACACCACCAATGGCAGGTACTGAATTGGCAACTGAATTCAAGAAATTTCTTGGTGTCCAGTGCAAAAGCAATCCTAACATTAATAACATAAAGTTGTAATTGTTGAGATTAAGAGCAGCGATCGGTCCTGTTTGCGCAATCACATTTATAATATAAATCGAACCGATACCGACCAATAAAAGTGTTAAGATCGGGCTGTATTCTAGCCATTCTCCCGGCCTTTCAGCCTTCTTTTTTTCTTTATCAAGGGTACCAATTCTCTTATAATCAATACCAGCCATTTCGGCAGTCTTCGCTCTGTCTTTACCAGGAGCAGACACATATGCAATCCACACTGATAGAGTGATTAGAACAACGATCATGACTAAGTTTTGCCAAGTGAAAATTGTTTGCGACATCGAAATCGTACCACTGATTTCATATAAAGCTGGCGGAATTGAAGCTTTTGTCGCCATTAACAATGCCGCTGAAGAAGAAAGGCCTAGTGCCCAAACACTTCCAAGCCCAAGGAATCCTGCCGCGCCCATCGCACGGTAATCGACACCGTCGACGCGTCTGCTAATTTCTTTAATAAGAATTCCACTAAACACCAAGCTAAATCCCCAGCTTATGAGAGATGTAAACATAGAAAAGAACGCTACAAAAGCGACTGCTTTCTTCGGTGAATTAGGAATTTCAGCAAGTTTTGCAATTAATGTATGAACAGGTTTAGAAGAAGCTACGACGTATCCAGTAATAATAATAAAGGCCATTTGCATTGTAAAAGGTATTAAGTCCCAATAGTGAGTACCAAAATCGACCCCAATTTCAACGGGAGTCCGTCCCATTAGTAAGGCAACAATTGCAATTAAAACGACTGCAATCACCGCAAAAATATACGCATCCGGGAACCACTTTTCACTCCAATTCGCTAGTGAAATCCCCAATCGCTCCATAGCGCTTTCCTGTTTCACATCTTTTTTCTTGTTATTCAAACGACACGCACCCCTCACTCTAAGTTGTTAAGATGTAAAAATTTGTTTCATCTTGTTGCGTCATTCACAAACTATGTAACTGTTTCCAAAAAATGAATTCATTCCCTCCTTTAACAGTCCTCAAGGATTGATATTACAGTTTGTTTGAATATATGTAAAGTTCAAAAATAGAATCCTATTTAGTAAAAGGAGCGATATAGATTGTTGAAATATACCAAATAAGTGTTTGTGTTTGTGTTTGTGTTTGTATTTGTGTTCCTCTTTTAAACTACGCAATTGCATTGTATTCTTTGATTAGTTTTGCTTGCAACGCACCAGAAAAACCAGACATTTCCCAAATGTCTGGTTTTTTTATTATGCAGTTTTAATGAGTTACCCAATTAATATGAAACAACGAGATGATCATAGTGAAAAGGTTTCATGACTCTTTTTCTATCCGTAAAAGTCACTACCTCTTTAACACCTTTTTCAATTAACATACTCTTAATTTGATCTGCGTAAATACCTACATCATTCGGGTAGTGCGAGTCAGATGATGTAGTGAACTTTACCCCTTCCGCTATTAAGATATCCAAAAACTTAGGACTTGGACATAATTCTCTAACAGGATAGCGGTAATATAATCCCGCATTGACTTCTGTTGCTACATCATTTTCAACTAACACTTTTGCTACGTCTTTATATACATCGACCAAACTCATTTCAGGAGGTCGGTGATTAAAAACTTTTATATTATCTAAATGCGCGATGAAATCAAAGATCCCACTCATCGCAGCTTTTTTGACTGTTTCGAAATGATTTTTGTAAAGCTCATTTACATCATATAGTTTAAATATATTTTGGAGAGCAGGGTTATCAAATCCCCATCCATCGTAAAAATGAACAGAACCAATTACATAATCGAAGTCAAAGTCACTTAATATAGATTTTAATTCATCTTCTCCGCCAACAAAATAGTCTGCTTCTATTCCTAACTTCAGTGTCACACCTTTTGACTTCCACTCTTTTTTTGCAATCGTTATCAACGAAACAAAATCCTGTAAACTTCTTACCATCACTTTATCTAACCAATCTGCTTGCTGCTTACCTATATCATCCGAACGCACATCTATGTATCTAGTGAAGTAATCTCTTGTTTCCTTAAATCTGTATAAGTGATCAACAATACCCACTTCTTTAATCCCTTTATTTAAAGCTTCTTGCAAATAGAAGTCTAACCACCATGTAGAGTATTCACTTTCATCTAATCGTTTGCTCATCCTATCACTGGATTCGACCAACCATTCTTTCGTATGCTTACTTTTTTGACTTGGCTCAAAATGCTCCATTGCTTGCAAACTTTTTTCAACAAACGATAACGAGTAAGGTCCTTCTTCAAGGTGTATATGATAGTCTACTTTCATTCGATTCTTCCTCCTATTGCAAAACTGGATCAGTAACAGATATCCACTCATATCCACTTTCGAGCCAGTCTAACGGTTTTTCTTGATCACAAATAATTTTGGTTAGTTTGGAAATCGGACTTACTTCGAACACCGATTTTTTATTTAACTTGGATGAATCGGTAAGCAAAACGGCTTCTTGACTTTGCTGAATCATGACTTCTGATATGAGTGATTCATCCATATCAAAATCATAGACAGCGTCTTTGGTCACCCCACCACAAGATATAAAGGCCTTGTTAAAATTAAATCTTTTTAGAAATTCAACGGTGTATGTGCCTTTCACAGATGATTGTTCAGGATGCGTAACTCCAGGTAGCATAATTACTTGTCCTGAAATACGCTTTTCTTCAATCGCTAAATTAAATCGAAGAGCTGCACTTAAAGAGTTCGTGACAATCGTTAATGAGTGAATGTCTTCAATCATGTCTGCAATGTGAACCGTTGTCGTACCTACATCTACCGCTATCGTATCTCCATGCTGAATGAGCTCCGCGGCCTTTTTGGCGATTTCCAACTTATTCTCATAGTTTAATGACATTTTACTATCATAGACCATCTCTTTTTGAGTAGGTATAAAAGGAACCGCCCCACCATGAATACGTGTCAGTTGTGAATTCATCTCAAGATCTGCCAGATCTCTTCTTATCGTTTCGGGGGTGACATTTTGACTCTTTGCAATATCGGCGACCATTATTTTGTCGTACTTTTCCAATTGACTTAAAATAAACCGGTATCGTTCGTCTTTATTCATCATGACATCCTCCCTTACAGCTGTTCTTATCTATACAAAATTGTCAATCCACCAGTATGTTCAAGGTTTTCCAATGGCCTTTTTTCCAGCGTAAAAATAACAATAAAGCTCGAATCCACTCATCTACTATAAATACAATCCAAATTCCTATTAACCCGTACCCTAACCAAACGCCGACGATAAAGCTCATCGGAATGACAAACCCCCATACTACAATAATACTGATTAATACAGGATACTTCACATCTCCCGCTACATTCAAAGTTGAAACTAGGATCACATTTGCTGTTCTAGCAGGTTCTAATAAAACACTTAGAAAAAATAGCGGAATCGTCAGTTGAATGATTTCTTCATTTGTGGTGAATAAGGTAATAATAAATGAAGATAACAATGCAATCACAGCTGTTAAAGTAGTGGTTGCAAGGATACTCTTCATTAATAACTTCACTGAAAAGTTGTAAGCCATATCCTTCATATTGCTGCCAATCAGCTTACCAGTTATGATTTGAGCTGCTTGCGATATTGCCATTGAACATGCAAATACCATCGAAGTAATTGTTTGTGTATAAATCTTCGCTGTTATCGTAGCAGCGCCCAAACTTGCGACAAAACCTGTGATGATCACTTGCGATAAGTTGTAAGAAACATGTTCTCCGGCTGAAGGAATGCCAAGTACAAGTACTTTTTTTATGACTTTTAATTCAATACTTTTCCAATTTATAAAGCCAAAAAGGAGTTGCTTATACTTCAAAAAATAGATACACAGGATAATCATACCAATCATCCGGCTTATATTGGTCGAAACTGCAACTCCAAAAACGCCTTCTCCGAAAATGGTTATGGGTGTAAATAAGACTGTATAGTTGAATATAATATTTAACACATTAATGAATATTGTCACAGACATCACAAACTTAACCATCGAATAACTTCTAAAAACACTTCCCATCAAGCCCATAATGGATTGAAAAATGAGTCCGTATGCGATAGTTTTTAAGTAAATCGATGCTTCGGCCATTAAGTTTTCTGGTGTTTGAATTAATTTTAGTAAAGTTTCGTTGAAAACGAGTAGTACAGTCATCATAATGATGGTGAAAATGACATTTAAATAAATTGCATGTGTAAATATTTTTGCGCTTTTTTCCTTTTGATCCGTACTTGAAAGTTGGGTTAGCTGAATCGTTGTTCCAATATTTATAAATCCGTATATCATAGTTGTGACGACGATTAATTGATTTGCTAGCCCAACGGAAGCAACACTATTATCTGAGTACTGGCTAAGCATTAGCACATCCATGTTACCTAGTAATAGTTGAAAAAATTGCTCTACTAACAAAGGAATGAATAGATATTTAAAATTAGGAATTTCTTTGAAGTTTTTCATTTACTTATAATTTCTATAGTTGTTCGTTTCAATGAGATATGTCTGAAATAATTGTTTGTGATTCATCTCGATTACACGGGCACCACGCACAAGCTCTCCATAACACTGAAACCCACTCACTCTACCGTAGCCTAATTGAATGCCATGATAATCGGCAACAAAGTCGTTGTCATGATCATGGCCACAAAATACGCCTGCAATATGTCCGTTTAGTAATAACGACGTAAATAATCCCGTATTGACCACAGGTGAAGAGATGCTCTCATATCTCTGACCATTTACTTTTCCATGCATGAATGCATCTTTATATTCCGGAAGTGGAATATGTAAAAACAATAAATCTTGCTTCACTTCGTTCTCCCTATTCTTATATAACTCGGAAACTTTGTTAAACCACGTCACTTGGTCAGGATGAACAAACTCATATGTACCAATCTTTAGCGGGTCAATTGCACCGCTATCTACTAAGTAGAGTACATGTGAAACTTCGCCTTCATTGGTATTAATTTCAACACAATAAGAAGCTCTATCCTCAACAACATGTAAATGCTTTTTCTCAACCAATTGTTCAATTTTTTCTTCCATCTTTCGTAATTGCGTACGTGTAATGCCTTCTTCTGCATCATGATTACCGTATGTAATCGCTATTGGTTTATTTAATGCATTTAATACGTCTACTAATGCTTCAAAACTTTTTTCAGGGCCTGGTACACCTTCAGACCATATTAAATCTCCTGTAATGACAATTAAATCTGGATTTGCTTGCTCAGTCATTTCTTTTAAATGATTAAACGTAAGATCATCATGATCATGAAATGGCATTGAACCCACATGTAAATCCGTAAATTGCAAAATCCTGAACTTCCCTTCTTCTCCCACAGTAAGTTTCATCATTCAACCTCCTATTCTTTAACTGAACCAATATTTACACCTTTCACGAAATACTTTTGGATAAACGGATAAACCATGACAATTGGTGCAACAACAATGATTATCGTTGCCATCTTCAATGAATCACCTGTTACCGTTATATTCTCTAAAGCTGCATAGGCACCAGAATTTCTCAACAAGCTATCGGCTAATGCTTGTTGACTCGTTAACATTTCTTGAAGCAGGGTTGCGAGTGGTTTAAGGTCAGGATTTCTAACATAGAAGGACCCCGAGAACCAATCATTCCAATGACCAACAGCAGTAAATAGGCCAATCGTTGCGATCACAGGCTTACTCATTGGAAGAATGATTTTCAAGAATATTTGAAACTCAGTGCAACCATCGATTCTAGCTGCTTCCTCAATACTGTCTGGAATTTGATAGAAAAACGTCCTCATGATTAAAATATTCCACACACTGTAAAGGCTTGGAATAATATATACCCAAATCGTGTTTGTTAATTGGAGCTCAGTTAAAACCAAGTAATACGGTACAATTCCTCCACTGAATAGCATCGTGAAAAAGACGAAAAATGTAATGAACTTTCTTCCTGGTAAGGTCTTTGTTTTAAGTGCATAAGCTGCCATTGCAGTTAAAAACACACTAATAACCGTTCCTACTACCGTTCTAAACAAACTTATACCAAATGCACTCAGTATGGCTGATTCCTTAAATACCTCTACATAGTTTTCAAAGCTAAAATCTCGAGGAAAAAAACTGATTCCGCCACGCTGGGCATCCGTTCCATCATTAAATGAGAGGGCTAGTATATTCAAAAAAGGGAGAATGATTGTTAAACAAAGTAGAACCACAATGACAATATTTAATATTTTAAAGAAACGCCATGACTTACTATGCCCACCTGACATGCCAACCCCTCCTTTAAAAGGAGCTTGCTCTCTTTACTAAAGAAAACAAGCTATTTAGTTTTAAAACTTAATTGTCGTTCCTGATTTTTCTTTTTCCTCGATGAGCTCTATATACTCATCTAATCCAGCTTTTTCAAGTAACTCTTTTGATTGTTGTAGAATTTCTTTCGCTTCTTCATCCGTTTTACTATAGTAAGCTCGCAACAAGTTTTCATTGTACGTATCTAAAGCGATATTTAAATTGTCACCATTGTCAAATTCAAAGATAAATGATTTAGAAGTCGACCCATCAATTACACTGGCATTTGCAAATTTTTCATCATAATTCCATAGTTCAATTATTTTTTGAGAAGCTTGTTGATTGTCATTGGCTATACTTTCGCCATATTCATATTCACCGAAATCCGCCATATTATCGATATCCGTATAGCCAAGATGCTCAGCCCAATAGGAGCCAGCGCCTCTGAAACCAAGCTTCGCTGCTTCAGCTGGATCATTTTCTTTTAACGCTAAAACTTCTTCATTCACAATCGGATTTCCATCCTCATTCAACGTATAATCTCTACCTTCAATTCCATATTGACTTAATAATTTCCCTTCACGACTTGCTAAAAAGTCGGCTAACTTCACTACATCCTCTGGGTGCTTCGTTGTTGTAGGAATTGACCATCCGGCATATCCAGATTTGTAAGACAACTGCATTTTATAATCGCCGTTCACTGTATCTATAGGTCCAAGTGGAACATATTTCATGTCATTATTTTGTACAACGTAATTATGCATATCAGAAACAATACCGAACGATTTGTTTACAATGCCTTCTTTCGCTCTGTTTTCTTCCATCGTGAAGAACTCTGGATGTAGTAGCCCTTCGTTTAATAATCCTCTAATAAATTCGACTCGTTCTAGTCCGTAAGTTGTTTGTGATTCATGCTTTATTTTTCCAACTTTATCTTTCAAGAATTTCTCACCTGTTGCACCAGTCCACACTAGGTCATTGAAAATAAAGTCTCTGTCTTGTCCACCCCATGCCGTTGGACCGATTGGTGTTATTGGTTTTCCATTATTGTCTTCGAAATTCCCTTCCTTTATCTGTTCCGCTAATTCACGTAGCTTTTCCGTTGTATCTATTTCTGCTGGATTGATGCCTAATTCATCAACGATGTCTTTTAAAATATACGGTCCTCCAACATATTTACGAGTTACTGTACCTTCCTCACGTGGGATCGACATGTGTACAAAATAGCTTTCTTTGTCAAACTCATCCCTAAACATAATATTGTCTCTTGTGTCTTTCGGTAAGTAACCTTCTTCAAAATACTTACTATAAATAGTTGAGTTTTGTAGCATAGGCGTTAAATCATGGAACATGCCCTCACGACCAGCCTTTAACAATACTTGCATTTCAGGTCGTCCACTATGATCTAAATAATAGGCGATAAAATCTGGTAAATCACCTGCGGCCAACCCTGAAGTCAATGCATCCGTCGAACTTCCAGTAATCCCTTGTAATTCTAGTGTAATTCCTGTTTTTCTCTTTAATTCTGCTGCGATTTCCGGGTTTATTTCTGCAGATGTATCTCCTGCGCCCTGAAACACTAATCCTTTTATTGTTCGGTCAGCAATCCATGTATCTGGCGCCCCCTCAGGCTTTTCGCGTCCCGCGTTGTCGTCTGTATCGTTTGAACAGGCAGTGAGCAATAATACGCCCGCCAATAACAGTATGAATAATCGATGTGATAACTTCTTCATTGTGAATTCCTCCTCTGATTTTTATTTACCATAATGATGTATTAAACTTCTTATTTGCAAAACGATTGACTACGAGTACGACGATCAATCCGATAACACCTTGCATCATTCCAATTGCTGTCGCATAGCCAAATTGACCGCTTTGAAGTCCAGTACGTATTACATACGTGTCAATGATTTCAGAAACCTCTGTATTTCCAGGTGTTTTCAACAGGTAGATTTGATCAAATCCAGCAGATAGAATATTTCCTAACGAGAGAATGAACAAGATTAAGATTGTTGGCCTTATCCCCGTTAGTGTAATATGCCAGATTTGCCTCCACCGATTCGCTCCATCAATTGCTGCAGCCTCATACAGAGCGGGGTTAATACCAGCAATCGCTGCAAAATAGATAATTGAATTCCAGCCAATGTCCTTCCAAACGTAACTCCAAAACATTATTGGATGGAAACTTGCCTCATCCATTAAGAAAAACTTACTTCCATCACCGCCGAAAAAGGACAGTGCCTGATTAAACAACCCTGTGTTTGGTGCTAAAATACTCTGAAGTATTCCCACAACCACTACCCACGATAGAAAGTGGGGCAAGTAAGTAATACTTTGAAAAATCCCCCTGATTTTATCGTTTTTTACCTCTTTAAACATGAGTGCCAAAATAATTGGAAATGGTAATGCTAGGATTAATTTCATCGAACTGATGATGAGTGTATTTTTTATAAACGTCCAACTTTGAGGATCTTGGAAAAATCGTCGAAAGTATTCTAGCCCAACCCAAGCACCACCAAAAATGCCTGTATCAAATCGAAACTCCTTAAATGCCAGTACCATACCAGCCATTGGTAAGTAAGAAAAAATGATGAAGAATAGGATACAAGGTAAAAGCATTAAATATTGCGCCCGATGCTGCCATAAATTTTCATAGTTGAGCTTCATAGGCTTAACTTTCCTTTTTTTCTTTCTCAACATAGTTGAATTCCCCATATATTTCCCGGTTGTGACCACCATGTAGTAAATCCTCCTTCCTAATCGCTTTTTTGATTGTCAGCAAAATAAATGGGATTCGTTAATAAGATTCGATTGAGATCATGGTCAAATGCAGATACTCTTAACCATTTCAGCTCATTTATTCCTTTTAGATTAAGAGAATAATTCGTATCTAGCTGATCACTTTCATATAACTCTCCCAAATTTGATTCTATTTTAACTATATTCACATTTTCTGCGTTGATCAGTCGAATGCGTATTTCCAATTCAGGCAAATCATCTATAGTAATCCTGTCTCCGATTGTCCATTCATTGTTAATGACAAATTCGATTTTCGGTGAAAGCGTCATATAACTTCTGCCGAGTTTAACTGCATGTAATATTTCATCTTCAGTTGCATTTTTTTCTGCCTCCACATACAAATAGGCAGGTTTTTTTGTTGTATTAGAGTGATGCCAATCCCTTCCGCACGTGGCAGCCATTTCAATACCGTCATTTAACAACTGCGTCCATTTTGCAACGGCATCTGCATTTGACAACGAATCGTGGGGATCTTCTGAATTCCATACTTCGATAAAATCTATATATTCAACAGTTTCCAAAACATACTGCCATCTACAGCCTGTACAATATGGACTGCCCACATCAAAAGGATGAGCGATCCCAATGACTAAACCTTGTTCTTTCATAACCTTTAGTTTTTCATTAATATTAAATCGATCAATTAAGGTCCAATCTACCGGCTTTTGATTTTGATAGCCTAATGTTAAAAAGTGACCATGTAATGTCGTCATTTCAATTCCTTTAATCAATTGGATTGAATGACTTTTAATTGATAGTTCATCAAATGCGCTTAACGTATTATGATCTGTTATCGCTAGCCAACCGATTTTTTGCTTAATGGCTTCGTTTACTAATTCTGTCGTTGTATGTATTGCGTCACTATGTTGTGTATGTGAATGCAACTCAACTTTTTGATAGGTAGAATGTGCTTTTTTGTTGCGTTGTCTTTTTAAGGGCTTTTTTTCTTTTTTCTCTATTTTCATAGGCAGATGAACGCTTATTTCATCTTCATATAAGGCATGGATTGTACAAGTAATCATGGTCTTTGGCGTGACTAGCGCATGTAAGTTAAAAGATATATCCCAAAATCCAGGTTCGATTTTCCCTGTTCTCATACCTGGTGAAGAAGCTGTGTTGTTAATAACAATCGTACTTGCGGGCTCAAAACGATGGCAACTTCCTTCATACCCTTGACTTGAACTGGCTGAAATGGTGATTAAGTTTCTCACGGATTGAATATGTGCTCTATCTGAAGTGGCCATATTATTTTCTTGTTGAAACAATGAAAACAATTGATCGATATTCGTTTTTTCCTTTTCCTCGCTTGGTGAATACGAGTATTGAATAACGAGTTCTTGCGTCGACTTTGGCACTTCCACCCTTAATAAAACATGGGATTGATGTGCATCAGGGGTAACTGTAATCTGATAGGTTCCTAATGTTTTTTTAAATAGCGACAACTGTTTCATCTGCGTTCATCCCTATCGAATTTAATTCAATTCGTTCCGTCGAGTCTTTATCAAAAAAGTGTATATGGTCAAAATCGAATACCATTTCAACTGCTTGGTCAGCATCAAATGGTTCAATCATATCTACTTTCGCAACCAACTGTTTTTTATTCAAAGTCACGTGTAAAATGGTCTCGGATCCTGTTAGCTCAGCTAACTCAACATTCGTTGTAAAATTGTATCTCGTGTCGTTTACACTCTCTTCATCGCAAATATTAATATGTTCAGGTCTTACACCGATGACAATGCTTTTATTTACATATCCTCTTGCTTGTAAATGATTAATTTGATCAATGGGGAGCGGAATAATTGTTCCTGCTACATCCAATCCACTGTCTATTAATGTCCCCTCAATAAAATTCATCGCAGGGGCACCGATAAAACTACCAACAAAAATATTGTTCGGCTTTGCATAAATTTCTCTAGGCGTTCCGACTTGTTGAATGACACCATCTTTTAATATGACAATTCGAGTTGCCATGGTCATTGCTTCCGTTTGATCATGGGTAACGTAGACGGTTGTTGTTTTCAATTCTTTATGTAGCTTTGTAATTTCTGCACGCATTTGAGTTCTTAATTTCGCATCAAGATTAGAAAGGGGTTCGTCCATCAAAAACACTTTAGCATCACGTACAATTGCTCTTCCAAGGGCTACACGTTGCCTTTGACCACCGGATAACGCCGCTGGTTTTCTACCTAACAAAGATTCAATGTCTAAGATTTTTGCTGCTTTATGCACACGTTCTTTTATTTCTTTTTTGGGTGTCTTTCTTAATTTCAATGAAAAGGCCATATTTTCATATACCGTCATGTGTGGATACAACGCATAGTTTTGAAAAACCATTGCAATGTCTCTGTCTTTTGGATGAAGACGATTTATGACCTTATCATCGATGAGTATTTCACCTTCACTAATACTTTCCAATCCGGCAATCATTCTCAATGTTGTAGATTTCCCACAACCTGACGGCCCAACAAATACAATAAACTCCTCATCATCTATGGATAAATTAAAGTCATTGACCGCTTTTACACCGCCACTATATTCTTTTGATAAATTACGTATTAATAATTTAGCCATGGTGCCTCCCAGGTACACTTATTTTTTCTGCTTCGTTTTTGTTTACATCAATAATTTATCAAACAAACATTAAGCAAATGTGTTGCTAATGTAAATAGTTTGTTAATGTGCCTGTGAATAAAACCCTAAAATGGCTTCTACTGCAAGATAAGTTCATAAAATTCAAGCGTTTTAGGCGGGTCGGGATTTAGTTATGTACTCTCCTTCTGCCCCTTATCGGTTTGCTCTAGCCAAAGTGAACGCGACACAATTACCGTCAAATCAAATGAGAAGATATGGTTTTTTTGACAACGGATGAATCTCATACAGAAATCGATTTCTTGATATTCGTTTATTTTAAACACAAAAAAAGTAACACCAGTTTTTAATCTGGGGTTACTTCTCTGACTTCAACTTTAAAATGTTTTTTAATGAATTTCCTTTCTTCCTGAGCACTCAAGATACCTGTTGCTCGTCCCACAGTCCCTTCTTGAAGTTCCCAAATCGCGTTATGATCGTCATCTGCCTGTGAGAAATCATTGTTTGACCAGCGCGTAAGGATCCGCAAAAATGTGTCTGCATGCTCATAGTTGAATTTGTTTTCGTCAACGACTTCTATCAAGCGTTTCACACGGTCTTGAGTTAAAGGAATGAAGCCCCATTTATCTGCTGCTTGCACTTTTTGATGTGACATGCCATGAATCGCATCTTGCACATCAAATTCATCCATCGAGCTTGGGAATTCCTCTTCAATTGGTTCTTTTCTAACTTCGTCAATTTCAATGACTGTTTGAAAATCTTCCCCGCCTCCACCTTTTGGATCAGCGGTCTTTTCTTCGATTGTTACATTACCTTTACTGAATTGATGGAAAACGAGATAGGCACTTAAGCCAAGTACAACTATTCCCAGTGCTATGTATAAAACTTTTTTATGTTTCATGAAACCGCTCCCTACTTAATTGTAAAAACAATAGCGATATTTTATTATATCATCAAAATTGCCAGAATCGTTTTAGTGCTTTCTTTTAAGTCCTGCAAATGAAAAACCAGACAGCAATTTGTCTGGTCTGATTCCAATCGAATGAAATCGTCTTGAACTTTCTGAGTGATTTTGTGCACACGCGCCAAGCCTTAACCTTTTTTCTGCAATTCAATTGCCTTTACAACCCGTTCTCCCAATTCCGGAGACGCGTTGTGCAGATACGTCAAAACGATGCGTAGCGTTCCAGGGGATATGCCGGCGAGATCAGCAGAAAGATTCGTTATTAGGTGCTCTTGCTGCATAGGGGGAAGCGCATTATAATATTGCCCAGCCTGCGTAAAATCATCTTGTTTTGGCAAATCGGATCGTACGAGATGACCTTCCACGTATCTGCCATTTCCACTTGTCACTTGTGTTGCAGGCGTCCAGTCACTCTGATGATTGATGGGGATTTTGCGGAAGTCGGGTCCAAGCCGCCGACGCTGAGAATCCGAGTAAATATTGGCGCGTCCTTGCAGCATTTTATCATCAGATAATTCGACCCCATCCAAAAGATTCGACGGTGAAAATGCCACTTTCTCTACTTGTTCCATATAGTTATCCGGATTTTGATTCAACATCAGGCGGCCAACCGGTATCAACGGATACTGCTGTTCATCCCAAATTTTCGTATCATCCAATGGATCAAAGGGTAGAGTGGTTGCGTCTTGTGGATTCATGAGCTGCACATAAAGCCCATAGACAACGGGCTTTCCTGAAGCGATTGTGTCATGTAAGTCCTTACCTGCAATATCCGGATTCTCACAGTTCCACCTGGCCGCTTCTTGAGCGTCTATATACTGCTCCCCCGCCTCAGGAATCCAGTGGTATTTAACATAACTGCGAACGCCTTGCTCATTCCTCCAAACGTAGGTGTTCACACTGTGACCCGGCATGTGGCGAAAGCTTTTTACTGTGCCTGCATCAGAGTACAGCCGAACAACGAAATGGGTTGCTTCTGGCGCTGTAGCTACGAAGCCCCAGAATCGTTCGGGATCCATCAAGTTATTTACCGGCGAGGGTAGAAAAGCCTTAATGGAGTCCGGAAAGCGTATGGCATCTCGTACCAAAAATACAGGGATGTGGTTGAAGACCAGATCAAAAATACCCTCTTCTGTATAAAACTTAGTAGAAAACCCACGCACATTTCGTGAGGTATCCGGCGTGCCTTTCGTGCTTACGGCTAGCGAAAACCTTACCGTAACCGGAACTTGCTGCCCAGGATTTTGTAAAAAGCTAAGTTTTGTGTAGTTTGCCATGGAATATACGGTCTCAAAGTAACCAAATGCACCAAAGCCTTTCACATGCACGGGTCTTTCTAAAATTTTTGTATGGACAAAGTCCTCCAATGTTTCATGCAAAATACTGTCCTGCTCCAGTACAGGACCTCTTTCACCCACAGTCTGTGAATTTAATATATTTCTGTTTAGTTGCGTGGGAGAGATTGATTCCCCTCCATGGTTTTCTCTCATAGTAATTCCTACCTCCTGTATCCACATATTAATTCTGTTAGATACAGTATTATTTATGTGAGGGGGTGGGCGATTATGAATTGGGCTGGATGAGTGGACGGGTAAAAGAGGTTGGGAGTTCGCTTTTGTTGGAGGGTTTGCAGGGGTGGTTGGGTGGTTGGGTGGTTGGGTGGTTGGACGGTTGGCTGAGTTGGTTGGACACTCGCCAGGCTTAGTTGGACACTTCGATGAGTTCGTTGGAGACTTTTCAGGGTTGGGTGCACACTTCTCGAAGTTGGTTGGACAGTTGCCAGGCTTGGTTGGACACTTTAGTAAGGTACCAAAAAAAAAAGAAAGCAGGTAAACTTCCCACTTTCAAAACACATTAGTTAAGAAAACCATTTTTTACCTCATCATATTATTTACCTTCAATTCTCCTTAATTAGTTATCTTATTCCACGATTATTACTTCACTTAATCTTTCCTCTTCTTCCGATTCTGGAGAATAATATACATAGTAAATCGCTGCTGGAAGGTCTTTAGAATCCTTAATATGGGCAATGAATTGGTTGAACTTTTCTTCCATTACTATGTTTTCTTCAGCCGGTTTCAACAGTTCTAGATCGATTTCAGGAAGATACAGTGGGACTATGGAAGAAATCTTTTCATCTACCATATGTTTATCAAACATTTCTTCTATATTCATAACATCCTCAAATTTCCCTAACTTGTAATCTTCGGACAAAGAAAATGCCAGTTTACTCTCTTCTTCTTTACTCTCAATGAATAATGATCTTTTTGCCTGTACCCTTACACTATCAACTTTAACTTTTACATTCTTATCAAATTCCCCAAGCCTTTCTAATTCCTGTTCATAAGCCACCTGAAAAAGGTTTGTTAACAGAAATTCACCAAGCATACCTAAACCGTTTGCACCATTGCCTTCAATATCGACGTCTATGAGTTCCATCGTTCCGTCATCTTTTCTATGTATTTCCGCATCCGCATTAAAAGTGAAGATTGGTTGATTCTTCGTCTTCACAGGAATGAGCACCCGTTTTTCATTGACGGTCGGGATTCCATGATTTAAAGCAAACTTGGCTTTTTCCATATTCGGATCCAGTTCAAGGTCGTATTCCCTTTCCCCTTTTCCCAAAATTATTTGCTCAACTTCTTGCTTAAAGTTATCTGTCTCAATGAACTGCTTCGCTTCTTTCGATGCACAGCCGACGAGCATTAAGCTAGCCATAACGACAAAAAGAAAACCATACTTCTTCATCTTCTCACTCCTCGACATGGCATTCTTCGGATCCATAACTATCATAGCGTGATTCCCTATTTTATGTAGTGTTGTTGGACAGCGTCAGGTTATTATTAAACACTTTGAAGAGTTTGTTGGAACCTTTAATGAGTACCTAGAACCTCACCTCTTCGCTTTAGCGGTCGGAGCTGTTCAGCCATACTTTCATATACTCAATAAATTTTTGAGCGGCCGGAGAAGTGGTTTTGAAGGATGGGGCTGCGATACCGATAGAGCGATAATGTTCTCCTTCTAAGCTCAGAATACGAACGTTATCCGGAACGCGGTACAAAACCATTTCTGGAAGAATACTAATTCCCAACCCATTTTGAACCATTGAAATAATCGCTTGATCATCCGCAAGTTCAAATTTAATATTAGGGGTTACCTTGTTTTCATGATAAATTCGCATCAAATCATTATCGCTCCCTTTCTTCGACATAATCAGCATCTCATCTTTAATGTCTGCAACACTTACCTCCTGCTGGTTTGCAAGGCGATGCTCGTCAGAAAGAATGCACAGCATGCGGTCTTTTTTCAAGAAAATCACATCAAATGACTTCGAAGTCGGTAACGAAACAAAGCCAAAATCAACCGTACCCGTTGCGATCCAATGCTCAAGCGTATCGTAACCCCCCTCTAATAACTTAATATCGATAGCGGGGAAATCTGCATTAAAACTTTTCAGGATTTCTGGTAGCCATTGAATGGAAACACTCGAAAAAGTTCCAATGCGTACGGTACCAATGTCAAGACCCTTAATGCTGGCGATTTCTTGCATCATTTGTTCATTTCTATTTAATATTTCATGGATGTGCTTTAATACGAGTTCTCCACTACTAGTCAACTTGATCCCTGCACGTCCTCTGATCAAGATGATAAATCCCCATTCGAATTCAAGACTAGCAATTGCATGACTCACGGCGGATTGCGTTAAACCAAGAATCTCTGCCGCTTGTTTGAGACTCCCTGATTCTACAACTGTGCTAAATATTTCAAACTTGATAAGTGACAACTTCCTCAATCCTTTCACGTGAATTTTTTTCAACTAACGCCTTAAAAACATTCATTTTTATTATCTAAATACTACATGTATACTAAAAACTAATCAATAACTATCGTTGAATTTAAACAATAAATGGAACAGGAGGTCGTTAGATGGATAATTCAATAAGTAAGGGTACACAAGTAAAAGCCGATTTGATGATGGTCATGGTGACAATGTTCTGGGGGGCATCCTATTTATTTATGAAGATGGGCCTCGATTCGATTCAAGAATTTAACTTAATTGCATTGCGTTTTGGAATTGCTTTTCTTGTAGCTGCACTTGTATTTTATCGACGCCTTCTTAAAATTGATGCTAAAACAATCAAGCATGGATTTTTACTCGGATCGCTGTTATTCTTATGCACTTCCGTAGTAGTGATCGGATTAAAAACGACTTCAGTTTCAAATGCCGGATTCTTATTTAGTCTTGCGGTTATCTTTGTTCCTTTGTTATTAGCACTCTTTTCTCGAAAGAAACCTGAAAAAAGAGTGATGGTCAGCTTGTGTATCTCGATTACGGGAATCGGTCTATTAACGTTAAACCAGGCATTTACCATCAATGCTGGAGATTTCTTGTGTATCCTTGGCGCGTTGTTTTACGCCCTTCACATCATCGTGACAGGCAGTGTTACAAAAAATGCGGATGCCATCTCCATTGGGGTCATACAGCTTGGGTTCGCAGGTGCATGGGGCCTTCTCTTTTCACTGTTATTCGAAAAACCACAACTTCCAAGCAACATGGAATCATGGAGTGCAATTTTAGCATTAAGCATTTTGTGTAGTGCAGTTGGATTTATTGGCCAAACTGTAGCCCAAAAACATACAACACCCACACGTACAGGTCTGATTTTTTCATTAGAGCCCGTATTTGCAGCATTCTTTGCTTATATTTTCGTAGGGGAAATCCTTACAAATAAAGGATATATAGGGGCTGTCCTAGTGTTAATTGGGGTGCTTGCTGCGGAAATCAATGTAAAGAAACTATTTAGGAGAAGAAACTTCATAAAAATTAGGAGCAGGTCTATAGCAAGCGGATTAAAGGTGTCTCAAACAAGTCAGAATTCACTGGATCCCTTGCACCGTTCATGATAATTTATCCTTTTTTCAATCTACTATCGACTTTTTCAAAAAAATGTGTATAATACAAGGTAATTACATACCTTAAATGTTTTCTAGGGTTCCGCAACTGCCAATGTTGGTCTGGTCCGAGAGAAAACTCACAGCTATGCTGTGTCACGGAAGGATAAAAGCCTGGGAGAAACTGTTTTTTACAGTTGTCTCTTAGGCTTTTTTGTTTTTTATAGGTATGAATAAAAACGGAGGTGCTTTTTGAATGAATCCAAACTGGGCTAAAGTAGTTATTGCTGCTTTTTTCGAAGTTTTTTGGGTTATTGGATTAAAACACGCAGATGACTTTTGGACTTGGACTGGAACAGTTATTGCCATTATCATTAGTTTTTATTTAATGATTATGGCGGGCAAAAAACTACCTGTTGGAACTGTCTATGCAGTTTTTGTAGGGTTAGGTACTGCCGGAACAGTTTTTTCTGACATTATATTTTTCGATGAACCATTTAAAATTGCAAAAGTACTTTTAATTTTGGTTTTATTAGGTGGAGTAGTTGGTTTGAAGTTAGTTACTAAAGATACCGATAATGAAGGGGGTGAATCTTAATGGCGTGGGTTTCTTTGGTTGTTGCAGGTATATTTGAAATACTTGGCGTTTTAATGATAAATAAGCTACATAAAGACCGTAATTGGCAATCGCTGCTGTATCTAATTCTAGCGTTTGGGGCAAGTTTTATATTTCTCGCTTATTCAATGAAAACACTTCCGATGGGTACAGCTTATGCAATTTGGACAGGCATTGGTGCGTCTGGTGGAGCCATTTTAGGTATGCTTTTCTACGGTGAATCAAAAGATTGGAGAAGACTTGTTTTTATAGGGATGGTGTTAGGTGCTGCAATAGGTCTAAAACTCGTTTCGTGAACGAGTTCTTAGTTGGAATCCTCGCCGTTGGTTGGACACTTCCGGACCTTCCTTGAACACTGCACCGAGTAGGTTGAAAACCTCCCCAAAAACAACAAAAAAACAGGATCATCCCACAGACCGGCAATTCCCCGATCCATAAGATAACCCTGTTTAACTAAAAGTTACGAGTTAAAATCATATATCTGACCTTTGATCAAATATGCTGCACTCTCAGCGATATTTGTGATATGGTCTGCTGTTCTTTCAAGGTAACGATTTACAAAGATTAATTGGACAAGCTGATTGGTTTCTTCTGGATGTTCACTTAGATAATCAGTCAGTTTTTTATAGTTGTCACCACTTAATTCATCCACTTCATCCTCTAAGTCGCCAACTTCTTTTGCAAGTACCATATTTTCATCGAAAAAGGATTGGAGTGCTTTTCCAAGCATTTCAACTGATAGATCTTTCATCTTCTCTACTTGTGTTAAGTCCAGTAAAGATGTTGTCTGACCAATTTTAATCGTTGATTTTGCAATATTGACGGCGAAATCGCCAACTCGTTCAATTTCAGATGAAATTTTAAGTACCCCAATGATTTCACGTAAATCCCTTGAAATCGGTGCTTCTTTAGCCATAATCCAGATGGCAAACTGGTTAATATCCATTTCGATATTATCAATCGCTGTATCGCCCTCGATGGTTTTGATAGCCAGCTCAACGTCTTGTGTTTTCAAGGCTTTGATTGATCTTTCTAGGGCAGTAATGGATAGTTCGCCCATATAGGTAATTTTCTTTTTCAATTCCTCTAAATTCTTTTCGAAGTTTTCACGCATAATCATCAGTTACCCCCTGTTATCCGAATCGACCTGTGACATAATCCTCTGTTCTTTGATCCTTAGGTGTAGAGAAAATATTATCTGTATCATCGTACTCAACAACTTCTCCGTTCAAGAAAAATGCTGTTTTATCCGAGATTCGTGCAGCTTGTTGCATGTTATGTGTAACAATAACAATTGTAAACTCTTTTTTCAAATTTGTAATGAGTTCTTCAACTTTTAATGTAGAAATTGGATCGAGTGCAGAAGTAGGTTCATCCATTAAAATCACATCTGGTTTCATTGCGATGGCACGTGCAATACAAACACGCTGTTGCTGACCACCAGACAGACCCAGTGCTGAAGTTTTAAGACGATCTTTTACCTCATCCCAAATGGCTGCTCCGCGTAAACTCTCTTCTACAATTTTATTTAATTCTTTTTTATTCGTGATGCCTTGTCCTCTTGGACCATACGCAACATTGTCAAAAATGCTCATTGGGAATAAATTCGGTTTTTGAAACACCATTCCCACTTTTGTCCGTAATTTGATGACATCACTTGAACTATATATTCTTTCTTGATCAATGACAACTTCACCTGTAATTTTCACACCATCAATTAAATCATTCATGCGGTTTAATGTACGTAAAAAAGTCGATTTGCCACACCCTGAAGGTCCAATTAAAGCAGTAACCTCATTTTCACGAATAGCAAGATCGACGCCGAACAGCGCTTGTTTCTCACCATAGAATAAATTCAAATCCGTTACATTAATTTTCGATGTACGTCCTATATTTTGCTCCATATGCGCAAATACCTCTCCTGATTGATTTTGTGTGATCGCTGGTTCCATTACTGCTGTAGTCATTGGTAAGCACTCCTTATTTGTTGGTTCCTTTGTTTAATATCTTTGATATGTAAGTCGCTGAAAGGTTGATGATTAAAATGATAACGATTAGAACAATACCCACTGCCGCAGCAAGTTCAATGTCTCCCGATTCTTGTGTGACTAAGTAAGAGTGAACCGTCAACGTTCGAGCGGATGAAAAGATCCCCTCTGGCATGGCAGCAACAGTTCCTGCAGTTAAGAAGATGGCAGCTGACTCACCAACAATTCGTCCTACAGATAGGATGATACCAGACAAAATTCCCGGCATGGCATTCGGTAAAATCACCTTATATAAGGTTTGTAGCTTCGTTGTTCCAAGTGCCAACGAACCTTCACGATACGTTGCAGGTACTGTTTTCAAAGCTTCTTCCGTTGTTCGGATGATGACAGGTAAAACAATAATCGTTAATGTCAATGAAGCGGCAATAATCGACATGCCTAACTTTAAGGTTGTTACAAAGAATACTGCCCCAAACAAACCGTAAATAATCGAGGGGATTCCTGTCAAACTTTCTGTTGCAAAACGTATGACTCTTACCAATCGACCTTGTTTCGCATACTCTTGCAAGTAAACGGCCGCTAATATCCCAATGGGTGTTGCAATGATCAATGAAATAACAATTGTGTAGATTGTTGTTACAATCATTGGCCAAATACCGCCGCCACCAGTTGGTGAATAATCGCCAAAGATGAAATCGAAACTGATTAAACGAAATCCTTTATAAAAAATGAATCCAACAATCATAACGAGGACAGCAACCGATAAGAATGCCGAGAACCATAAAAGGCCACGCAACAAGTTATCTTTAAATTGTCTCATCTTAGTTGCCACCCTTCGCACTGATTCTGGCTAATACAAAATTCAAAATTAATATGAATGAGAATAAAACAATGCCCGTTGCAAACAACATTCCCTGATGTGTGCCGAATGCATAACCCATTTCCAATGCAACATTTGTCGTAAGTGGTCGAACACTATCTGTTAAGCTCGTAGGGACGATTAAACTATTACCAGCTACTAAGATAACTGCCATCGTTTCTCCGATTGCTCTACCTAACCCTAAGACAACTGCCGTCATAATTCCCGACTTAGCTGCTGGGACAATGACTTTAAAAATGGTCCCAATATGGGAAACGCCAAGTGCTAATGATCCTTCACGATACGTTTGAGGGACAGCACGAATCGCCGTCTCTGCTACAGTTACGATTGTCGGTAACATCATGATTGCCAACACCAGAATAACTGCGAGTAAGCTTTGTCCTTTCACTAAACCGAATGTATCTTGTAAAAACGGAACAATGATCGCAAGTCCGAATACACCGTATAGTACAGATGGGATACCCGCTAGCAACTGAATGGCTGGTGAAATAATTTTAGCTACCCGTTTAGAAGCAATTTCTGCTAAGAAAATAGCTGTAAATAAACCAATAGGAACTCCAAGTATCAATGCGCCAATTGTTGCATAAATAGATGCAACAATCATTGGGAATATACCGAATTTATCTTCACTCGGTACCCAATCAGAACCAAAGATGAAATCTATAAAGCTGTAGCCCTCTGCGACAAAGGGATGAGCTCCTTTATAAAATACAAATCCAATGATTAACAATAAAGTGATGACTGAAAGAAGTGCACAAATCAAGAAAATTCGTGATGATACCTTCTCTAACATATACTTCCTTTTATTCGCTTTACCGATTGCTACGGACTGCTTATTAGTTGTTGGGATAGACACACTTTATTCCTCCAAAATCACGCTAAATATTATGTTTTAGTCATTCTTTATTTAATTGGAATGGCTCCTGTTTCAGCTGCAATGAGTTGACCATCTTCACTTAAGATGAAATCTATAAATCGTTGACCTGCTTCTGATAACTCGCCTTCTTTATGCACAAATAAGAAGGGTCTAGACAAAGTGTATTGTTCTTTTAGAACATTTTCTGCTGTTGCTTCTACGCCATTAATATCGATTGTCGAAATGGACTCATCGATATATTCAAATGAAACAAAGCCCACTGCATGTTTATTGTTCCCTACAGTTGTTTTAATATTACCGTTACCACTTGCGATAATTGCATTTCTTATTAATTCGCCAGAGCTGTAATCGACGATTTCTTGGAAAGCATCACGCGACCCTGAACCATCCTCACGAGAGACAACAACAATTTCCAAATCATCTCCACCAAGTTCTTTCCAGTTCGTCACTTTACCCGTAAAAATTTCCTTTACTTGCTCCATCGTTAGATCTTTTACTTTATTCGTTGGATGCGTTACTACGACAATTCCGTCATAAGCAATAACGATTTCTTTCAATCCACTCGCTCGTTCTTCTTCCTTTAAATCACGTGAAGACATACCGATTTCAGACACACCACTGATTGCATTGGTAATACCTGCAGATGAACCAATTTGGTTTATTTCAATTTTTGTATTATCCTGCTCTGAATAGGCGTGAGCAAGCTTTTCAGCAAGCGGTCCTACAGAGGTTGAGCCTGAAATAGCAACTGTGGCATGACTGCCTTTTGACCCTTGTTCGCCGGGTTCATCATTGCTGTTACAAGCGGATAATAAAGTAACCAGAGACAACATTAATATCCCCGTTTTCATATTTTTCAAACTAATCATTTGTGACCTCCTAAAAATAGAGTAGGTAGTTTTATGTCGTATTTTGTCTAATACCAGAATAATCGCCTAGTGTAAATTTTCAACAGGTTTATTGTAAAGGTTTTGTAAATTTCATTAAAAACAAGTGACTTTGTGTTAAGGATTGTTAAGAATTCACTCTTGAGATGATCACTTAGGATGCGTTGATATTATGGTTTAATCCTTTCCATTTATTTCAGAATTGATGTTAGGTATTTGTATAGTTAAAAGGCTTGAAAACCGCTATCTTCACTGGACTATGTCGATTGGTTAGAAGTGACTCCCTTTTCGGTTTTCCTGTTGTGAATATTCGCCTGCCTCGTCCCTACAATATCCTAGTGATAAATGCAGTTATTTTAAAAGAAATGAATAGATGACTTCCTATTAGAGAGTGTAAATGCTTGAAGATGCAATTTACGACAATATAAGCACCTGTTACATTGTATTCTCTGCTTTTCCCTTAAGCAAGTGACAATTCATTTAACGGAATATAGAGATATTATAAAGAGGTCCAAATTGGATATTTATAGTAAACTAAGGATGAGATTGTGAAGGTTTCTACTTAAAATTAAGAGAAATAATTGCAAATGAGGTGAATGAGTTGGATTTACATTACCAAGAGTATGGGGATAAGAATGCATCATTAATGGTATTTTTACATGGTGGTGGCGTAAGTAGTTGGATGTGGGATGAACAAATTCAATACTTCAGTCATTATCATTGCATCACAATTGATTTACCAGAACAAGAAAACTTTTCAATTCAATTAAGTGCAGAAAAAGTAAATGACTTGATAGGAAAAATAGCAAACGGTAAAAAAGTAATTGTTATTGGATTTTCATTAGGGGCACAAGTAACGATTCAAATGTTAAGTATGCAACCAAATTTAATTAATTATGCATTTATAAACAGCGCTTTAGTAAGACCGAATGCATTTGTTAGAAATATGATTAGGCCGGCTATAAAACTAACTTTTCCATTAGTGAAAAATAAATCTTTTTCAAAGCTTCAAGCGAAAGCACTCTACGTTGATGAAAAACACTTTGAAACCTATTACAAGGAAAGTTCTCAAATGAAGGCAGATACACTTATTAGAATACTAGAAGAAAATATGTCGTTTACAATACCCAAAGATTTCAGCAACGCACAGTGCAATATAGTTGTTACGGTTGGCGAAAAAGAAAAAGCCGTGATGAAAAAATCAGCGATGGACATCGTTTTGGCGAATGCAAATTGTACAGGAATCATTATCCCTAACGTGGGCCACGGAATACCCTTGGTGAATCCTAATTTTTTTAATCAAATGATTGAAAAATGGATCCAGGGAGGTGTTTTTCCAGAAGGTATAACAACAATCGAGTAGGACTTGTTTGTTTGCGCTAAGTGGTAGTTTTAGTAAAAACCCGACATCAAAATACAATGAGCTTGGATATAATTTTCCTAGCTCATTTTTATGTAAGTTTGAGATTTATAAAAACTATTGAAATATCATTGCTACGCAGTATGTCCCTACTGTAATATACAGGTTTTCGAAAAGTAAAAGGCCTTTTCATATAGAATTTTATACTTATACGAACCGCTTAGAAATTGTACTACACTGTATGCGCCAACAACGTAGTATTCCTCATTTCCTCTCTAGGGAATTTTTTATTTAATGCGCTTGCCACCTTCTGATAAAACCACAAAAACCTTTCACATCATCTATTGCCCAGCTAAAATAAGCCGATGATCGAACCAATCACTCGTTATTAAAGCTACATAATCTATGAATTACAGCAATTGACAACTTTTACACACTATCTTAATACTGCGTTAACAAACCAGAGATAGAGTTAAACCGTACGATACTTTGAAGAAGAGGGAGGTAGAATCTTGAACGTATTTCAGAACAATAAAAATCTTATTGCGAAAGCTTTTGTCGCTGCTGCATTGACGGTGACGACAGTTTCCTCTGTCCTACTAGTCGGTCCAAACGTACAGGCAAGTGAGGATCGGACGGTTTTAGTTGAGCAAAATTTTGATGGTATTGCAAATGGTGCTTTACCGGAGGGCTGGAAAGTTGTTCAAGGGAAAGCAGAAGTCTTAGATGGTGCGTTAAAGTTAACCTCATCTGCAACTTCAGCTCCCGCAAGAGTTGTCGTTCCCTTAAATACAGAAACAGGAGATTATATTTTTGAAGCTGATATGACATTCCTTTCCGCTGTGGAAGATACGCGATGGGCTTCTATGATGTACAGGATCCAGTCGGAAAACTATCCATATTACCAATTTGCAATTCGGAGAGGGACAACCGCTTTAAATGGATTGGAGTTTGCCGAAAGAAATTCGCAAAACAAATGGGTTGTACCAGAAGCAACTTTCTTTACAGAGAAATTCGAATACAATAAATCTTACCGTGTTAAAATTATTGCAAGTAAAAATCGCGTCCAGCAGTTCATTAATGACAAACTTGTCGTAAATACAGATTTAGCGTCAACTTGGTTATCAGGGGATATTGGTTTCCAAGCAACAGGTTCCACCGTTCAATTCGATAACGTTAACGTGACTAGCTTTGAAGGAGAATTGCCTCCCTTAAAAAACTCAGGTGCTTTCTTACCAAAAGAACCCGAAACGAATATCATTAACCCCCCTACACTCATCGCCAATTCTTTACCTACGAATGAGGAGACAGACTTTTCATCTGTTCGATTACTCGTAGAAAAAGGCCCAGCAAACGAACTAACTGTAAACAAGATGCCGCTCTCGGAGGCTCTACTTTCCATTAAAAACAAGAAGATTCCAATCATTCATATTGAAGAAAGTGATCTTGAAGAGCACCTCATCAATATTTTGAATGAAACACAAACGACAGACTTCCATATTGTCTCAACAAACCCTTCTATCGTTAAATCTATTACGACACGCTATCCAACTGCGCGTGGTGGAGTCGTTTATAACAAGAATTCTTTCAATAAACATGATGTGAACAAACTTATCAGGGATGTCCATGCGAGCAATGCAAAAGTTGCGATTATCCCTCAAAAACTTCTTTCTGCGGAACTTGTCCATATGTTGCATACACGGATGGTGTCTGTTTGGGGAGTTGGCGCGGACTCTGAAAAAACAGCACATGAATTAATTCACTTCGGCGTAGACGGTATTATTACGGATCACCCCGAGTCTTCGGCACAAGCTTTTAGTAAATACCCGGAAAACACGATTGTCCAAAGGCCAATTGTAGCTGCGCACAGAGGAGTCCCTTCCCTTACGCCTGAAAATACAATGATCAGTTACCAGTTAGCCTATGATCTTGGTGCAGACATGATTGAAACGGATGTTCAACTGACAAAAGACAATCAGCTCGTTATCATGCATGATGGTACCGTCAACAGAACGACGAATGGTACCGGTAAGGTTGCAGATTTGACACTAGAAGAAATTCAACAACTTGACGCAGGCATTAAATTCAGCGAAGAATTCGCGGGAGAAAGAGTTCCCACCTTCACAGAATTCTTACAAGGGTTCAAGGGAAAAGACGTCATCTTGCTTGTCGAGTTGAAAGCCACCGGAATCGAACAGCAAATTATTGATGAAATTGAGCAACAAGGCATGGTCGATCAAGTCGTCCTTCAAAGTTTCAACTTAGAAAGCATGGCCCTATCCAATAAACTCAATCCCGAGATCCCTGTTGGCTATCTTTATTCTGCTGCTGTTCCGGCAACTGAAACTGCAAAGATTAAAAATGCAGAGAAAATGATGGATTATGGGACAAGCAAGAACGTCACGCTTAACGCAAGTTATGGAAGTGTGTACAAAGAATTCACAACGTATATGCGCCAAAGAGGCATGTTAAGTATGCATTGGACGTTTAGGACTGAAGATCCTTTCCAAGAAAAATTAAAACAAGGATTAATTGGGCCAATCACTGACTATATGCAGTGGCTAACAGACTCACCGATTAAGCTTGAATCTCCAATTAAGAAAATCAACTTAAAAACAGGAAAAACGTCAACTGTTCAAGCGAAAGCTTTTACAAACTATAGAGTCGATAAAAAACAAAATATAACTTCGGAGTTATTTGTTATGGAGGATACGAATGAAGTTCTTTTGAGCGGGAATACGATTGAAGCAGTATCTACAGGTACGGCGCAAGTATTTGTTAAACATACATTCACAATGCTGGGCGAGGAATGGAATATCGTAGCAGAACCAATTGAAGTTATTGTAAGTAATTAAACAGTAATTGGTTCCGTGCGTACCACAATGAGTAGATTCTGATAAAAAGAATAACAATGTGAAGCGTAAATCAGCCATTAACGTACATGGCTGATTTTTTATTTTGGTATATGCAATTGTAGCGTACAGAACATTTTCTCTTACAAAATAGAATCTTTTATATTTTCGCCCATCCCTAACAACACTTAATTTATTATTTTTTAAGGTGTACCATCTACGCAAGTATTTTTATGATTAATCCCTTTCATTGAAAAAACGTTACATAATTTTAAATTAGCAGGGAAGAATAAATCTGTCATGATTTAATTAGCAATTTCCACATACAAATCATCTCTATTTTTAAAAATAGCTGAGAGGCGGTCTTATAAAGGATGGGTAAAGGAAAAGTTAAACTATGGACAAGCCAATATTTAATTATTATATTATTGTCTTTAGTAATGTTCGCTTCATTTTATATGATTACAGCAGGTTTCCCCATTTTTGTATCAACCATTAGTGATAATCCTACGATTGCAGGAATTATGACCACGACCTTAATGACAGCATCACTAATTACGCGATTCTTTGCGAGTGTAATTATCCAAAAAGTGAATATGAAATTGCTCCTCATCATATCCCTAGTTTATTTTATGGGCACAATCGGTCTTACTTTTATAGACGACTCCATCGGATTTCTAATAGTCATTAGAGCACTACAAGGTATTGGATTTTGTATGCTGACGAGTTTAGTCTTTACAATATCAAGTAATATTGTTCCTAAATCTCGGTTGGGTGAGGGCATTGTCTATTTCGCAATGTCTACAAGCGTTGGGACAACAATTGGGCCACTAATCGCTATTTCTTATCTCACAACTTATTCATTCCGATCGATGATGATGGTAACACTAGGTCTTATGTTCTTTTCATTTTTGTGCAGTTTTTTCACAAAAAATACGGTTAAAACAGAAAAGGAAATTCCACAGGAGACAAATAAAGAACCTTTCTATACGTACATGTTCGATAAGCGTGTCCTTCTTCCATGTATTTTGGTAGCATTCAATTATATGGCAATAGCAGGAACTGTAAACTTTATGGGGCCGTTTGGTAAAGAAATCAAGGTTGGAGGAAGTATTTCACAGTTTTTTATCGCACAGGGAATTGCGATGGTATTAGTTCGTGCTTTCTCAGGTAAAATATTCGACAGATTCGGTCACAGAATTCTTATTATTCCTGGTGCCATTTCAGGGGCAGTAGGTTTGATCTTGTTAGGTTTCTCAACTAAGATGTGGATGGTTATCGTTTCAGGGGTATTATTCGGTATCGCTTTTGCCATAATCCATCCAATTATTCAAGCTTGGGCATTAACCCTTGTTCCACCCGAGAAAAAAGCAACAGCCAATTCTATGCTTCTTATCTTTATAGATTTTGGTTTGGCCGTCGGATCAGTAGGACTTGGATTCTTAGCAAAAAATGTTGGGTACGGCATGACCTTTACTTATTCTGCAGCTTCCATGATTGTTATTCTGTTATTGTATCTAATTGGGAGCAAGAAAACGATGGCATTAGAGGCTAATAAGGAAAAAACATCCTGAACGAAACATACTTGCATATGGACGGGATGAAACATAACAAACTGGGGCTGTACCATTGTCAACATTGACTTTGGGGACAGCCCCTACTTTACTTGTTGCAGAATTTTGTTTTCTAATTTAATTTTCCCAAAGTGTTTTTTCACTTTGTTTTCACCTCAGACTGTTCATTCATTTTCTGATTTTGCATTAATAACTTCTTTTAAAGCCTTTGAAGAACAGCAATAAAGGATGTAATTGAATGAAGTTGGGTCCTATTAAAATGAAGCCGACTTTCACTTATCGAAATTCACTATGGTTCTACTGTATATTTTGACAAGAATTACCCATGCTATATATATAACATTAAAGGAGTGTGACCCTACATGCATTTAGAGAGAGTTGAGTTAGGTAAAAACATGGGGTTAAGTGATGAAAAGCATGTTAAACCTACGGAGTTAGTTACAAATTATCCCGTCGAACACGAAGAACCCAGCTGCCTGGAATTGAATATGGTAATGGAACTTTTGAAAACTGGATCTACCGATGAACAACATAGGCTTGCACAGACACTAGTGAAAATGGTGCGTAAAGTATAAATTCAGAGGGTTTGTCGCATAAAGTGTGTAAGTTAGTTTGATAGTCTAAAATGGGAGAGTTGATAGAATGAGGTATGCGAATTCTAGTTGCCCACCAGAAGCTCTTTCGGAATGGAGACCATCGTCTTTTTGATAGTGGATATAAACTTGGTTAATCTTTTTAAGTAACGTAAAATGATATTCTTGGTTACAGAAATAGCGAAATCAGGTTCAAAATAATTCGAAGACGAAGAAAGGAAAGCTAGAACATGGAAAACGCATCAATAGTTGATAAAGTGGAATCCATTAAATCCTTTCAATCGACAATCAGTAAATGCGAAAAGGCCTTAGCTCAGATGACTCAGAAAGGCGCAAATACTACCTTATTAAAGAAACGACTCAATGCTCTTAGCATCGGCTTAGCTATGCTAGAAAACGTTTGGAATAATGAACCCCATCATTACACCCAGGAAGATTTAGCGGAAGCTCGCAATGTGCTTACCGGGTTATTCCCATCAATTGAGAACATTTACGCTAAGTCAAAGGTAGGTAGTTCGCAGAGAACGCTTTTAGAAAGAAGAATTACATCGCTGGAACTAGCTGTCCAAGCAATCGATGATCATTCCAATGAATAACTTATCTAACCAATAAGGAAACCTTCTTCAACAATTTTAAGGGAAACCCATTATCTTAGGGTTTCCATTTCTATTGCAATAATTCTATCCTTTGGTAGTTTAAGTGACAGCTGCTATCGAGTCTTATCTTATAAGATTCACTACAATTTTTTATTAATTGTCATCCCTATGATAAATTAGTTGCACAACGCCAGAAGAGAACGTTCTTTGCTGTACCATTTTTAAATTCAGCCTCTGTTTTATATCTATAAACATCGGTTTTCCTGCTCCTAAAATAACAGGGTGAATGGATAATCTAAATTCATCGACAAGCCCTAAATTTATAAAAGTAGTAATGAGACTTGCTCCGCCATATAGCCAGATGTCTTTACCAGGCTTATTCTTCAATTTATTTACTTCTTCAAGAATATTTTCATTGATATAGAGTGCTCGATGATCGGTCCCTATTTGTGTTCTGGAAAACACATATTTCTCTTTACTATGAACCATTCCCCAAAGTTCTTTTTCGCTAGCAGAGTCTTCTATTTTCGGAATATATTGTCCCCATAAATCATAACTTTTTCTACCATAAAAAATCGTATCTATTTGATTCAAGAAATCAGTGAACCCCATATCAGGGTCCATAATGCACCAGTCAACTTCTCCATTTTCTCCTTCAATAAAACCATCTAATGTAACAGCTAAATCTAAAATGATCCTTCTCTGTTTTACGTTATTTGACATAACCATTCCTCCTACGCTGATTAGTGCTTTCATTACTAGAATTTTTTCATACTATTAAAGTGGTTTATGCATTGTTTCAATTGAGGCTTCACGAAATACTTAATCCAACAAAGCCTTTATGTTAGTACGGAAAATATGAAAAAGGCTCTACTTTTAGTAAAGTAAAGCACCTGTTAGTACAATAATTTATTCACCTTCATTTGTTTTTCGTTTTAGTAAAACCTCGTTTTCATACGCTTCGCCCCAGTCTCTCATTAAAAAGATGATTGGCTTTAATGTTTCACCAAAATTGGTTAGCGAATATTCCACTTTTGGTGGGATCTCTTTGTAAATTTCTCGATGAATGATGCCATCTTTTTCTAGTTCCCTAAGTTGTAACGTCAACATACGCTGTGTTGTTTTCGGTAATAATCTACCTAATTCATTAAATCGTTTGGTGCCAGAAGTCAAATGATATAAAATTAGCCCTTTCCATTTTCCTCCGATGACTTCAACGGTTAGCTCCACTGGGCAAGGGTACGTATCCTCATTGATTTCTTTCTTTATATTGCTCATATCGTCACTCCTTTTTTAGGTAGTATAAAAAATATACTATGATACAAAATGTATAGTACCAAACAAAAATGTGCGTACTATTCAACTTATCATATATAAAGTAACATGGATTTTGCAAGCAAGCATGGCGAAATGATTTGTTTGAACCATGTCAATTTCGTATTAAAAAATAGGCATAGACCTGCAGAGGAAAGTCATCGAGGAACTGGGATAAGAGATTGCACCTACTTCACCTTCGATATCTTATACAAATTAGAAAGGAAATGATCAAATGAAAGCATGGCAAAAACAAGGTGTAGGATTAGAAAACTTAAAATTAGTTGAGATGGAAAAACCAACACCAGGACCAAAACAAATTCTAATTAAGGTAAAGGCAGTATCTCTGAATTTTCGTGATAAATCAATAATGGACGGCGATTATTTACCAGAATTAATGAGCAAACCATTTATTCCTGTATCGGATGCAGTTGGTATTGTTGAGAGCATTGGTGCAGAAGTTACACAGTTTAATGTAGGGGATCGTGTTGTTTCACATCTTTATACGAAATGGGTAGTTGGGGCACCGAGTGAAGATTATGCACCAACAGCAGTAGGTGGACCAAATGATGGTGGGCTTGCAGAATATATGTTATTAGAAGAATATGCAGCGGTCATGGCGCCAGCGAATTTAACAGATGAAGAAGCCTCAACACTGCCAATTGCTCCATTAACAGTATGGTTTTCATTAGTCGAATACGGCAAAATCAAAGCTGGTGATACAGTACTTGTTTTAGGTACTGGAGGCGTGTCTGTTTTTGCAATTCAAATGGCTTCTGCGTTAGGTGCACGGGTAATTGTGACAACAAGCAGTGATGCAAAAGGTGAGCGAGTGAAAGAATTAGGCGCAAAAGAAGTCATCAACTATGTGAAGACACCTGATTGGGAACAAGAAGTATTAAAACTAACAAATGGTCAAGGTGCGCAGCATATTTTAGAGGTTGTTGGCGGAGATAGTATTAACCGCTCAATCGAGGCGCTTGCACTTCAAGGACATATTTATATCATTGGGTTCCTGAAAAGCATGATGGCAGAAGTGAATTTATTTACACTATTAGCCAAGCAAGCACAGATTCATGGCATCTATGTAGGTCACCGCAAAGCTTTCGATGACATGAACAAAGCCTTCAATGAACTAAATATTCACCCAGTGATCGATACAGTGTACTCTTTCGACGAGGCTATCAAAGCGTACGAGCATCTAGGTCGAGGTGCTTTTGGTAAAATTGTCATTAAAGTTTCTGAATGAGTCATAGGAAAGATAAAAATAATCTTTCTTGAGTTGTCATGAAGCACTGATTCATTAACGAAGAATGTTCCCCTTATTCTATATAAGAGCTCGAGTATTAAAGATTCAAATTCCGAACTATATATTGAAATAAAGCAATGGTAAAAGGATACTATGCACTTTTACCGTTGTTTTTTCATTTGTTAAATTATAGATTGCACCCTCACCTTCTCTGTTCTCAAACACGTAATAACCTGAACGGTAACAATAAATTTGTTTAATTAAATACTCGACTCTCAAAGTAACCTGCTTCGTTAGTTTAATTAGAAAAGCATTACTGTTGTTATAGTGATAGGTAAGCCTTTGAAGTTATCGTCAGCTTTTCCCCCACTTCACACCGTACGTGAAACTTTCGCTTCATACGGCGTTCCAACTAAT